>JAUHWW010000003.1 GCA_030427365.1 bacterium | reverse complement strand
TGCCCCAGACATCGCCAGGAGTGAATGAGCCTTCGGCGAGTCGGTCGAGAACGTTAGCTACGATAAAGGGTGGGATAATCTGGTGCAGCACAATAAGTACCGGCATCCAAAGAAGCAAGCCGATAACATAGCCCTTATACTCCAGGGCTGCCTGAAAATAAATTCGCAGCGTCTCGCGAGCGAGTGATTTCACTTGTGACTCCTGTACCTTATCGTCTCTTTTTATTTCAAATTGGACCGGGCTAATGCGCCGCGAGTTTCACATGTGCAATTTCGCTTCAGAGCAGTCAGGTAAGACGCAGCTGGTGTTTTTCTGCTGTCTCCTATGCAGTATGCATAGCCTCCACCAGAGAAAACTCCACCTGCATTCTTCCTGTAATACTCTGAACACGAAAGCCACATATGAAGCTCACGACTTGCCGTTCGTATGTATAGAAATTTTTAAAAGGTTTCACAATGGTACTCCTTTCACAAGGCCAGCGCAAGCATTTTATGCGCTTCGTGACAAATATCACATTTGCAAGAAAAGCATATGGCAATAGTGAAATGATGTAAAAAGTGCTAGACTACATCTGTTATGGCTACTGGATTAGAAGGATTTTCTGACAACAACTCCGACGATGCTGAAGAGCACAAGAAGAAGTGGGAAGTTGATGATGCTGATCTTGAAAAAGATGATGACGATGAAGTTGAAGCGAAGGCCGAACGGGGGAAGAGCTTATTTGAAGCGTTCTCCAAAGATAAAGACAAAGAGGCTGATGAAGAAAAGCCCAAATCAATTATGGAATGGTTCGGCGCCGAAGAAGGCGTTGTTGAAGTGGATGATGATGCCGGCAAGCCAGAAGAGAAGACTGCTGACCCACTCGCGAATGTTTATTTAAACCCTGAATCAACTGACTCCGCTGAAACTGATCCAGCGAGCGAAAGTGTTGAGAATGAGCAATTCGATGCAGCTGTAGAAGAACGAATCGAACAAGTTGACGAAGAAATTACAGCAAGCGAGCCGCAGCAAGTGGGAGAATTACTCGCTGATGCAGAGCTCCTTGAGGGGGTGCGTGACAAGCTTCATGAGGGTGAACCGCCAACCAATGCAATTGAAAACGCGCGAGAAGAAGTGCTGGAAAATCCGATCCCAGATGCAACCCTTGAGGAAGTAGAAGTCGAACTTGATGCCGAATCGAACGGCGAAGAAGGTGTGCTGGACGTGCAGGAATCGGTAGCAGAAGAAGAGCCAGGAACACCTGTTACACCGCCTCCGGTTCCGCCAACGCCACCTCCAACCCAGCCACCTCGTCCTCCGCAGCCACCGACGCAACCACCAACTCCGCCGCCAACCCCTCCAACCCCACCACAGCCGCCACAGCCACCTTTCAATCCGAACCAGCAACAAAATTTGCCGCCAACGCCGCCACTTGATACTGATCCTGATGATGAAGAGACCGATGATACGTCTTCACGTCGCATTGGTCCGAAGATCGCCGCAGCAGGCGCTGTCGGGTATATGCTTGGTCGCCGAGGTGGACGAAAGCGCACTGAAGCTCGTATGCAGCCGCAGATAGACGCGCAAGAACGAACGATTGATCAGCAAGAAGCAGACCTCAGCCGCTTGACGCAGCAACTTGATAAAGCAGAATCTGAAGTTCGTGAAGCGGCGGCCAGCCAGCAGTCCATGGAAGATACTGTGGAAAAAGAGGCTCCTGAAATCGATAAAAAAGCGGTAGCTGAGGAAGCGAAAGCGGCTGCAGAGACGATGGCAGCTGAAAAAGACGAATTTGCCCGGCATGAAGAAGCGTTTGAGAAAGTGATCGATACGAAAGGCGTCGACGAGATAACGGCAGTCCCTGCGGCCGAAGCGCCGGTTATTTTGGGCGGAAAAGTAGCCGAAGCAATTCCTGATGAAGAAAATGAAGTGTCCGCTGCGCCGCGATCTGCAGAATCATACGCGGCTGATTCAGGTGATGAAAAGACGCAGTCACAGGCAAGTCGGGGCAACGAAAGACTGCGAGTAGAAACGATGAGTGATCAGCAGCTACTCAACGTGGCATCAAGCATACAGATGGAGAATCGCGTTGGTTTGAGGCAGCTTTTGGAAGCAAAACGTATCGATATGAAAGATATGCGCCGCGTTGTCGATGCCTATCTAAAGGGTGAAGACTACGAGCGGGTATTGAATCAGTCGCTAGATAAAGGGCGATATGAGGAGCGAGAGCTGCGTCATGAAAAAGAAAATAGACCGCTTCAAGCATCAGGCGCAGCGGCTGGGGCGGCGGGTGTTGCCAGTGCATCCGGGCAAACGAATGCTATACCTCCGAGCGCACCTCAGCCAAAGAGTGATATGCCGAGTGACATAGATTTCGATGGCGGTTCGCCTCTGCAGCAAATATCAAATAAAGTGCAGGATTTTGACTCGAGCTTTGCCGACAAACCATTTATTTCGAACGCGGCCGCGGCAGCACTCGGCGTCGTGTGTGGCATTATTTTTATCGCGCTGCTGGCTATTTTTACCGATTTGCTATAATTACTCCTTAGATTATGAAAGAAACCGATTCGCAAAAGATAATACTATTCTATAAGTTTGTGCCGATTGCCGACCCTGATATGACGATGCGTTGGCAACGCGAACTGTGCACGCGTTTGAATTTGAGGGGCAGAGTACTCATCAGTCCACACGGCATAAACGGGACGCTGGGTGGTAGCAAACACGATCTTGAGCTTTACAAGCGAGCAATGAGTGACACCGACCAGTTCAAGAAAATTGTGTACAAGTGGTCGAACGGATCACGGGAAGATTTTCCGAAATTAAAAGTAAAAGTAAAGCCTGAGATTGTCGCCTTTGATGCAGCTGATGAAATTGTGGTATCAGAGCGCGGGATCGAAAACGGCGGCAAGCATTTGAAGCCAGCAGCACTGCACAAAATGCTCGATGAGAAAAAGAAAGCTGGTCAGGATGTCATATTCTACGATGGCCGCAATATGTACGAGGCCAAAATCGGTAAATTCAAAAACACGATTATTCCCCAGACTGAGACCAGCCGCGACTTTAAAAAAGATATTGAAGAAGGCGAGATCAGCAAGCACAAAGACAAGCCGATTGTGACGTATTGCACTGGCGGCATTCGTTGCGAGATATTGAGCGCGATGATGAAAAACCGCGGCTACGAAGAGGTCTATCAAATGGATGGTGGGATTGTAAAATACGGTGAAAAATTCAAGGACAAAGGACTCTGGGAAGGCAAATTATTTGTGTTTGATGATCGGATGCAAATGAGCTTTTCTGACGAGGCTGAAGACATTGCCGAATGTGAACAGTGCGGCAAAAAGACGAGCAACCTCCAAAACTCAGAAAACATCAGACGGCAATTACATGTTGTGTGTGAGTCGTGTGCCAACAAAATGAAAACAGCATGAGAGCCGAGAAAGATATTGATTCACACTATCACCCGGACGGCCGATACAAGTTCAGCAAAGCAGAACTTATGGCAGGGCTTGGGCTAATAGTACTTGGGATAGCTGCAAAACAGCCTGTTGTGCAGGATGTTGCATCCGGAGTGCTAAGAAGTGCAGCTTTTTTTCTAGAAGGCCTCGAAGTCATGGCCGACAACGGCTAGATAAAGAGCTTACTTAAGCATAAGAATTATAAAATAGTTTTGCAATTATATCCATTATCTTTTGACACTCTGTTATTCTCTCTGTAAAGTAGTAGAAAAAGCGGAGCATAATTTGGGCATGCGAAAATCCCTTATCGGTAGGGTGGATGAGGCATCTTTCGGCACGTGCTCTTTGATGCTCTTGGATTTACATCTACTGAACAACACCACCCCCCGTAAGGTGAATCGATGAATGGTCAACCCCTCATACCTCCAGAGATGATCGGTCCAGAAATGCGGCCCAGTTTTGGAGAGCGTGTAGTAAATGGGTTCAGAAATACAATTAAAGGTATCTCTGTAGGTGTTGGCGGAGTGGCTACTGCTTACTTAGTATATTCAGTCTTAAGTCTTGCGTTTGACCCAACATCAGATAGTGCTGAGTACGACGGTGAGGCTAAGAATATGCACGTCGGGGAATTTAATTACTGGCCAATCGCCGAAAATATCAATGTCCTTGCTGGTGGTAATGCTGTGCAAGATACTGCCTTAACTCCTGATTCAAGTGCCGATGAAGATGGTGTATTTATTCAGGATATTGAGTATATGCCGGATGGCTTACTACAGCTTGAAAGTGTTGTAGATGATGATCTCGGATTCTTTATTCGAATTAGTGAAAACGTGGATGGGGAAACGAGAGATTTTCACTATGAAGATGTTCGTATTGCTACCCCATATCCGGTTCACTGCAATGCAACGATAAATAACGATGAAGGTACCTTTGATCCAGATGATGACTGCATTCGACTTTTAAATCACGTTGGTGAGTGGCGTGGGCTCGTGCATTCGGTCTTTACGAAGGGGGGATGGTTTGGAACGCGTCTTGATAATACGCCTCCGACAAAGGCAAGGCAGATGACAGATTTAATGCTTGATAATACGCGGTGTCACTATGGCTATCGTTTTGGCACGGATGATGATTTTATAGTATGGAGTGATTCGCGGGATCGTTATGTTATCAATCCTGAAGAAGCTACAGCTACTGCTGCAACGGCGTATGACGGCGTGCGTGAAGAGATGATTGCTCGACTCAGGGTAGAAATTGCACGAATGACTGGTCTTACTATGACGAAGACAAACGGCATGCCGGTTGCAATCACTCTTGATCAGGAAGAAGTGTTACGGCGAGTCGCAGCAAAGACAGGTCCGCTTGACAACCTAACAGAAACTGAATATCGCAATGCAGTATCGCTCCAACTTATCCAAGAGGGGCGAGTTGTTCCTGAAGGATCAACGGGGCTATTAAATTTCAATAAACCTCTCAGCGAAAGACTACTTGAATTGCAACAGAGCAATCCTGATATTAGAGTTACAGACTTCACGTCTGACGACAGTTGGGCGGAACCAAACGGAGACCCCTTTAGTTTTGCTCCAAACATCGGCTGCTTGCCTTTAGATAGTGAGGGATTGGGTGATTTGCGAAGGCATCGAATCATTGCTGAAAGGATTGCAGGACTGGAGACTATGTCTGCAAATGTCGAGATCGTTGAAATCCGAGAAGAGGAAGAAGACGATAGTTCGATGAGTGAAATTGAACTTTTTAGTGGGGGTGAGACGCCTTTTGCGAATGTGCTTGAACGCAGCATAGACCCTCTAATAACCGATAAAAAAATTGCCTTGCACAAGTATATCTACAAACTGCCGCTTTCAGATGCAGATGTTGCATTATTGGTGGAAATGGGGGTCGCTGAGCAAAATGAGTAACCCGATGCGCGGTAGAAGCACTTTGTCGTATGTGGGGCTGGCGACCGCTCTGACCATTGGCGCAGCTTCATATATGAGTGTCAGCGATAATGCTGCTGAGCGATTCATAGATACTATTGGCGAAACTTCGTTCGCTTGGGCTGGATTTGACTATCCATTCGATGAGGAGCTCTCAGTCGAAAGGCGTGGTGGCACTGATGGGGAGATACGTATTAACGAGAAGCTTGGTAAGTTTACCGTGTATGTGAATGCAAGCCTTGATAGGGTTTCGAGGTTATTCGGTAATAGGATGAGTGATGTATCTGTTGATCGAGACGGATTTTTAGCTGGAAGGTTCGTTCTACCTGGAATTACAGTTGTGAATACGCTCGCTCGAGATGATGGTGGTGTCCATATGACTATGCTTGATGACGGAGGCTATGACGTCGGAATAGATATTTCATTATTGGAATATGAATTGCTTCGACCTGGAACGGCGAAGGTGGTAGCAGGAAAATACGCCTGTCGGTATGCAATCGACAATCCAAAATCAACTGGCTGTATACCTGGCGTTGACATCGACAATGACTGGATAGATCGGCTACCTATTGGAGCGGACAAGGACAAGCTAACTGCCGACGCGATTATGAATATATTTGGAGAGTATGGTGATATAACTGATCCGTGCTTCATAGAGTACGTTGCGATACCAAATTTTAACGAAGTATATCGGAAGTATGGGTTTGCAGAGATAGACGGACCACAGCAGCTGGATGCAGCAGTAAAAACCTATGTGCGCTATTTGCTTCGTAGTCTTGTGAGCCCAGGAATACATCCAAGTATGGCATCGATGAACTTAACAGGAATTTGGGAACCTGGTCCTGACCTTGTTGAGCGAGTGAATGGCATGCTTGAGGCCCTTGGTATAGCTGACAGTATTGCACCAGCAGACGGATCGCTTCACGTTAGTGAATTCTGTTTAGAGCGCTCGGTAAGTTATGACGGACCTATTGTTCAGATTCAGGGGTATACGGGCAAGGAGGTTGGATTTGTTGATTATGAAAGAATCGCGCTTATGGGAATGGAAGAAGTCCCGGCTAGTTTTGACGTCACACTAGGAACTATAGTGGAGGGATCGAAATAATGGGATTTGATATTGAACGCTTGAAGCAGCTTGCAGAGCAGCCCCAAACAGACATTTCGAGCAGCGCAGATCCGATCGCCGCGGTCACGCCACAGGCACCGGTTCCTATACAGCTTGATATAAATGTTCATCAAGAACCTCAGCAATCTCAGCCTGCTCCACCTCCTCCTGCTGCTGATACAACACGAGGAGCCTCGTCTAGTTCTCAAATTGAACAGAGAGTTAATGATGTGCTCACTCGTATTGAGGTGACAGCAGCTGAGCGACTTGCAAGGATGGAAGAAAGAACAGCCGTTCACCAGACGCAACAGCCGGGACGAATGTGGTCGCTACCCTATTTTGGGAGCCATCCTAGTCAGAGAAAAGGAGCACCATGGGGATGGATAGCTCTTGTTGGTGGATTGGCTGGCATTACAGCGCTAGTTATGACCGACAGAGGTCAGGATTTGCTCAGAGACAGCCGTGATACCTTGTGTGAGACAAATGATTCTGGGTGTGATGAACAAGAAAATACTGGTCAATCCAGATCACTACCTAACATACCGGCTGACGCTAGTCCGACCGATATTACTGCTCCTCCGGTTAATCGACAATCTCAAACTACTTTACCGCCCTATGTGTATATCCCAAGTCCAGATGGAGGGTATGACGGTGAGTCCGCTCCAGGATTGCCAGCAGATCGGAGTGACGACGTTTTTTACCTTCAGAATCAAGGTCAAACAGCAGTTTCAACAGAATGTAATGTAGCTGATGGGGAAAGACTACATGATCAGGGATTTGCACCAATGCTCAGGGAAGTTGAGCCTGGAAGCGGTATTTTTATACCTCTCGATGAAACAAACAACGAAGAGCCGCCTGTAATTTTTGAGTGGAGTATCGTTAATCAAGCACCTGACGGTCAGACTTATCAAATTTCAATGCAGCGACTTATAGGTGAGGTGTCTGTTTCAGATCAGACCACAGGTGATTTGCTCGCTTCAGGCGTATTCTCTGATGCTGAACTACTGCAATTTATGTGGCAAAACAAGATTCTACCTGACTGTGTTGATCGATTGCGTGTTGAGATTGTTGGATCTCAGAACAATATCTTTAGGGTCGTTGATATAACTCGAGGGGCAAACGATGGCTAAGATAAATCGAAAAACAGGGATGGTTATTACTGCGACAGGCATCGGTGCTGTGTCAGGAGCATTTCCTTCCGGTGGCGAAGTACTCGCACAAGAGCCAGCTACTGAGCCAAACACTGAGCAAGATGAGTCGCAGGCTCCTCAGCCCGAACAGCCGTATGTTGACCCTACGGCTCCGCAGCCACGCGAGGATATTGAGCCTACCGTTGACGGTGAGACGCTATTAACGCAAACTTTGATTGGTGGGGAATCAGTCGAATCACTACTAGAAGAGTATGGTCGACTTGGTCTAACTGAAGAAAATTTCCTTCGAGATAATCCGAATTTCCCTGACAGTGGGCGTGTTGTACTTCGACTTGACGGCGGTGCAGTTGAAAGTGCGAGCAGCAGCTATGTTGAGCAGCCAACTCAGTCTGGGCAAAAACCAGGACAGACTAGGATCCATGGATTTGCCGCCGCATCACAAGATGCTCAGCCTCAGAGTTTTTCACGTGCGCCTGAATTGCAGAGTGGTATTGCGGAAGAGTCTGACGACAGGAGTACCCTTGAGAAGGTAACAGACGCTGCTATAGAGTTAGGTCGTGACGCGCTATTAAAGATTATCGACGTGCTTATAATCGGTGATGAAGCAACAACCCGAGATGATGAATACGATAGGGATTTTATACCGCCGTCAATGGACGTGCTCCCAGGGTTTGCAGGAGGAGGCGGTTCAGTAACGGTAACGTCGAATGCTCCGGGTGTATCTGTAAATGTTTCGTTCAATGGACAATCGGTGCCCACGCAGACACCACAAATAGCTCCGACAACTTCGGGTGAGATGCCAATCTGGCATGATCAAACCCCTGCTGCAACAAACCAGCCGGATGAGGTAGTCGCCGAGACGAGTTTTGATATGTCTCCTATCCCTCAGAGCTATAGTGATGTATTGGCCTCAATCCAGGAACCACCCGATACTGCGCTCGTGCAAGAGCTGAAGAAGATCTCAGTTCGTAGTCCAGGTGGTTTGCGCGAGCGATCAAAAGGTTATGCTGAAAAGGTAGACTGGCTGGAGAAACACGCGAGGCAGTACATTACCCCCCAAAATTACCTCGCATTTGCAAGTGACGGTATCGACACGTCTCTTGCGGAACTAGATGTCTTTAAGAATGAGCGGTCCTCTAAAGAATTATCAGGCTCATGTATTGTTTTCCATTGGATGGGAGGCATGGCACCGTCAGCGGAAGACGCTGCGAAATGGATGGCAGCCCGCGATATCACAGCGAGCGCAAACTATTTCACCATGGAAGACGGCACCGTTCATCAAGCAATGCCGAACGATCGCAACGTCGCGTACCACGCAGGACCTGAAATTAACTATGATTGCTGGGGTATCGAAAAAGAAGGCAACGATGCTCTGGATTTTACTATTCGAGGAGTCGTATCGGACGCTATGCTTATTTTGCAGCGCCATCAAGAAGCAGGCATGCCTCTTGAGCGCAATGTGGTTGCGATCGAGGCACTTGGACTAGATCAATATAATGACTGGGCGACATCCAACGTAGAAGATAGAAGTATTTTCGGATCAGTCCAGGCACACAAGGAAGCACCTCGAGCAAACGGTAAAATTGATGCGCTTTCTCGCTATGTAAATCTAATATATTCACTTGCAAAACAACTTGATGCAGATCTTGATGCATACCAGCGTCAGGTAGCCGCAGGGCAACAGGCACCTCAAGCCTATCGTGCTATCGAGCAGAACGAAGCACTCCAAGGCGTACACGTTGTCGATGGTCAGCCGATTCTTGAAGTGATGTCACCGCTTGGCCGCGATTTTGCTGTGAATGACTCTCACAATATGTGGCGAAGTCCGGATTATGGCCCTGGGTTTGATAATGGCTATTACCACCAGGGCTGGGATGTGAAAGCCGCACTGGGAGACAGCTTGTATGCTCCGATAACTGGCAAGGTGCACATCAAGCCTGACAGCGGCGGTCTCGGAAATGTTGTAATGATAGAAGCTGAAAACGGGATGGTTATGCAGCTGAGTCACTTGCTCAACTACGCTGAGGGCCTTGAAAACGGACAGCTCGTTACGGCTGGTAGCCCGATTGGGCATGTTGGTAGCACCGGAAAGGCAACAGGACCACACCTGGATATAAAAATAGCAAAGTTTACTGGCAAGATTCGGCCATTTTCTGCACAATCTGGTGATGGCTTTACAGCTCTTAACCCTGCAAACTACTTTCCTGAAGACTTGGTTACCTATAACTACGCAGGTCGAGCTGATAAAGGGATTTTAGGGAGAGACACTGATGTAAATCGGCAACTTCCTCTTTATTTGCTAACTGAATATCAAGACCAAATTACGCCAGCTTCATCGGTCGAAACGCCTGCCGATACAACTCCGCAGATAAGAGGTGCAACTCAAGGAGGTGACCAGGCAGTATTCTTAAATGAACCGATTGTTATGACAAGAGCACAGTATGAACTTATGCAGCGGGCGGCTATGGCACAAACGGGAAGTGATTCGGCTAGCAACGTGCGTGGATTGCTGATGCCACGCCAATCTATAGTGACCCCGCCTAAGGTGCGACTGGTTCCGAGTCCTGAGAACCCAGGATCTAATCCAGCAAATCGGGAGTCAGTCACTAGGATCGATGCTATAGAAGCCATCACCCCTATTTTGAGCGATGAAATAAAATCTTATGAACCAAGAACCCCTGATCAAGCAGAGCAATTGAGTATCAAAAAAGATTATGGTCCAGCGATCGAGCCTTCAGATGTTTATTTCAGTATTCGTACGTTTGGCGGAACGGTAGAAGAAGCAGCGTTATTCGCTGGACTAACTGGTCGTGAATCAGGCTGGCGACCAGGTGCAGTTGGTGATATGAACAGCGACTTTTTCTCCTACGGGCTGTCTCAGATTCGTGATTTCAATGAAGGGGTGCCTCAGCGAGATGCATCGTATAACTTAGATCCCTTCTACTCATTGCTTCACACATGGGAGATGTACCAGGAGCATGGCTCAGGAGATCGAGGCCTAAAGCCGTGGCGATCAACCCTGCCTCGCAACCTTACTGTTGATGGCTTACACGAAGCAATTCGTTTACCGAGTGATAACCTATCGCCAAGTAGGCGCCAGGCTGTTGATGCGCAAACGCGAAAAATTGCAGAACGAGTGATGAGTGAGCTGGCTCATATGGAGCAAGAGTATCAGGTTTTCTTGAAAGGAGGGTTGCTAGCAGCATAAAACGTAGTATAGTAAATGTAAGCGTGGGTGTTGCTAACTGTAACTAGCAGCATTAAAAAATCTTAATCAATGTGGGGTTGGAGGAGTAGTTATATGATTGAAGGCGGAGAAAGAAGAGGGGGTGGGGTTATAGCAGGTCCAGCGAACTTCGTACAAAGAAGGTTGGACGGTATGTCCCGCAGAACAGCAGTTGGCATTGCTGTTTTTGCATGTTTAGGGTTAATTCCTGGGACGGTAGCTTTTGGTGCATGGGCGTTCAAAAAAGGAGGCTCAAACTTCATAGAAGCAAACAATGATGGGCTTGATGAGGTTAGTGATGCAACATCTTTTAACATTCCAATACCGGGACGTTCAGAAGATGCACAATCAGATAGCCTGACACCTATAGTTCCTGGTGATATCACAACTTCTGATGAGATTAGTAGCGCGCTGGCTGGAACGACGTTTGAGCAGGGTGATGCATCTGGAGCCGCCGCACCAGAACTAGCAGTAAGCCCTGATGCATTTGTTGTCCCTGGTGACATTGGTGTATGGACTGTTATTCGCCATCGATGCGGAGTTAATGAGCCTGGCGACATAGCTAGTGTTATAGACGCATCCGGCTATACGAATGAAACTGAATTCACTGCAGGACAAACAGTTCAACTCGACTGCGCAGCTGGAAACTAATTACGCAGAGAACGACTTGTGAATACTGACATAGTTAGAGCTGAAACGGCAGCGAAATTTCGAAATGTTGTTAAAAACCACCGCCATGTTGTGCGCGGTGGAGAGCGTTGGTTTCCTAAAAAATATGCGACGACAATGCCGCCACGTCAGACCAGCCTATATGCAGACTTAACCGAAGCGCGTGGCGACGGTTTAGCTTTCTCAGCAGATGCGCGGCACAGGAAAAGTCCTGCATCAATGGTTCATTTGGTGCAGTCATTGCCTTACGGCGAGCAACAATTAGGTGAGGATCGGTTTGAGTATCGTCGTTTGGTAGCAGTATTTGCAGGACGTAGCATGCGAGGTGATATTATCGCAATATGCCGGGTGGCAGATAGCGGAACCAGTCAAACGACCGATGACGGCACCCCATATCGACTGGATAAAGGCGTATTATTCACTGCAGATACTATCAGCACTTTCTCTCGGCAAGGCGGTCGAATTACCCAAGAGGCGAATGATGGCAATCCTGCCGGTTGGATAGACGCTTTCTTGGATGAAGAGTTGAACATTATGTCTCGTAATTTATTGCCAGAGCTTGACGGGGTTGCGATTACTCCAGGTGGAGTCGTCACAAACGGTATGCGCTCTATATTCACTCAAGCTTCTACAGCTGGGGATAGCTAGTGATGTTGGGTACTGTGAGTACGCTACGAAGTATCGAAGATGCATTGTCAGAATATGAGGTGATTGGTCGTCATATTCCAACCGCAGGCGACCCAGAGAGCGCCTCATATGACCATTCGCAGATCGCGCAGGCGCTCGGAGCGCTTGTTGGCGGTGATGTGTTCCAGGAAGTAGTCGTCAGACAGACGCAGAATGGTCAGATGCTTGTGAGGCCACCTCGCTTTCTTGTACGTGGCGAGCTAGATAGGCATATTCTGCATGACGAAAACTGGCGCACTCACTTGCTATGCAGTGATTCATCAGTCGAAGACTGTGGTCCTAACACGTCATCATTGATAAGCTCGGCAAGAACAGAAGACGTATCAGATATTGCAGGTAATCATAGATTTATTGCTAACGCTCGACGACTGACTAGCGGTGAATCAACCATGCTTGCTGCTTGGTCAGGGACTACCGATGATCGTCCCTTGTGGCAGGTTAGAAGTGCGGTTACTAGCTTAGTGCAACCTCCTTTTGGTGAAACGATTCCGCACAAGGATGCTGACATTGATAGTAACTTGCCTGATGAATTTATACGCGATGTTTTGCTGCCATTACTCGTGCGTTCTGAGCATGATGCAAGTCGGCGCCTTGTTACAGACAGGCCTTATGTTGGCGGTAAATTGCTAGTAGATAAAATTCGAGCGCTGCATCAATATGACATAGGAATAGAAGCGCAAGATCGACTCCTTGATGGCCAATCGACAGCTGCGATAGTAGAACGCTATGTGAAATCGATGCGTGAGAAGCTTACCGGTAACGGGCGCAAAGTTACGCTTGGTGGTTCAGATAAGCCTTCAGAATTTGACTATAGTTATTTTGAGAGTCGAACAATCGATGGCCGCGAAGCAGAGCCGTCTTCTATCCCTGCAGTCATGTTGTATGACACAGATAGTCATCGATTTCTAACTCGACTTGGTAGACATCTACGCATTGATAGAGACCCACCAGTAAAGAGTGATGTCGTCGGCTTGACCGCGACACCTTCCAGCGCGAAGGTCGAGAACCTTATACTGCGAACTGGCCATAGAGACGACAGTCCAGAATTTCCTGGGCATATTTTCACATTTCAAGGATCTTCAGTACCTTACGCAAGTTGGCTGAATCTCGATAGCTTTGCCGAAGGGCAGACTAAAGAAGATATTGACCTGCTAATTGAGGATATGTTCGTCAAAGCGTAACCAGTATAAATACTAATATTTACAGTATTACAAAGTTAGTGTAAAGTACTATTAATAGTGCTAGTCTTGAAAGGATATGTATGTCACTTGATTCCGGCAGGGTAGATGGAATAGAAGCTCCCGATTCTACGCGTAGAGACCCAATCGGGGATATTTTCGATACCGGCACATTACTTGACGACGAGCAAAACACAAGCGGAAACGTGAGCGATGAGCTCGCCGCAGTGGTTGCACAAAGTATTGCAGCAGATACTGATGAAAGCACGGTTATAGGAGACACTAATCCAAGCGGTGACCCTGAACATGTCGAAGGGCATGGTGGAGAACACGAGGCTCAAGATGAGGCACCCCTACAAGTTGAAGTAATTATTCCTGGTCTTCCAATGCCTCATTACTTCATGTCAGGTATGACTATATTTACGAATAAAGATAGTGAACCTGCAAATCCAGAAGATGATCCATTATCAGTCTTTGATGAGCCGTCGAGCCAGGAGTTTGATACCGTTTCGTCTACTGATGACGACTATTCGAGCGGAGAAACTACACTTGACCCAGACTATGCTGAGGGCACGCCTGTGATAACCGGTGATGATGTCCCACATTTCCCTACCGGAAATGAATGGCTAGATAGCTTAACAGAGAGTGACATGAATACGCACGTTACAGAACCTGAACCTTCAATGATTGAAAAAAGGTTAGACAGCTACAATAGAAATATTCTTGCTGCCCAGGAAGTGATCGACACTCAAGTACGCACAACCCATGTGTTTACAGACTATGACCAACTGCTGCGCGTAGGTGTGTTGCCAGCTGAAAAAGTACTTGCGCGAACAAGGGACAGACTAACAATTGATAAGAGAATCGAGGGCCTAGAGGATGCTCGAGATGAGTCAGGGAATTCAATAGTACAGATGATCTCAAGATCTGAAGAATTTCGCGGTCCTGAGGTCGGAGCAAAGCTGCTGAGACGACTTGTTCAGCTTCAGGAGCAATTTGGCTTCGTCCAAGGAATTAACTCCCAAGTAATGGATAAGATTATGAAAGCCGCGAATAAGCATCGCGAGGATGTTATAGCTAGGATGGGTCCTTTTTCAGTGGTAGAGCGGCGCAGTTCAAAGCCCTTGCACGACCAACTACTTCTAAATGAAATGGACTCCTGGAAGGTAATCCAAGCTGCTTATATAGAAGTAGCGCTTGACGCAGTCAGGGAGTCGCATGCAGAAATATACGCTAGCTATCGTTATCTGAACGAAGAAGAGCGTTGGGGTGTTGATTTAATTGGTGATTTGGACGATGTTGCTGAGAATAAAGGATGGAGACTTGGAAGAGACTATCAAGTAAGGGGTAAGGGCGGTGATTCCTCTGGCTTTATGTTTTTACCGATAATGGAAGAGTTCGATGACGATGGAAATAAGATAAATACCATATTGGATGATCTTGTAGATTCTGTGGGAGGAGAGCGTAGTAACGCTATTGTAAATATCGGTGAAGATAACAGCGGATTCATGGTGTTGTCCAGTGGCAATTCTAAAGGGGGGAGTGTTTCACCTGTACATAGTGGTGGATACTTAATCATTGGATACGATCCATTTGTACCCGGCTATGATGAAGCTACTGGAAAAGGTAGCAACGCTCCACATATTGAGACAGATGTATTGTTTATGCAAAGTGATAAAGAACGTCATGACAGGAAAGTCGCAGTGTATCAAGTAAAAGTAATTCATTTAACTGACCTCGGACACAACATAATGAGTGCTGAAATTGAACGACTAAAGAGACAAATCGAAACTCAGGATGGTAGATTCGTTAACCCTATCCCTCGTCTCAGAAAGATGCACCAAAAAAATGTTGAAGAGGGAAAGAAGATTGCTGCTAAAGTTGATCAAAATGAAGCAGTTCGTGCGGTGTTTAATAGGTTGCTAGATGAGAATCGTGTGGCAATAACGAGTGATGATGATCGCCCCCCCGTGCTTGATTTAGACGCTATCCTTGAGTCGCTTGCAGACGGTGATGAAAATGTATTGGGCAAAATTATTGCAGGAGAACTTGCATCTTCAGATTATTCAGATGACAGAGTAGAAAATCCTGAAGCTTGAGAGCTAACACGAGAATTAGTCGACTATTAAATTCTCAACAACGGCACTTGCTAGCTGCGTTGGCGCTTTTCCTCCGTCTGCATCGCCTCCGAGGTTTGATAGTCCGTCTGGGTCCCTCATGACAACTGCAAAAGCATATTTTTTACCATTTAGTTCAAAGTAGCCGTTGATTCCTGGTGCGGTGTTGTTTTGTGGCGTACCAGTTTTAGCCACTATAAAGACCTTTTGGCTTACTGACTGCAGGCCACGAGCCGTTCCGTATTCGACTGCTGAAGCCAACATATCGGTGACCATGTTTGCGATCTCAGGAGGCACAACTTGTTGACCCACGGCAGTAGAATCAAACAAATTGATTTTTTCGCCGTTTTGAAGCACTACCGAGTTGTAGAGCCTGCCACGGTTTGTTTCAGGAATTACTCGCCCTTGTAGCCCATGTAGTTGCATCGCTCCTAGAGCGCGGTTGAGAGGCGGTATCTCACCACTTATGATGCCTGCCGGTCCGGCTGGCTCACGCAACCGCAGTCCGTACACATCCATAATCGCGTAGCCTTGTGCAAGCACGGGTATTCCTAAGTCTTCATATGCTTTTAGCGCGGTAAGAAGCCCCCAGTTCGATGAGCGAGCGATTGATTCATGCAAGCTGCACTGGTCTTCAGGGCAACGACTCGCTTTCTCAGTTGGCGTGTAGTTGTTGCCCCGCCCATCGAAGTTAAGCCATTCAAAATAAGCTGGATCTGGCACCATATCATATGGCCCCATGCCATTTAGCAGTAACGGTAACACGAAGTAAGGCTTATCCTGCGAGCCTCCACTAACGTAAGCTCGCAGGAGATCGATATTTGGCCCATTTTCGTCGTATAGCCCAGGAATAGATGCGACTGTTGCACCGGTTTCATCGACGAGTACAGCGCCGAATTGAGCGTTCGCAGGAAGTAAGAATTGGCTCTCATTGTATGCACGAGCTAACGCGAGCTGATCATTTCGATTAATCGTTGTATTGATCGCTTTAATGTCATATATAGATACGCCCTCAGGTAGTTTACCTGCAATGTCACTAATAATTTGCTGCGTGACAAACTCAGCACCCACCATCTTAGCGCCGGTAAAGTCTCGAGTATCGTTAAAACGACTGTAGGCTATTCTGCCAAGTGGTTTTTTTAGATGTGAATCAAGTGTCGGTTTATCAATATAGCCTTGATCAAACATGGCGCGTAATACTTCGTTTCGTTCGTTATAGAGAAGAATGTCGGCATCTCTATTCTCTTGAGGGTCAGACGACCCTTCGTATTTACCAGGATTTTGCAGTATTGCAGCGAATGCTGCTGACTGGTCTAGCGTTGCTTGTTCTGCGGTTGTTCCGAAGTGTATGCGCATAAACGCTTCTATACCGTAGGCTCCACGACCCGCTGGATAAAGGTTTACATACATTTTCATGATTTCAGTTTTGCTAAAGCGTTCATTGAGTTCTTTAGCCAGCGTTGTTATCTCAGCTAATTTTCTCTGTAGATCAGGTATTTCCAAGAGTTCTGGTGCTAGCAAGCGGACCGTCTGCATATCTATTGTGGATGCGCCTTGCGTATTGCCAGCGAGTGTCTCAAGAAAAGCACGAACAAGCCCTTTCACGTCAACACCATCATGTTCGCAAAAACGACTATCCTCCACTGCCATAATTGCGTAAGGTAACCAAAAAGGGATGTCTTTCTCCATTGTCGGCTCAACGTCTTTACCTGGTAAACACATTTCAGGTATGTTTTCGACAGCTATTGAATTCCCAGTGCCGATTGCTGCTAATGCCTGGCCGCTCGACACATCTAATGGCGAGCAGTCTGGGTTGTCAGCAAAGCAAAGTGCCGTCACCCTCCTTTCGGCAGCTTCGGGATTTTCTTCAAATGTCTGATCCAGGTCGAAGCAACCAGTCACAACTGTCATTCCAGCAGCAGCCAGAACGAGCGCTCTGTTTAGTGGCTGACGAAATGCCCGCGCTATAAATGACTGTTCTCGTGGCTCCACAATACTTATCTCACTCAGGTATAATAGTAAAAATATAACATACTAAAATTGCTTAAGCTTCAAAATTGTAAATAAATGATATACACTGCGATGAAATAAGAGGTAATAGCGCTATGACGCCTGAGCATGATCCGAATGATTCAACCGTCACGCAAATGCTAGATCGCATTGCGCATACACTTGATGGCAGAGATTATCGAGGGGAAACGGACGGGTCTGCTTCTCAACCACATCAGACAGTCCAAGATCAACCAGTAGTGCAGTCTGCACCTTCTGCTGAAGAGGGTGCTGCACCGCCGTTATTTTCTGGCGTGAAACTCGAAAATAAAGTTAAATGGTACCGATCGAAGAAAGCGAAAGGAGCAGCACTTTGTATGCTGGCAGTTGTCGGTGTAGCAGGTATCCGCTCGTATGGCAGCGACTCAAGCATTGAGCCGTCGCAGCAAACTATTTCTCCTGCCGACCTTTCACCTGACGCACCAGCTCAGGAAATTGCTGTTGAACCAGCAAATACAGTAAGTGCAGAAGAAGACCTGGACACACCGCTTTTTGGTACCGTTGAGCCAGTTGATGTAGTAGTACCTATCGAACCAGTGCAGACTGTTGTCGATAGTGCTGTCCCGACGTCTGCTGCTCCAACGACGAATCCAACCACGGTTCCTCCTACAACGGTTCCTGAAACAGTTCCCCCTAGCTCGCAGCCAGAAGAGCAGGAGACAACTACAACAACGTCGCCAACAACCACTGCACCGCCACCGACGACAGCAGTTGAGGTCGCTGTTGAACCACCGGCTGAAACTTTGCCAGAAAATCCATATGTGCGTTTAGACTGCCAGGCTGGAGTGGTGTATTTTGAGCGCGGGTGGACAGCATCTGAGGTGTTTGCGAACTGTTCAGAAGTTCTTAATATCCCGGTTGCGACGCTCATTTCTTACAATTCGCACATCGAAGATCTCGATTCCATAATCACTGGAGTGACACCAGTCTACTTAAGCCCGCAATCTGGGTCGACAAATCGCACAACCACTGGTGGAACGGGTGGATCGAGCACAAGCTGCCGAGATAACATGGGGCAGTTTTATACTGTGAACGCTGGTGAGGTTCCAACGACATTTTTGGAGCGCGTTATTACGTCACATGGCTATAGTGCGGCTCAGGCAAAATGGATGATTAATCAAGGTCGCCTTGTCACACTGTATGATCTCGATGTCCAAAGGTTCTATGAAGGAACGCAAGAATGTGCACCAAGACGTAGTGGGTATGAAGTCTTATTTAGCGCAGGAGTACCAGAATTATGAGTGATGATTCGCGTCGTGAGGGTGAGCCGCTCTTGCAGCCTGCCGACGTCGATGTTATTGCGACCATGGCACGACAGGCAGCGAGAGAAGAATCTGAGCGAGTAGTGGGTCAGCTCAATGCTGGTCAGCAGATCATTGATCCTTCGCAAAAAAGGGATACATTTGTGGATATGGGCTTGGATACAAAAACCAGAATAATGGCAGAACTTGCGGGATGGGCAGCTGCAGCTATCAGTATACGTCTTGGAGCGCCTCAGGAAGTAGTTGCCGCAGGATATGGTGTTATTCAAACAGGACGGGCAGCAGTGCATACCTGGGGTAACCCTATGATTGATGACGCAGTGAGTGGAGACGGTCGTTGGATGGATAATGGTGATGGCTCAAAGTCAGTTAAAACAAGAACACCGCTCGGTGTAGCAGTCCACACAATACAAAGGGATGAAATTTCTAATGATCAGTTCGGGATGAATGGGCCCAAAGCCGAGAGAAGAAAAAAATACGCGATAAAAACTGTACTGGCAGTAGCAGCGACAGGGGGCTTATTCTTTTCATCGTGGAATGGCCAGACGACAGCTGCAGACTCTGAAGATACGACGGCGGTTGAAGAAGCCCCTGAGGTTGCAGAAAGTCCGAGTGATTTTGTACTTGATGCAAGCTGTGTCGCTGGCGATTCAGTATTACGCACACCGATCCCATACACAGGAGAGCAGGCACTTAGTGAACCTGAGCAGAGTTTGTATGAAGAAAGTGTTGAGGAAGTGCAACGTGTCTTGGCAGCACTTGGGTATTATGACCCGAATGACATTGATGGATTCGCTGGGCCTGTGACCCAGGCGTCAATATACAATCTAAAGCTAGTTTTGGCGCAAGAGTATGAAATTTTTCTAACGGACACTCCAAGTCTCACAACGGAAGATTGTTTGAAGCTTCAAGAGCTAGGACTTTGGCAGCCTTGGCTTGAACTTGCTGATGAGAGAATTGCTGCTCGCTAAGAAGTAAGTCACTCGCTATACTAGTTGTAATGACTGAGCGCGTGAAAGACAAATTAAAAGAGTTGCCGAAGTCGCCGGGTGTTTATTTTCATAAGGACAAATCGGGCGAGGTTATTTATATTGGCAAGGCGGCGGTGCTGCGTAACCGTGTGCGGCAGTATTTCCAGAAATCACATAATCGTGATCCGAAAACCGAAGCGTTAGTCGCAGAAATCCGTGATATCGAATGGATAGAAGTCGAGACTGAAGTCGACGCACTGTTTTTAGAGGCAGAAATGATAAAGCGCTATTTGCCGCGCTACAATATCTTGCTGCGTGATGATAAAAGCCTCTCCTACGTTCGCATCGATATCAAATCTGATTATCCGACCGTGACATTTACGCGGCGGCCGCTGGATGATGGTGCTGAGTACTTTGGGCCGTATCTTGAAATGTATCAGGTAAAAAAAGCCTTGCGGCTGCTGCGGCGCATTTTCCCCTATGCTGTGACGCGTGATCAAGCTACCATGGGCAGTCGTTTGTATGAACAAATTGGGCTTGATCCGGGACTACGGAGCGGTAAGACTGACCTAGAAAAATATCGCAAGAATTTGCGACTCCTCATGTCGTATCTGCGCGGTAATCGTGTAAAAATCGCTGCTGAAATCGAAAAAGAAATGAAAAAGGCCGCAAAAAATCACGAATTTGAGCAAGCTGCTGCTCTGCGAAATAAACTCAATGAAATGCGGGCATTGAAGCGGCAAATTATATTTTCTGATAGAGAATTTATGGATATTTCAAAGGATAAGGGGCTTCAAGGCCTCTCAGACCTGCTTTCTATCTCTATACCCAAGCGTATCGAGGGATTTGATATCAGCCACCAGAGCGGCACCGATACAGTCGCGAGCATGGTGGTATTCACCAGTGGATTGCCGGACAAAGCCAGTTATCGCAAGTTCAAAATGCGTACCAAAGCCAATGAAAATGATGACTTTGCCCACATGAACGAGGTTATTAGCCGGCGCTTGAAACCAAAGCATGTCAGCAGCTGGGGCAAGCCGAGCCTCATGCTGATCGACGGCGGTAAGGGGCAACTATCAGCCGCGCTGCAAGCGCGTGATGAGGCGGGCTACACCGACGTGCCGATGGTGGGGCTTGCGAAACGCGAAGAAGAAATTGTGATCCACAAAGAACGCTCAGGCGTTACCTTACGAGTATCAAAAACTACACGAAGCTTTCGTGATGTCGTCGTGCAAGAGACTGGCGATTTCCAGGTAGTTCGCCTCGGTCAAAATGATGATATTACCAAGCTTTTGCAGCGAATCCGTGATGAATCTCATCGCTTTGCTGTCACGTATCATTCGACGTTAAAGACGAATCGTCAGCGCACCAGCTGGCTCGACGACGTGCCAGGTATTGGGCCGGCCACCAAGCGCAAGCTGATTCGCGAATTCGGGTCAAGCCGCGGCGTCCTGCAAGCCCGCGCAGGAGAGCTAGAAAAATCACTCGGTGAAAAGAAGGCCGAAATCCTCCGACAGTACATCCGCGCTGAGAAGAAAGTTGACAAATAGCGAGCCTAGGATATTATATAGCTACTATGAACGATCTATCTTACCGAAAAGTCGCGCGCAAGAACGCACCATATTACGACAACGTAGATCGTTATTAACTCCTGAATCTAAAGAAATAGTAAGTGAAAGCTTCAGTAGAAGCTATTTTAGGAGTACATGAAACAATGAATGATTTAGAAATGGATCCAGCAATGCTTTTTCAAGGGCCAATCAGCTGGATTGGAGTGAGAGATAGCAGACTGCAGCACCTCGACCCATTAACAGAGCAGTCAAAGTTAACCACTGAATGGGATGAGTTATTTTGGACTGGTTTGATGCAAAGCCCTCGTCAATTTAGAGCGTTTGCACACGCGGTAGCGCTTCTCGTGCCAAATGGGCTCGAAGAACATCTTGCGAGCGCAGATGTCAATGATTGCAATGAGATAGAGGTGGTTTTTGATAGCGGCGTCGCGCCAGAGCAAATATTTTGCGAAACTGCTGTCGACAGAGGCCGCATAGGTGACGGTATAAATCAAGAAATGAGATGGGTAATGATTGGTGTTGCTAGAAGTATTGCGGTCGGAGGTTTCGTAACGAGATCACGTCTGCCATCACTTGGTCATGAGCTCGGTCGTCTGGGTGGAGTCAGCATGAGAATATTGCCGCTTTTGCCGAAGCATGCCGCATCTCTCGCGCAGTAAGAGACTAGATTTGCTATATTGAAGTGCAAGCAACATGAAGTTTCAAAGCAAATTCTACATGCAAAATAGAGAGCGACTTGGCAAGTCGCTCTCTGGTGCATTGATAGTAATTCCCGCGAATAGCGCGCTGCAGAAGTCGGCGGATATTCCGTTTCCTTTTGAGCAGGATAAGAATTTTTGGTATCTGACTGGTTTAAACATTGCAGATGCGGTGCTGACGCTGGACGGTGAGAGCGGGAAAGCCGCGCTCTACCTACCCGATCAGAATGACTATCAGAAAGAGTGGGATGGGGAAATTAACCGTGAAACCATCGAAAAAGCGAGCGGCATCAGCGAAATCCGCTTTAAAGCGGATTTAAAGCGGCTTTTGAAGGAGGCCAAAAAACAGGGGCGAAATGTCGGTTATCTGCCACCACTTCCGGTATATCCATCAAAAGTCGAGCCATACGGGTTCTATGCAAACCCCGCTCGCGCTGAGCTTGAAAAGCAGATTTTGGCTGCCGGATACAAAGAAAATGAGCTAGTGGATATTCGCAAAGATATTGCGAGGCTGCGTATGGTGAAACGCCCTGAGGAAATTACTGCTATCCAGAAAGCCATCGACGCAACTGGCCAAGCCTTGGCTTCGTGCAAGAACAAGCTGTCATCATTCAAGACCGAAAAAGACCTCGAACGCTGGCTTATTGCGCAATTTTACCAGCACGGTGCCGACGGAGAAGCATTCACCTCAATTATCGCCGGTGGTAAAAATGCCGCAACTATCCATTACGAAGAGAACAATGCGCCGCTAGAGGAAAACGATCTCGTGCTACTTGATGTCGGTGCAAAAGTCGATGGTTACGCAGCGGATATCAGTCGCACATGGGCTATCGGTGGCAGTCCAAGCAAGCGACAAAGCGAACTCTGGGACGCCTGCCTCGACATTCAGGCCTATGCATTATCTCAACTGAAAGCGGGAGTTATCATTCGCGAGTATCAAAAAGACGTCGAGAACTATGCCCTAAAAGTACTTAAGAAACTGAACTGTTCTATGGCAGACAAGCCGTTTCCGCATGGGTTTTCGCATCACCTTGGTTTAGACGTGCATGATGCTGGTGTGTACGACGAGCCGCTACCTGAAGGAGCGGTCATCACGGTCGAGCCAGGTATCTACTTGCCGAATGAGGGTATCGGCATGCGCGTTGAGGACAACATACTGATTACCAAAAATGGTTATAAAAACCTCTCAGAAAACATCCCAAAAGTGGTATAGTATAACCAGTATATGAAAAGTGTTCGCGGTAGATTTGTTGTTCGCTGGTTTGTCAGTAGCTTTGGGCTCTGGATTGCGGCTGAGTTGCTTGGCAATGAGACGATTTCCTTTGGTGATCGTTTTAGTGCGGTGATTATTTCGGGATTGATCCTCGCGCTGCTTAACTCTTTTATCAGGCCACTCGTCGTGTTTCTCACGTTGCCGGCTGTGCTGATTACACTTGGAATCTTCATGCTAGTTATTAACGCATTGATGGTTATGCTGGCGGCGAATTTGTATGGACCGCTTGAAGTCGATGGCTTTGGCGCGGCAATCATGGTGGGAATTATCATTGGTTTGGTAAACTGGTTAGTAAGTATTCTGTTGGAGGATGAAAAATAATGTCTATTTGGAACTATGTCATGATTATCAGCGCAGTGATTATGATTATTTTGATATTACTGCAAGTGCGCGGTGCAGGGCTTGGTGCTGGACTTGGCGGCGGCGGTGAAGTAAACACCGTGCGGCGCGGATCGGATAAAAGCATTTTTAATTTGACGATTTTCTTTGCTATTACATTTGCGCTGTCAATTCTGCTCGAATTGATTTTAGCGTAGTTGACAAACACTAAGTGCTGCTAGGGGTGAGATAGGTCGCATGCAAGATATAAAGCGAAAACTGCATTTGCTCAGGCTGCGCACGCGCCGTAAGGTTCGAAAGCAGCGCAAGCAAATGGAAGGCGCTGCGACTCAAGCTGATTATTCACTGAACACATTGTTTTTTAAGCGGTTATGGCGGCTGCAGAACGTGCGTCGATTTTTCTTGGGCTGGACAACGCTTGTTATTGCGCTCGCTGTCGGGGCAATCTGGCAGGTACGCGCACTGGATCAGTTCTACCTGACGACGGTGCCAGCAAACGGGGGTATCTACCGCGAGGGTATGATTGGTTCATTTACGACGGCAAATCCGCTGTTTGCAGTGAGCCCAGCTGATAGCTCGGTGGCACGATTGGTGTTTTCGGGGTTGTTCACCCTATCGCCGACGGGTGAACTCGAGCCGAATCTTGCCAGCGACATTAGTGTTGATGACGATGGACTGGTTCATACGGTCACGCTTCGTGATGACGTGCGGTGGCATGATGGTGAAGTATTTACTGCAGAAGATGTAGTCAAGACGTACGAACTTATCCAGAATCCTGAGGTACGATCACCCTTAGAGCCGAGCTGGGACGCTGTCAAGGTAGCGGCGCTTGATGAGTATACCGTGACGTTTACACTGCCAAACGTTCTTAGTTCGTTTAAGTTTTCGCTCGTGAATGGTATTGTCCCCGCGCATATTATGAATACGATTGATCCAGCTGATCTGCGCTCATCGACATTCAATACAGTCACACCGATTGGTACGGGGCCGTTTACATTTGATAACGTCGAAGTTGTGGGCAGTAATGCCGATACCCGTTACGAAAAAGTCACGCTGCAGCGCAATGACGATTACTATTTTTCACCGCCAAAGATTGATGGCATGGTGATTCGCAGCTACCGCATAGAAGATCCGATGATAAAGGCGTTTGAAAACAAAGAAATCAGCGCAATGGTTGGCTTGTACAGTGTGAGCGACCAGCTCATTGACGGTCGAGACGAGTTGCAAGAGTTTAGCACGCCGACAACGAGTAGTGTTATGCTGTTCCTAAATAACGGGACTGACCCTCTAAACAATAAGACAATCCGCCGCGCACTCGCGCACGGTACGGACACTGATGCGCTTAGATCAAGTGTCAGCTACCCATTGGTTGAGGTCGATAGTCCGTTTCTGCGATCGCATTTTGCTTATGATCCTGACAAAACACAAACTTCCTTTGACGTCGAAAAGGCGAATGAGTTGCTCGAACAAGAGGGATGGGTGCGGGGTGAAGATGGTATCCGCCGAAAAGAAGATCGTCGATTGTCACTGCGGCTGGTATCACAGAGCTTGACCGAATACGCCAGTGTGTCTGCGGAGCTGCAAAAGCAGTGGCAGCGGATTGGCGTTGAGCTTGAAGCTGTGCTGCAGCCTGAGGCCGATATTCAATCTGGAGCTATCGCGCAACACAATTATGAAGTGTTGCTGTATGGTATCGCATTGGGGCCAGATCCGGATGTGTTTGCATACTGGCATAGTTCTCAAGCTGACCCTAGGGTGCGTACACGACTTAACCTCTCCGAGTACGAGAATGCGACTGCTGATGAAGCCCTTGAAGCTGGTCGAACGCGGTTTGACACCGAGCTGCGCAAGAGTAAGTATCAGCCCTTTTTAGATGCGTGGATTGACGATGTACCGGCTATCGCGCTCTATCAGCCGCGATTCTTGTATGTCGTGCAAGGGCCTTTAGAGGGATACCGCAGTGGTCAGTTTACAAATGCTGTCGACCGTTTTTACACAGTGACTGATTGGCAAATCAGACGTGAAAAAACGGTCAAATAGCAGTAACCTCTGATAGTTCTTGTGCTAAAATAGTGAAAACGTAGGCTAACTGTAACCAAGAGGGTGTATGAATAAGATTGCACATTATTTGCAACAACATGTCGATGGCGAAGTCGTCACATCTGATGAAGTGTTAGATTACTTCTCGACAGACGAAAGCGTGCTGCAACAGCGACCGATGCTCGTGCTCTATCCGAGGTCTGAACGCGATATTCGAAAAACAGCCCGGTTCACGTGGCAGCTAGCAGAAAAAGGTCGAAGTGTTGCGATGACAGCTCGCGGCAGCGGTACCGATACAACTGGTGGATCTCTTGGTGACGGAATATGCATTGCGATGACGGCTCACATGAATAAGATCATTGAGCTTGATCCAAAGAGTGGTGTGGTAGTTGTCGAGGCGGGCATATTGCTCGATAAGCTGCAGCAGGTATTGCACACGCATGGTCGGTTCCTTCCGGTCATCGCTGAGAACAATCGTTACGGGACTATAGGCGGAGCTGTCGCAAACAATGACAGTTCTCGCTACAGCTATAAATACGGCCCAATGCAAGAGTTTGTTCGTGGGCTGAAAGTCGTCCTCGCGAATGGTGAACTTATTGAGACTGGCAGACTTTCAAAGAGAGAGCTCAATAAAAAATTAGGACTCGCATCCTTTGAAGGCGAACTATATCGTGCGTTAGACAAGGTGATTGAGGACGGCCAGACACAGATTGATCAGCTCGCAGGTATTACTGCAGTAAGTAAAGCAGGATACAGCATTGCTGACGTCAAACAGAAAGACGGGTCTTTTGATTTAACGCCGCTTTTCATTGGCTCACAGGGATCACTCGGCGTTATCACCGAGGTTATATTGGACACCGCTGCATACACACCGCGGCCTCTGTTGTTTGTCGCCGGGTTTAGTTCGCATTCGAGTGCGTGGAAAGCCGTTGCGCGAATCAACGAGCTGAAAAACGGCCCTGCATCAATTGATTTTGTTGATGAGTCACTTTTGACGGCAATTCAGTCCATTAATCCTGGAGTATTGAAGCCGCTTGAAGGTGGTGTGCCTGCGGTATTGTTGTTCTTCGAGTTTGACGACGAGTCACCTCGTACCAGGAAAAAACTGTCTAAGAAGGTCCAGAAAGTGCTTGAAGAGCATGATGCCCAAACGGTTGAGCCAGAGGAAGAAGAGATGAGCGGATGGCTTCGCTTGCGTGACAGCGCGTCGATGTATATAACAAGCAGTATAGATAAGAAGCGAGCACTGCCGGTGCTCGATGATGGGCATGTACCTGTTGAACGAATGAGTGAATTTTTCAATACACTGCCTGATCTTATGTCATCAGCTGGTGTCACAGACTATGCGGTATGGGGACAGGCTGGAAATGGACTCGTGCACACTGCGCCACGACTTGATATTAGCTCGGTTGGTGATCGACAGAAGTTATTCAAACTAATGGATGCATATTACGGCTATGTCTGCGAGCTGGGTGGCAGCATCGCAGCTGAATACGCTGAAGGACGTTTGCGCGGCGTAATGGATTCATTACAGTTTTCACCAGACCAGATAGAACTATTTACAAAAATTAAGCATATTTTTGACCCAGGTAGCACGCTCAATACTGGTGTAAAATTCGCGATGGACAAACAGAAACTAAAATCGATGATCCGTAGTGACTATCGTCTCGATCATCAGCACAACCATCTCCCGCGCGGCTAAATTGCATTAATTACAGAGGTAGTGGTACAATATTCGAGATATTTCGCGCAAGTGCTGGAATTGGTAGACAGGCTACGTTGAGGTCGTAGTGTCCGTAAGGACGTGGAGGTTCAAGTCCTCTCTTGCGCACCACTAGATTACTTCTTGTTAATCTAGTAAAATACAGTTCCCATGGGTGATTAGCTCAGCTGGCTAGAGCACCTCGTTTACACCGAGGGGGTCGGGGGTTCAAGTCCCTCATCACCCACCATTGATAGAGCCGCCGCTAGGCGGTTTTTGATTTTCTTCGACTGTGAGCATCGGGTAGAAATGTATTTCGCTTTTATGCTTGAAATATAGTCTAATTAGCGCTACTATTCCTGTCTATGAATGACCCAAGAAGTGAAGTTAATCTCGTTCGATCAAGCGGAGAAAGGTTACAATTACTCCCAACTTCAGAGGGAGATACTGATGCGACTGGCGCGATGCGGCATCCTTTTGGCTTTGAGTGTGTTCTGGCGGATGAGCTACCTGTCGTCGATGGGCTACAACGGATAAGAGCAGATTATGAAGGATTTCCCACGGGCGACGATGGTAATGTCGAGTCTACCGAAAGACCTGCCAATTGGTTTCCAGCTGATATGGTATTTTGGAGTAATGTTCCAGTAGTTCGTAGCTGGCCCCACGACTGCTAGTAGCAGTTACTTCATCTTTGGTGCTATACTGGGTACATAAGAAGTAAGGAGTTACAATGCTTTGGGTTTTACTTGCGGTTGCCGGCGCTATCGTCGTCTTGTTGATCGTTATTTATAATGGCCTGATCACGGCCAAAATTCGCGTCGATGAGGCGTGGAGCGATATTACGGTGCAAATGAAGCGCCGTCTCGACTTGATCCCGAATCTTGTCGAAACAGTGAAGGGCTATGCCAAACACGAAAAGGGCACATTTGAAGAAGTCACAAAAGCACGTGCTGCAATGGCGAATGCAAATGGTGTCGCTGAAACAGCTGAAGCCGATAATATGTTGACAGGTGCTTTGAAGAGCCTGTTTGCAGTTGCAGAAGCGTATCCTGAGCTAAAAGCGAATGAGAACTTTATTGAATTGCAGCGTGAACTCGTTGACACCGAAGATAAGATTCAAGCGTCGCGCCGATTCTATAACGCAGCGGTGCGTGAATTCAACACGAAGTTGCAAGTGTTCCCAACCGTGCTTATCGGTCGTCTGCTCGGCTTTAAGGAGCGCGAATTCTTCGAGCTTGATGAGGCAGAACAAGCGAAGGCTGAGAAGCCAGTTGACGTCAAGTTCTAACTTCATAGCAAAACAAGCAGTGTGATGTAGAGCGTATTCATGTATTCAGAAATAGCAAAAAATAAGCGGAAGACGGTGCTGCTGATCGGGGTGTTTATCGCCCTGATTGGTGCGCTTGCCTACTTTGGCGGGATTTACTTTGGCGATTTTTCGATTACGATTGGCGCGCTCATTGGCTCAGTCATCTATGCGCTGATTAGTTATTTCGCATCGGCGAAAGCCGCTCTGGCGTTCAATGGCGCGCACGAAATACAAAAGCGTGACAATCCAGAGCTCTACCGCATCGTCGAAAATCTTGCTATTACCGAAGGCCTGCCAACGCCGAAGATACATATTATTGATGATCCTGCGCTGAACGCGTTCGCAACCGGCCGCGACCCGAAGCACGCACACGTTGCGATTACTACGGGCTTGCTCGCAACACTTAATAAACAAGAGCTGCAAGGGGTGATGGCGCACGAACTGGGGCACATAAAAAACTACGATATCCGCGTGAGCATGGTTGCCTTTGGCTTGGTGATGGTTATCTCGTTGATGGCTGATATTTTCCTGCGCGTGAGTTTGTTCGGCGGCGGCAATCGAGATCGTGAAAACGGCAACGGCGTGTTGGTCGCACTAGGAATTGTGGCGATGATTTTAGCGCCGATGATTGCGGCCGTTATCCAAGCATCAATTTCTCGCAAGCGTGAGTTCTTAGCGGATGCGACCGGCGCTATGACGACTCGCTACCCAGAAGGACTGGCCAGCGCACTTGAGAAGTTAAAGATGGGAAACACAGCTCCGCGCAGACAGAACACGTCGACTGCGCATCTGTTTTTTGCCAACCCACTCAAAGGAAAAAGCCTTTCAAATATGTTTAGCACCCATCCGCCAATCGATGAGCGAATAAAAATTCTTCGCGGAATGGACTCGCATGTATGAGCGAGGCAAAACGAGCAAAAACAAAGAAAAACACCGTCGTTAAGAAAGCGAAGGTGACGCGCGAGGATGCACGCCTGCGTGAGAAGCCGAAATACAGAAGTTTTCGCATGCACAAGCGGGTAAAACACCACGCGCCGTCTCTGCCGAATAGCTACAAATTGATGAAAAAGGCGTTGCGCCTCATGTGGGTCAACAAAAAGCCGCTGTTTTTCTTCACGTTGATTTACGGTGCGCTGTTTCTGCTTTTTGTACGCGGTATATTCAACCCGATTAATATTGGCGACATTCGTTTTGAGATAGAGAGTAGCCTGGGCGAAGGGAGCGGAACCAGTTTTGAAGCCAATCGGCTGGTGTTTGGGCAGCTTGCCAGTACGCTTGCGAGTGGGCTTTCCGGTGAGCAAAGCATCTATCAAATCATGCTGCTTGTCATTGGTGGGCTGGCACTGATATGGCTGTTTCGTCAGCATCAGGCGGGTAACGACGTTAGCGTGCGTATGGCATTTTACCGCGGCATGTATCCGCTTATCCCGTTTCTGCTCATTGTCTATCTACTCCTACTACAGCTTCTGCCGGGTGTAATCGGCAACTTCTTGTATACAACCGTCGTCGCCGGTGGCATTGCCGTCAATGGTCTCGAGCAGTTCATCTGGCTGCTGCTGTACGTATCGCTGCTGTTACTTTCGTTCTATCTCATTAGCTCGACATCAATGGCACTAATGATTGTCACCTTGCCAGAAATGACACCAATGATGGCGCTGCGCCGCGCCCGTGAGCTCGCGCGTTTTCGCCGCTTTTCATTGTTCCGTAAGATCTTGGCGCTACTTCTCTTCATCGGCCTGTTCTTTATCGTCATCGTGTTCCCGGCACTGTTTATCACGGCCTGGCTCGCCCAGGGACTATTCCTGCTACTATCAATTTTGACGTTGCCGTTTGCGATCGCGTATCTCTTTGTGCTGTACAGGGAACTGCTATGACGAAAGCAGAAGCTCGCCAACGAGTTGGGAAACTGCGTGAGATTATCAATGATTATCGCTACCGCTATCACGTGCTGAATGAATCGACGATGAGTGAGGCAGCAGCAGATAGTCTGAAACACGAATTGAGCCAGCTAGAAGAGCAATATCCAGAGTTGATTACGCCAGATTCACCCACGCAGCGTGTTGCTGGTGAGCCGCTTGATGCGTTTGAGAAAGCGCAGCACTCGACGCGTATGTTGAGTCTTAATGATGTGTTTTCAATGGAAGAGGTTGAGGCGTGGCTTGAGCGAATTACGAAGCTAGATTCGCGAGTGGCTGAGGCAGAGCTTTTTATCGACATAAAATTCGACGGCTTGGCCTGTGCGCTGCGATATGAAAACGGTCAGCTCGTCCAAGCGCTTACTCGCGGTGATGGCACCACCGGTGAGGTAGTAACGCTGAACGCACGGACGATTGAAAGCATTCCAATTTCGATACCTGCTAGCGAGACGGTTGAAGTTCGCGGTGAGATTGTTATGCACACCGACGATTTTGAGAATCTAAACAAACAGCGCCGTGAAGCCGGTGAGCCAGAATTTAAGAACCCCCGCAACCTTGCTGCCGGCACGATGCGGCAGCTTGACCCGAAGCTTGTGGCCGCACGTCCGCTCACGTTTTATGGCTATGAGCTCATTTCAGATGATACGCTGGCGAATGATGAGCAGTATAAGCGCATGAGGCAGCTTGGTTTTCGCACGTCGCCCGCAGCGCAGAAACTTGCAAAAAACGACATCGAAGCATTTCTTGAGATGTGGGAAAAGAAGCGTGCTGAATTACCTTTCAATACAGATGGCGCCGTGATAAAGCTGAATGATCGCTCGCTGATGAACGATCTTGGCGTCGTCGGTAAAGCGCCGCGCGGAGCTGCTGCGTTCAAATATCCGGCCGAAGAAGCCACGACGGTCGTGAAAGATATTGTGATTTCGCTTGGCCGAACCGGTGCAGCCACGCCGGTTGCTGTGTTCGACCCAGTCCATGTGGCCGGTACGACTGTGCAGCACGCGAGTCTTCATAACGCCGATGAGATTGACCGCAAAGATATCCGCATTGGTGACACGGTCGTTATTCACAAAGCAGGAGACATTATCCCGCAAGTTGTGCGCGTGCTACCTGAGCTGCGTCCTGACGATTCGAAGCGGTTTTACTACGAAACAGCATTAAAGCGCCAGTACCCAGACCTTGAGTTTGAGCGCCCAGAAGGCGAGGCGGTGTACCGCGTGAAGGGCGGCAGCTCGCAGATGTTAAAACGCGGTCTGCAGCACTATGCGAGTAAAGGTGCGCTAGATATCGACGGTATGGGTCAGAAAAACGTTGAGGCGCTCGTGGATGCTGGGCTTGTTGGTGATTTTGCAGATATCTATACGCTGACGACTGATCAGATTGAGGGTCTTGAGCGGTTTGCTGAAGTGTCGGCGCGCAAGCTCGTGGATGCAATCGCGGCGAAAAAGAATCCACCGCTGAATCGCTTTATCTATGGCCTCGGCATTCGCCACGTTGGCGAGCAGACAGCAATTGATCTGGCAAACACGTATAAAAAGCTGGACAACCTCGGCACCGCAAGTTATCAAGACCTAAAAGATGTCGACGGCATTGGTGAGATCGTTGCAGAATCAATCTTGGCGTGGTTTACGGAGGATGATAATCAGACGCTGCTCTCGAAGTTTCGCCAGCTTGGGGTGTGGCCGCAGGATGTAAAAAGTATCGGCGGCCCGCTAGTCGGCAAGAGCTTTGTGATCACCGGATCGCTTGAGAGTATGAGCCGGGATGAAGCTGCCGAGAAAATCCGCGCTTTAGGTGGTACCTTCCAAACGTCAGTTGCGAAAGGCACGACGTACCTGGTCATGGGCACGAAAGCTGGCCAATCAAAGGCCGATAAAGCCCGCAAACTTGGCACGGAGGTTATAGATGAACGAGAATTCCAAGGTTTGTTATAGACAAACCTCTCTAGTATGATCTAGAGGTATGTCTAAACAACAAGCTTCCACAGATATTGAAAGGCTGAATGATGCCTTTGGGTCGCCCATTGAGCAGATTCCGGATGATATGCGAGGGTTTTGGGAAAAAATCCGACATCCTTGGACAATTTACTATGAAAGAGAGTTGTCTGTTCCAATGCCAGACGTGCGTGTACATTATCTTCCAATGAGCAGCGGCCGCCCAGTAGCAGAGACGACTATTGTATCAACAGTCCCATTACGGTTACGGCTAAATGAGCTAATGCACAGAAACAGTTGGGGCGGAGGTAGACACTATCTAGGGATATCAGGATATGTTATGGGCGTGATTACAGATGAAGGGGATATTGCTGCTCGTGATGAAATATTGCCATATCTGGACCCAGAAGCTCCGGGATACGAGTTCAGTTTTGGTGGTGACATTAAGCCAAATGCAAGTGAAGGTTCAGTAGATAGAGCGGCAAAATTCCATCGTTTAATGGATGCAGTAGACGAGAGCACAGGTGAAAGGATTATAGCCACAATGGATACGAGGGTATTAAGCTCATATACCGGTAGACCTATTAGGCATGGAATAGTTGTTCCCACGGCATGAGTGGGGCAGTCTACGTCACCGGTAACGAGCACAAGGCGAAGCATTTCGCCATTATGATGGGGATGGATATTCCGCATGTGTCAGTTGATGTTGATGAAATCCAGAGCCTAGATTTGCGTGAGGTTGTCGAGCACAAGGCTCGAGCAGCGTATGAGATCGTTGGGAAGCCGGTTATTGTCGAAGACGCGAGTGTTCGCTTCAAGGCACTTGGTGCGCTGCCAGGGACATTTATTAAGTGGTTTATGCAGGAGCTCGGCTACGAGGGGCTTTGCAGGCTGGTTGACGGTCAGGATCGCACTGTTTTTGCAGGGGCGGCAATGGCGTATTTTGATGGCGAAACTATGACTATTTTTGAGCGTGAGCTTGAGGGCGAGATTCTGGAGCATCCGGCGGAAGGCGGATTGTCAGGGTTTGGCTGGAATGTTATTTTTCGGCCGAAGGGCGCTGATACATCATTTGCTGAAATGTCGCAAGAAGAGTTTCAGCAGTGGTATGCCAAGGTAAAACCGTTTGATGAGCTGAAGACATTTTTGCAAGCACAAGTAGAATAAAAAGTAATTTGCTGAGATAATACCTTTCAATAGGAAGTGTATATGAATAAAGTATTTCGTCGAGCTGCGGTGGGAGTAGCTGTTCTCAGCATGCCGTTGGTAGCTTCGGCTGAAGTGACCGCAGCTGAGAAAGCGCCTGAAAATGCTGCGGCTTCATTTGATACATATGAACATCCTGAATTGATGGAACCTGTTGTCAGCGAGGTACTTGCTGAACGTTTTTCACCTGAAGTTGTGCCGAGCGACGATGAGTGCCATCCGTATAAGTCTGTGCTGCAATCATTCGGTGATAAAGATGATGAGTTTGATGAAGCGGAGGTCGTTATCGTCCAGCGAGCACTGACAGCGGCTGGTATCTACGTGCTTGATGATGGTGATTTTGGCCCAGCAACAAAGCGCGGGATTCGTTATTTCCAGGAGCGGAACGGTCTGCACGTTGACTGTCGTATTGGCCCTGAGACATGGGCTGTACTTTCAAGCTATATCTCGGTGCGAGGTAGTATTGATGGTCCAGCCGAGGTGACTGCACCTGCTCAGCGGGTGACTCAGCCAGCATCTGGCACACGAGCGCAGCAGCAGCGAGTCAATGAGTTACTCGCAGAGTATGGCTATGAGCATGTGGTTGTTGATGGGATTCACGGTCAGCAAACAGGGCAGGGTCTATGCGCTGCGCGGTTCTTAACAGGATTGGGTGAGAGCCGTGAGTCAATTACAGCAGGTAGTGATCTCGAAAATGCCTTGCTGTCACGAGAGGTTGAGATTCCAGAAAAAGTGCGGGGTTTCAGCGGTGGCTGGATCGCCATTAGCCGCGTCTGTCAGGTGCTTGTCGCTGGCGAGGGCGACGAGATCGTCTACGTATTTCAGACGTCGACTGGCGAAGAAGGATATGAGACGCGGACCGGAGTAAATAATGTTTATCGCTACCGTAATCCTGACTGGAACGGTGGCTGGCATAATAGTACAAATTATCCTGTATCACTGGATAATCCGCTCAACGGCAATATGTACAAGCCGCTGTACTTTGATGGTGGGCAGGCCGTGCACGGGGCGACTAACATTCCGCGGACACCGGCAAGTAAAGGCTGCGCTCGTCTATCGGTGGGTAATCAGGATAAGCTTGTCACCTTACTTGGGTTCGATGGCGTCACCGGCACGACGTATAACGTTCCAGACATCCGTGTTGCCGTTTATGAGTAGTAAGCCAATATTGGCTCAAGTAAATGCCACATGAACGCTCGTAATTATTGGTATAATACCTTTCAGTATGGGGCATTGGCGCAGTTGGCTAGCGCGTCTCAATGGCATTGAGAAGGTCATCGGTTCAAATCCGATATGCTCCACCATCATTGAAGAGAGGATTGCCACGTATCGCGGCCCCGCAACTTCATCGTTGAAAACAAGTATTCAAGAGAAGATTGCCTTGCAAGTTGTCTCCGGCAACTTTCACCCTCTGTTTGTTTTTGAACTAAATTCAAAAACTGCACCACACCCCCTAAAGCTCACTTTGTTCGGCTCACAGTGATGAATTACCTGATATACTACGTGGTAAATAGGGAGAGTACATAGGGTATGAAATTTTCTTTGACGTCAATTACTGATCGGATCGCGGGCTGGGACATTAGGTCTATCGTCACAAAATTCGTTATCGCGGGAGCTGTTATAGGTGTTATTGCTACCATCTTCTGGTACAAAGACGTTTACATGACTGACGAAAGGCGGTTCTGGTCTGCTATCGATAACAGCATGTCTACGACAAGCGTTGTGCGCACGTTAACCAACGGTGGCACGGGCAACCAAGTCGTGCAGGACAATCGGTTTTACTTTGCACCTGAGAAATTAACCGAGAGCAAAGTCACGTTTGAAAACAGAAGTGCAACCGTCAACACTTCGGTCGTGACCGAAGGCATCAACACGCTGGACGCGCAGTATTCGCGCTATGTGAGTTTTGAGACAAATGATCCTCGCGAAGATGGATCTATCCCTAGTCTTGATAGTTTGCTCGGCAAATGGGCAGGTGAAACGGTTGAAGGAGACGACGCCCGCGAGCAGTCGCGGCTAAATTATGTATCCGAATTAGTCACACTCGCAATCTTTGGTAATTTTTCCGCCAATACCCGTCAGGAAGTTGTTTCAGAACTACGTTCTGGTAATGCATACGAAGTCGACTACGCAAATGTTACAGAGAATATTGTCGATGGTGAGGCAGTCCTCAATATGCAAGTCTCTGTTGGCTTGCAGGAATATGCTCGTCAGCTACAAAATGCTTTTATGACAGCCGGGTATGGAGATTTCCCTCCGCTGAACCCGGAAAATTACCGAGAAGGGTCACGTATCAGCGCACAGTTCGTTATTCGCAAGCGAGATAACATGATTGTCGGTATTAACTTTGGTGATCGCAGTGAGGCCTATGGCAATTACGGCGTCCAAAAGAATGTTGAAATACCACAACCTGAGTTCACGCCAGAAGAGCTTGAAGGCCGTGTACAAGAAGAGATTCAGGGTTAGTTGCAATCCTTTTACGGCCGCCAGTATAGTAGAGACAACGATCGAGTAAATTGAGGAGACCCCGATGCAAGATGATACAAGCCCGTCACCAGTGCAACCGGAGACTAGTGCAACACAGATGAAAACAAAAAAGAGGCCGGGGCGTAAGCTCCTACTACTAGGATCGTTGTTAGTCGTTTTCCTTGTGGGCGGCGCGGCAGCAGCGTACGTTTCTGTGTTCAATAAATCGCCCGAAGAAAAGTTCTATAGCGCACTTGGCAACACCGGACAAGCATTGGAGTCGTTTTTGGATGCTGAACCACGCGGTGAGACGATGAATGTGAATGGTTCTTTGAATCTCAGTTCACCGATAGCGGTAGATGGCTCTGTTGAAGGCAAATACGCAAATGGCAACGGCATGTTTACTGCAGACATCGGTGGATTTGGGGTGCGAGTAAACGCTGAGGTTCGATCGCAAGCAGTCGAAGGCAGCGATGCACCGGATATATTTGTAAAGCTGGACGGACTAAAAGGAGTTGAAGGACTGCTTGGTGCATTCGCAGGGGAATCGGTCGCACAGCAAGTCGGCCCAGCTATCGACTTGATAGACACGAAGTGGATAGCAGTCGATCATACTATTTTTGAACAGGCAGTTGCTCAAGATGACGAACTACCGATGTTGAGTGAAGAAGAGGTCGAGGAGATTAAGAACCGCGCACTCCAGCCGATTACCGAGCGACTGCTCGGCAGTGGTGATGACAAGGCGGTGTTCACGGTCGTCGAGGAGCTAGGCAGCGAAGAGTTTGATGGCGTTAGCACAGAGAAACTGCGCGTTGGCGTGAATAAAGACAACTTCATTGCCTTTCTGAAAGAATATGAGGCGGTGGTGAATGAAACGAAGTTGAAAGACTTACTGGAAGCAGCCTACCCAAGAAGCGCCGATGAGCCAATTCCGTTTGATGAGATTGACGAGGCGTTTGCGGATGTCGATTTTGCAAACGCAAAGGCTGATGTCTGGGTGGCGAGCGATAAATATATTCGCAATGTAAGGATTTATACTAATCAGGAAGACACCTCGACAAACTATCTCGACATCATGATCCCATACGAAGGCGGAGATGATATCCCGGTCATGCTGAAAGCGACCATTGACGATGATGGTGCAACAGGGGAGCTAACAAGCGGTGTTACGTTCAATACACAAACAGGTGATATCAGTTTCAGCTACGATGTTGATATGGGCGGTAGCGTCGCTGTGAAGTCTTCAGGTGAACTATCGTTTACGAGCAGTGATGAAGCGGTCGATGTATCCGCACCTGATGATGCGACAAATGTCTACGAAATCATCGGCCTCATCCAGCAGCAACTGCAACAAAGCCTGCAGTCCCAATTGCCAGACGAGTTTCAGCAGCAACTGCAACTCGATGATATTGAGCTCAGTCTGTAACCAATAATTGCTATACTGGTGGGCATGCAAGTTATCCTTGAAAACCGCGTTGTATCGTATGAGACGCACGGCAAACAGAGTCATCCTGTCGCCTTGCTTTTGCACGGATGGGGTGACAGTAAAGACACGTTTTCAAAATTGCAGCTCGATTTGGCAAAAAAGTACTACGTTCTATCTGTAGATTTGCCAGGATTTGGCGGAAGTGATAATCCCCAAGAGACGTATTCACTCGAAAAATACGCACAGTTTTTACAGCGGTTTTTAGAGAAACTAGACGTTGATCAAAAACGACTCCACCTTATCGTTGGTCACTCAAACGGCGGCGCAATTGCGATAAAGGCACTATCAAGTGGCCTGTTGCAGTCAAGCTACCTTGTATTACTCGCAAGTTCGGGTGTTCGTGCGACGTACAAAGCGCGCAAAAAAGCACTTCGCCTGCTGGCAAAAACAGCAAAGCTGCCAACAAAATTACTGCCAAAAGCAGCACAGGAACGGATAAAAAAGCGCGTCTACAACGCAATCGGATCTGATTTGTTTGTCGCTGAAGACCTGCAGGATACATTTAAGAAGGTCGTATCTGAAGACGTTGTCGATCAGGCCTCATCAATTCGCGCGAAAACGCTGCTGCTCTATGGTGGGCATGATACAGCGACGCCGCCAGCGTATGGGCGTAAAATTGCGGCAAGCATAAAGGGTAGCAAGCTGGTTGTTATCGACGATGCTGAGCATTTCCTTCATCAGTCGCACGCCACCCAGGTTAACAGAGAGATTATGGAGTTTGTAGCATGAAAACCCTCTTGAGCATGTACTCGCTGCGTTTGCCATTTTACTTGGTGTACATGCTGCAACAAGTTGAGTATGATCCGCAGAAATTTCTGGACTGGATTGAACGCGCGCAGAAGAAAAAACAGACCATTCAATCATTAAAGGTACGAAAATCACTTGTACCGACATCCAAGGCTCTCGCGCTCATCGTCGCTTCTTACGTGGCAGCAGGACTCTTTATCGCTGGTGCGCTGCTGCTGGTCGATTCACGTTTACCACTGTGGTTTTACGGACTCCACCTGCTTGTCGCGCTGGTGGCTGCGCCGTTTATTGTAGTCCTCTCACTCAGCCTCATTACGTTAGTTGCAAGTAAGCTTGTAGTGGCGCCGCGTCAAAACCGCGTTATCGCGGCCGCTCAGCAAAAGCTCGCCGCACATGAAGCAACGGTTATCGCGGTCATCGGTAGTTACGGCAAGACCACCATGAAAGAGCTACTGCATACCATTCTGCAAGAAGGCAAGAATGTCGCTATGACCCCCGGCAATATGAACACTGCTTATTCGCAAGCACGGTTTATAAACACGCTTCAGGGCGACGAAGAAGTCGTTATTATCGAGTTCGGTGAGGGTGCGCCTGGTGACGTTACACGCATGAGCAAGACTATTCAGCCTGATTACGCGGTCATTACGGGACTAGCGCCTAATCACCTTGACCATTATCCATCGCTTGATTCCGTGGCAATAGATCTTCTTAGCGTAGCAAAATACTCCAAAGCACACGTCTACGCCAGCGCTGAGTCTGAGCTTCTTGCAAAGCATCTTGGCAAAACAGAGACGTTTTCGAGTAAAAAAGTGCTCGGCTGGACGATTAGTAAGCCGATTGTGAGTGTGGCGCAGACGAGCTTTGTGATGAAAAAGGGTAAGAAGACCTTGGCTATTTCGTGTGGCTTGCTAGGCCGCCATCAAATCGCGCCGGTCGCGCTCGGTGCTGCCTTGGCCGACAAGCTCGGGCTGAGCAAAGCGCAGATCGAAAGCGGCTGTGCCAAAATTCAGCCATTCGAACATCGCATGCAGCCTCGACATATCGGTGGCGCGTGGCTGATAGACGACACCTATAACGGGAATATTGAAGGATTGGTAGCTGGGCTGAAGTTACTGAGTGAACTCGACTTCAAACGTAAATGGTATGTGACGCCAGGACTCGTTGACCAGGGCTCAGAAACAGAAAATGTTCATACGAAGCTCGGTGAGACGATAGCAAAATTTCCACCTGATATCGTGGTTTTGATGGATAATTCTGTACAGCCAATTATCGAGAAAGCCATGAAGAAACACGGATTTAAGGGCGAACTGCGGGTCGAGACAAACCCATTGGAATTCTACACGTCAATTGAGCACCAACTCGCCGCCGGTGACCTTGTCTTGATGCAAAACGACTGGACTGATAATTACAATTAATTGCTTTTAATTGTAATAGATAATTGCTATAGTGTCTGCATCTAAGCAGGAGCTTTTTCATGAAAACAGTTGCAGTTATCTTCGGTTCACGTAGTGCCGAGCACGACATATCTATCATTACGGCGCTCTCTGCCATCATCAAGCCACTTGAAGCGACCAAGCAGTACAATGTCGAAGCGGTGTATATCTCAAAAGATGGCGAATGGTTCTGGGATGACAAGCTCAAAGACATCAAGCTCTACCAAAGCGGTGAAATTGAACAGTTTATGAAAAAAGCACCAAAAGTGCAATTGCAGCTCGATGGTGGTTTAACCCTCGTGAAATCCAGCCAATTTGCCGGCCGTAAGCAGTACAAGAAAATCGATGTGGTGTTTCCCGCCACGCACGGCACCTATGGCGAAGATGGTGCATTGATGGGACTGCTTGAAATGGCAAATGTGCCATATGTCGGCTGCGACGTGCACGCATCTGCAATCGCCATGGATAAAGTCACAAGCAAACTCATTGCACTTGCAGCTGGCGAGGCAACTCCTGCAATGGTGTACTTCAGTGCGAAAGAATATGCAGAGAGCCACAAAGAGTGGCATCGACAAATTTCTAAACAGCTGTCATATCCGTTGTTTGTGAAGCCGGCTCGGCTTGGATCGAGTATCGGGATAAGTAGGGTTCAGAATGACAACGAACTGACAAATGCCATTGAAGTTGCGCTGCATTATGACGATAAAGTGCTTGTTGAAGAGGCGGTAGCGAATCTCGTTGAAGTAACTGTACCGATTATTGGTAATCGTGACAGCGATTTGACGTATGCGCTGGTTGAGGAACCTGTCAGCCCTGAAGATGGCGTGTTTGATTTTGATACCAAGTACATGAATCAAGGTAAGGGCGGCAAAAAAATGGGCGGCAAAACTGCTGGTGCACAGGGTTATAGCAAGCTTCCGGCAGATATATCCAAAGAGTTGAACGATGAGTCGAAGCGAGTGGCGGGGGCAGTGTATCGAGCCGTTGGCTGTGAAGGCATTGCGCGAATTGATTTGCTCATCGATAAAAAGTCCAAGAAAGTGTATTTCAATGAGATTAACCCTTTGCCTGGCAGTCTCTATAGCCACAACTGGCGTGCGAGCGGCGTCTCAAACGTTGACCTAGTTAGTCGTTTAGTCGATCTGGCCGAGCAGCGTGCAAAGAGCAAAGCAAAGCTCAATACGACGTTTTCTACTAACTTCTTAAAACAATTTTAGCTATGGCTCAGATGCATGAGACCGTCTATCTTGGCGGTGAGTTTGTGCCACGAGAAAACGCAGCACTCAGTGTGGCGAGTTCAGCGGTGCTGTATGGGCTAAGTGTGTACACAGTACTGCCAGTTTCATATGTCGATGGAAGCTGGCTGGCGTTTCGGCTCGAGGATCACTTCCAGCGACTCAATAATTCGGCGAAGATTATTGGTATAGATACATTTCCAGATGATTGGAGCCTCGCTTCTTTTAAGGCGATAATTACAGAGCTTTTGAAGAAAAACGATACCAAAAAAGACGTGTTTGTCAGAGCAACGTTGCACGTGAGTGATGAATTGGCCGGTGCAAGAACGAAGGGCCTCAACACTGTTTTGAGCGTGTTTTTGTATGACGCAGTGCCGATACTTAATCCAAAAGGTGCACGACTCAAAACAAGTCACTGGCGAAGAGTGTCTGACCAGATGATACCTGCTCGTGCGAAAGTAAACGGCGCGTACGTGAATAGCGCTTTAGCAAAGCAGGATGCACTTGATAGCGGCTATGATGACTGCGTATTTCTTGATGCGGATGGGCACGTGTGTGAACTTCATGCAGCGAATATATTCTTAGTGCGGAAAGGGAAGCTCATTACACCAGGCAATACAACCGACATTCTAGAGGGAATTAACAGGGATACGATATTAACAATTGCAAAAAACTTGCAATTAGAAGTTGAAGAACGAACGGTTGATTTAACGGAGCTGTATGTAGCCGATGAAGTATTTGCCTGCGGTACCAGCGCCAATATCGCCCCAATCATCGAAATCGACGGCCGAGTTATTGGCGTAGGCAAACCTGGAAGTATTACAGAGCGTTTGCAAAAAGAGCATCGCTTAGTCAGAACTAAACGATCAAAGCATAACTGGTTGACTAAATTCTAGCGAAGCATTAGTTTGTAAGTATGGCTTTATTGTTGAGGCCGGCAGAGAAAAAGGCCTTAAAGCATGCTTTTACTCCTTTTAAACAAGTTGAAAAAGGCGCACCCGAGACACTCACGCGCAGGACTTCAGCTTGGGGTGGGTATAGGCCTGCTTGCAAGACAGCTGAACACATCGAGAATAAAACTTTCACTCCAACAAGAGGCCAGTCTAACAATAAGGCAAAAGAATTATGCATGGAATGTCCACTTTTCTATGTTTGTTTAGAAGAAACGTTGCTTGACATGACTACGCCAGGCATTGTTGCAGGTCTTTCACAGAAAGAGCGATCAGACTTAAAAACTGCAATTGGGAAAAAGCTGTTGTTCGGGATGGCGGGACAACGGCCCGGCACTGAACTGAGAGAAGGCTTCTTTTCTGTATTGCAATGTGTCGCTGGCTTTTATCCATTGAGAGAAGTCCCAGTTCAGGAAGCAATGGTCAATGTAAATGAGCTTGGTATTGCGGCATAGATACTTTATGCCAGATAGTAACAACAAACCACCTCTGTTATAATGCTGCCTATGAAGAGGTATTCACCGAAAGATATTGAGCCCAAATGGCAAGCGTATTGGGATGAGAATGGCACGTATGTGGCTGATCTCGATTCTGAGAAAGAAAAATACTACGGCTTTGCAATGTTTAACTATCCATCTGGCGCCGGGATACATCTTGGCCATGCAAAGAATTTCACGATTCCAGATATTCTGATGCGGCTTAAACGACAGCAGGGCTACGAGAGTTATTCTCCGGTTGGCTTTGATAGCTTCGGCCTGCCAGCAGAAAATTATGCGATAAAAACTGGTCAATCACCGCGCGTGACAACTGATGAAGCAATCGAAAGTTACCGCAATCAATACCGACAAATGGGCTGGTCAATGGATTGGACGAAGGTAATCGACAGCTCTAAGGTGGATTATTACAAGTGGACGCAGTGGTGTTTCTTGCAGCTGCATGAAGAAGGCCTAGCCTATCAGAAAGAATCGCTGCAATGGTGGTGCGAAATAGATAAAAGCGTCCTGTCTGATGAGCAAGTTATTGCCGGCAAGTGCTGGAGGCATGATGGCGCAGACGATCCGCTCGTGACAAAAAAATCACTTCGACAATGGTTCTTCAAGATTACTGACTATGCAGATGAGATTTTGGAAGCGACCGACGATCTGAACTGGACGCCGTGGGTAAAAATTGCGCAGAAAAACTGGATTGGCCGCTCTGAAGGAACGGTTGCCACCTTTCAGCTGGAGGGGCTTGGCGCGGACACTGAGCATGTGGATGTATTTACGACCGCTATTGAAACGATATTTGGCGTGACCTTCATGGTGCTTGCACCTGAGCACCCGCTGGTCGCTACCTATGCACAGCACGCGGATAACGCGCAGGATGTCGACGAGTATGTTCTGCACGCGATGCGTAAGAGTGATATCGACCGAGAGAAAGAAAAAGTCAAAACCGGTGTACCAGTTGAAGGGCTGTTTGCTATAAACCCCGTCAATGGTGAAAAGGTGCCCGTATGGGTCGCTGATTACGTGCTGATGGGATATGGTTCTGGCGCCATCATGGCAGTGCCTGGACAGGATGAGCGAGATTACGAGTTCGCTCAGAAGTACGACCTGCCAATTATTTATACGACGACAAAGAACGAATTCGTTAGCTACGGACCCGAGATAAAGCCTGATAGAGCAAAATTCACGATGGCGAATTCTGGTGAATTCGACGGACAAAACCTCGAAGAAGCCCGACAAAATATTACGAAATGGCTCGAAGATGCCGGTAAAGGCGAGGCCAAGACGACATACAAAATGCGCGACTGGCTAATTAGTCGACAGCGCTACTGGGGTGCACCTATCCCGATTATTAATTGTGCTGACTGCGGAGCTGTACCGGTTCCGGAGGATCAACTGCCGGTGCAGTTACCAGAGCTGGATGACTATCATCCGTCTGGTGATGGCCGAAGTCCGCTCGCCAAGGCGAAAGACTGGTTGCACGTTGAGTGCCCTCGCTGCGGCAAGCCAGCAGAGCGTGAGACTGACACAATGGACGGCTACGTATGTTCGAGCTGGTATCAGATGCGCTATCTATCTCCGCATGACGACACGCAGGCGTGGGATCCGAAGCGGGCGGAAGAATGGATGCCGGTCAAGTTCTATAACGGCGGTGACCACGCCACGGCACATCTGTTGTACGCGCGATTCTTCACACGATTTTTCCATAAAAAAGGCCTCGTGCCGACGCCAGAACCATTTGAGCACATGTATTTCCACGCCAAGATTCTGGCTGAGGACGGGACGTTTTTCTCCAAATCGAAAGGGAATGGAATTGACCCTCTCGAAGTGATTAATAGCGGCTACGGAGCCGATGCGCTGCGCACCTATCTATCATTTATCGCACCGCCTGATGTTGAATCACCGTGGAACAGCGACGGCTTGCCTAGTAGCTATAGGTTCTTAAATCGAATCTGGACATTGGTGCAGGAGTTTATGGAGGTCGAAAGCCAGACGTCAAGCGTCGAAAGTCACGACAAGGAACTTCTGCAGGCGACTCACAAGACCATTCAGAAAGTGACAAGCGATATTGAAGCGATAAAATACAATACCGCTATCTCGGCCATGATGGAGTGCGTCAATGTTCTGTATAAGATAAAAGACGAGGATGGGTATCAATCGTCTGCATGGCAGTTTGCTCTTGAGAGCATTGTTCAACTTGTCGCTCCATTTGCCCCTCATGTCGCTGAGGAGCTCTGGCACGACCTTGGCCATGATGATTCAGTGCATGTCGGTCACTGGCCGGAGCTTGATGAGAGCCATCTCATAAGTGATACGATGACTTTGGCAGTGCAGGTGAATGGCAAAGTCCGCGCTGAGATTGAAGTTGCAGCTGATGCAGATGAAGAAGCGATAAAATCTGAAGCGCTCGCGCAAGAAAACGTACACGCTCATTTGTCCGGCAAACAGCCAAAAAAGGTAATTTACGTCAAGAATCGATTAGTCAGCATTGTTGCGTGATACTAGTATCTCTTGAGTGATTCTGACGTGAACCGTGTTATCGAGTGCAACACTACCGCCAATTCGGGAACATTCTTTCGTTTTATCGAGGGCGTCATAAAAGTCGATTGGTTCAGGTAAGTCCGCAATTGCTGGAGTCGCGCAATCAATTATAAGCTGCTCGGTAGCTGCTCGTTCTTGTCTTTGCTCATCTGAAGGGGATGTATGATCGTAGATCCCTTTCGCAATTGTTATGGCCACTGAGAAGCCAAGAAGCCATACAAAGGATTCACCAAAGACGTCTTGTACTCTTTTACCGTCTCTGGCTGATGGACTTTTTTGGTGTTTCGCCTCAGGTCCGGGGCTGTTCGGCCCCCATTTTCTACTCATACTTATATTATAGCATAAATACTACTATAATGTCAATGTATTGTCTTGAGGATAGGGATTGTTTACGGTATAATGCTATTAACAAAGCAAAACGATAATGTTTTGCCAAGAGAGGAATACAAAATGGGAAAGCCAAAAAAGCGAACGAGCGCACGTAAGACCGGCCTTCGTCGGAGTCATATTGTGCTGAAGCTCGCACGAGCTGTTAACAGCAAGTCGCCAGTTAAGGCACGTACGACTGCCAAGCAGTCAGGCAAGAAGCTGCGTAAAGCACCAGCTGCCAAATAATAATCGCGAAACATTTACAATTTATTAACACGTATAGGATAGGGGCAATCGAATGGCTTCAAACCGACACTTAGGAAGAATCGTTGCACTGCAGACGCTGTATGAGCTCGATTTTCGAATTGCTGTGGCGGAAGAAGACCTCGATATTGCCGCCGTTATTGATCGCAACATATCTCGCTACAGCGAGGTTGTCGAGGATAAGGAGTTCGTCGAGGCGCTTATTAACGGTGTGCTCGAAGCTGCTTCTGAACTCGATACATTTTTGCAACCCCTCGCACCAGATTGGCCGCTCGACCAGATTGCGCGCATTGACCGCACAATTTTGCGAATGAGCGTCTGGGAAATGCAGCACTCAAGTGATAGCGTGCCAATAAAGGTCATTATCAACGAGGGCGTGGAGCTCGCTAAGAGCTTTGGTGCTGATAACTCGAGTAAGTTTGTGAACGGGGTGCTCGGCACTGCCGCTAAGAAACTCGGCCTCGTTGATGAGACAAAAGCGCAGCATAAGCCAAAGGCAGAGAAACCAGTTACCAAGAAGACGAAGAAGAAGTCGAAGTAATGATGAAGCGCCCAAAGCCACTAAAAGCATTTAAGAATATCGTGCGGAAACGGCCGGCTATCAACGAGGTCGTCAAGGAGCCAACCGCTGGCGGCGTGGTGTGGCGGCGCGGCTCAGACGGTAAAAGCGTAGAAATTCTGCTCATTCAGGACGCGAAGGATCGCTGGACGATTCCAAAGGGTCATATCGAAGAAGGCGAAAACGCGAAAGAGACGGCGGTGCGTGAAATCAATGAGGAAACGGGCTTGCAGCATGTGAAAATCCAGCATTGGCTTGGTAAGATTAATTTTCGTTATCGTCGACAGCAAAGTCTGGTGCTTATGACCACCGAAATTTATCTGGTGGGAGCGACGAAGGACAGCGATGCACTCAAGCCGGAAGAGTGGATGAAAGGCATTGAATGGATGCCGGTCAACGATGCGCTGGAGAAGATTGAGTATGAAGATATTGCGAAACTGATCTTAAAAGCATTAAAATTGATTCGAGAACATAAAGTATAAGGAGATAGTACTCAGTTGTTAGTAATTCGTATGTGGGCTGCCCGGACGGCTTAGATACAAGCTACGAACAACGACTAACAAAACCAATGATTCAAACGCAACCATATGCTGACTTTGCACAGTCAGCTCTTAAACTGACATTTAATGACATCATGTTGCTCGTAACGGCGTTTACGCACCGCAGCTATGTCAACGAGCACAAAAAGTCGACCAAAGAACATAACGAGCGCCTTGAATTTCTCGGTGACGCAGTGTTGGAGTTGGTCGTCACGCGGTTTCTCTATGATGAATACGACGAAGCAGAAGGAATCTTAACGAACTGGCGCAGCGCACTGGTGCGCACCGAGAGTATCGGTGAGGCTGCGGCAAATAGTGGGTTTGAACCGCTGCTGCGCTTGTCGCGCGGCGAGAAGAAGGCTAATTCTGAGCGCGCCCGCCTGCAGATACTGGCCAATGCATATGAAGCAGTGATTGGTGCGATTTACCTCGATCAAGGCTACGATGAAGCGAAAAAGTTCATTGAACGCACATTGCTCGTTACCTTTGATGACATCCTGAAGACCGGCTCGTGGCAGGATCCAAAAAGCCAATACCAAGAGGTTGTACAGAGTGAAGAGGGGTATACACCGCAATACCGCGTCATGGATGAAGACGGACCTGATCATGATAAAACCTTCACCGTTGGTGTCTTCGTCAATGATGAGCTGCGCGCTAAGGGGCAAGGTCCATCGAAACAGGCTGCGCAAGTCGCCGCCGCTGAAAAAGCATTGAAGTAGGATTGACATTCTCTACCTCTGTTAGTATAATGAACGACTAATAGAAAGTAATTGCAGAGACGACCATAAAACGACAGTTAGTCAGTTATCGTCCGGCATCTAATAGGAGATTACAGATACATGCTCGCAATCCGCATGCAGCGCGTCGGCCGTAAAGGCCACCCAGAGTATCGCGTCGTAGTGCAGGATGCAGCACTTAGCCCAACGAGTGGGCGAGTTGTTGCACGCCTTGGTCACTACAACCCGCATACAAAAGCAACGACGCTTGATAAAGAGAAAGTTGCTTACTACCTCGAGAATGGTGCACAGCCATCAGAGCGAGTCGTAGTTCTACTTACTAACGAGAAAGTAAAACTGCCTGATTGGGTCGTGAAGCCACGTACCGATCGCGAGGCGAAGCTGCGTAATCCTGAAAAACTACGCCGCAATCAGCCAGAAGAGCCGGCTGCAGAAGAAGCTCCAGCTGAAGACGCTGTAGCGAAAAGTGAAGATGCACCGGCTGAAGAGAAAACCGAAGAACCTGCTGCTGAGCCTGAAGCTGAAAAGACTGAAGAGAAAACCGAAGAACCAGCTGCCGAGACTGAAGAAAAACCTGCTGAATAGTTAACAATCTAAAGAATAATAGAAGGAGAGTGGCACTTTTTGGCCAAGGGTCATTCGCTCATATCTGAGCACGATTTGCGTCGGCGTATCATCGCATACGATAAGCAAATCGGCCGGAAGAGATGGGTAAATGACCGCTCCAAAAAATGCCGCGTAATTATCAAATATGTCAGAAACTACTATAGACCAGCAATTTGTTGAGTATGTTGTTAAATCACTCGTCGGCAATCCTGACGATGTTATTGTCGAGCGAACAGTCGATGAGAAGGGCGTACTGCTCCTTTTGACCGTCAACCCAGAAGACCTCGGCCGTGTTATCGGTAAGCGTGGTGCAACAGCGCAGAGCCTGCGTACGCTATTGCGAGCGCTTGGCACCAAGCAAGAAGCACGGTTCAACCTAAAGATCGTTGATAACGGTGAGCCAAAGCCTGAGCGAGAAGAGCGCCGACGTGATGAGGAAGAAGAAAAGCCAGCGGCAGCTGATAGCGAATCTGAAGAAGTTGAAGAAACGACGGAAGAACCTGAAGTAGAGACATCTAGTGACGGTTGGAATTCTGGTTCCGATGACGATGATTCATCTGAGGATGATGATGAGAGCGAAGACGACGACGAGTCAGCCGTCGAGCGCACCCGCCGTGAGCTAGCTGACCTCGACGACCTCGACGTTTAAAAATAAAGCATCTCTCGCGGTTAATCCGCTCGTGTTTAGCTTTGTATCATCACATATACTGAGTGTATGAGTGATTTTGCCCAGTTTGAGCGTGAGCAAAGAATCCATATATGGGTACCATGTGGCCGCGTCTGGGATCAGTTTGAGTATTACTTGAGGTTTCTTGCCGATGCACGAAATATTTCAAGTGATGATTACAAAATTTATCGAGACCTTGACAAGGCCGTGCCTCGGGTACACGCAGCCCATTCTAGAGACGCACTATTAACGACATTAGGCTACAGAGATAGTCTCACGGCTAGGTATCCAGGTAGCCTACTTATAGATGCGGCAACAGATGTTATTCTCCCCGAACGAACGGCCGTATTTACTGCCGCACCTCGTGATCATGAAGATGTTCAGGCTGCCTTGCGAAGACACGGCCATGACATTACAGTTTTTGATGCAGCTTCATACTCCCAAAGAAGAACAGCGTTGGGCCAGTGGATGCTAGACATGACACAAACATTTGCATAAGCGGATTTCGTCTGCTACTATCAGGGTAAGTCGAATAAAAACAAAACTATTACGACTGCGAGATTCCCCCAAGAATTAAAACTGGACTATCTAAAAAATAGGGCTCATGCGAGCGGACTTTTCTAAGTTCGGAGCCTTATGTGTTTATAAAAGCGCTTGCTTAGCAGGCGTTTTTATATTGTGGTATAATTTTATTAGATGAAGATTCAAGTCATCACACTTTTCCCTGAGATGTTCGAAGGGGTGTTAAACAGTTCAATGATGTGGAAGGCGCAAGAACGCGCTGGTGTACAGTTTGAATTGATAGATTTGCGGCAATTTGGTATTGGCCCTCGCAAACAAGTCGACGTTCCTCCGTATGGAGGTGGTGATGGTATGTTGATGCGGCCTGAGCCTGTTTTCGCCGCTATAGAGCATGCAAAAAAGATGGATCCGAAAGCTAGGGTATTGTTGCCAACGCCGCGAGGTAAATTGTATAAACAATCAGATGCAAAGCGTCTTGCTGGCGATGAAAGTGGTCTTATTATTTTTTGCCCGAGGTACGAAGGCTACGATGAGCGAATTACGAAGTGGGTGGACGAACAGATATGCATAGGTAACTATGTCCTGACGGGCGGCGAACTGCCAGCTATGACGATAATCGACAGTGTCGTGCGGCTACTCCCTGGCGTACTTGGCGGTGAGCAGTCGGCGGCTATTGAGAGTTTTCAGGATGATGACAAGATGATTGAATTCCCGCAGTACACACGGCCAGAAGAATTTGAGGGGATGAAAGTACCAGATGTGTTACTGTCTGGTCATCATGCAGAGATTGAGAAATGGCGGAAAGAGAATAAACGATGAGTAATGTAAGGAACTTATTCGGGCCACGAATAACTGGCGAGACTGGTGTCGTCGCTTTGATGTGTAATGAAAGACTTGATGATAGCCTAGAGACAGCAAGGCAAGCTTTGCAAATAGGGAGTGATGAGATGGCTCGCAGGAGTATTGCTTTGCGCTTCCTACCATCTCCCTCAGATGTGTTGGCAGACGATGGCGCTATCTACGCCTACAGAAGAGATCCTGCAGAAAAATCTCGTACTGAAGTTGTTGTTTCAGATGGAGCTCGGCGATTTTTTCGAGTCAATCATGATTCTCGACCTGAAGCCGATCGTCTTATGGCCCTTTACGCTACAGCGTACGGTATAGGTGTGCTCATCGGCAAAAGTCAGAGATCAGGCGTAAGAACAAATGGGCACATGGAGGAACTGTGGCAAAAAATGCGCATTGATACGCCCGCACAAGCACAACCGTATCGCTTTGCAGCTGCAATTGTAAACCACGAATCAGGAAAGGTGTTGAATCATACGAACATTGTCTGGGGAAGTGATCGTCGTTTCACGACACATGCTGCAAGTTTTGTGAATCCACTTAGTCTGCGTCAGGCAAGAATAGCTGCTGCAGCATTATTTAAACCAGTTTAGTATATACTATTATCAAAAGAGGAGGGTCCTATGTTTAAGCGTTTATTCAAACCAGTATATGCACACTGCGATTTAATGTGTGGGGTGTATGATCCTGCTCAGGCGCGGATTGAGGCTGAGAGTGTCAAAAAAATCGCAGAGAAATATCAAGCATCTGACGATGAGGTGTTCCGCACTCGTTGCATTATCCTAAAGGAGCAGCGAGCTGAGCTGGCCAAAAAACACTTGTGGGTGCTATGGACCGACTACTTTAAACCTGAGCATCTCGAGCTGCACGAAGACCTGCATACACTGTTCTGGGAAGCGACGAAGCAGGCAGGTGAATGCAAGAAATCAATGGATCCAGCCGAAGGCCAGAAACTCCTCGATTACATCAAAGAAATCGACGATGTCTTCCAAAAGTCAAAACACGACCACTAAATATGACTTACTCTAGTTCTGTCTTAGGCTTCTGGTTTGGAGATAGAATTCATTTTCTCTCAGCCAAGCACAGCGAGTCGTATATTAGGTACGGTGTGGCAAGTATTGGTCTGAGAAAAACGGATTATAGCCCGAATAGGTCTTCAGCGAATCCAGCTGTGCTGGATTGCAGGAAGGCCTGGCCAGCGCCTAAGTGATTTTCTTTCGGCGAGTTGAAGGTAATAGTATGGAACCAACCCTCCGTCAGGGGCAGCTGGTTATTTTCACGCATGCGCGTAATTACAAGCCAGGGGATGTTGTGCTGGCATTCCAAAACGGCCGCGAGGTCGTAAAACGGATAAAAGAGTACAAAGATGGTCAAGTGTTCTTAGAAGGCGACAATCGTGATCATTCCACGGATAGCCGCGTGCATGGTTGGCTTGTCGATCGGCACGTACATGGGAAAATAGTATTTCCGCGAATAAACAAAAGTGCCTAGAGTAGCTTTTTCTCACGAAGATACAGATACGACAATGTGCCTGGAATAAGAGGCTGCCAATAGGTTGCGACGCGAAATAGTACAGCAATAGACGCAGCGGCCGCAGCATCGTAGCCCAGTACCAGTAAAGCTGCAGTGATACCCGCCTCAACGCCGCCGATACCGCCAGGGGTTGGCAAAATACCGCCAATTGCCATACCGAAACTAAAAGCAATCAGCGCATCGGCGTAGCTAAGGTCTACAAGTAATGCGAATGCTGAGAAATCAAGCATTAAGGCATGCAGCCCTGTGATTAAAAATGCCAGCAAGACAACGCCGAGGAGATTGGCGGGCTTGCGAATAAGCCGGAACAATAACATCCGCCATTCGCGAGATGTTTTTTGCACTTCGCGGCGGGTCGAGCGGGCGTGCATGAGCCACTGCACAAGCACGATTAGCCCAGATACGGCGATGAGAGCAACAACAAGCTGGCTAGAGCTGACATTCGAAAAAATGATGTCCCGCGTCTCCGGACGCATAAATACTGCTGCAAATACGAGTGCAAAATTAACGGCGATTCCGATTATGTTATTGGTCAGAACAACGCCAATTGCTTGCTCGATACTTAGTCCCGTTTTTTTCAGGTGCATCGAGTTTATACTAAGTCCGCCGATCCCGCCCGGTATGACGCGGCCTGGACCTGCCCCAGCCAAATGCGCCAGCATAGTTTTGATTAATTTGAGTCGACGCGGTTTTGGTGTGATGAGCCGGTAGCTAAGCGCCGTCAGGGGTAGAATCAGCCACCAACACGCGATGAGCAAGAGAAACCACAGTGCTTCGACTTCGATGATTGTCTCGAACGACACTTGCAGGATATCGCGCTGGAAGATTAAGAACGTAATTAGTCCAAAAAGGCCGACTAATTCGATAATTGCGCGCTTCTTCAGATGTGGATGGTGTTTTTTGTGTACGAGATGTTTCATTTTTTTGTGTAACCATAAGAAGTATAACAGAGACAAAAAATGAGCAAAAGCTCAAGCGGTTGACGAGATGTTTAAGTGTTTGCTAAAATACTTCATATGAACACAGTCGTTTCAGAGCAACTTTCCCAACAAGAGCAGCAAACAGTGCGTATTATGCAGCTGCTCGGTGATACAACGCGTTACAAAATGCTGAAGATTATGTTGCATGAGAATAATATGTGCGTGAGTGACATTGCTGGCCGTCTTGATGTGTCAGTTTCGGCGATATCGCAGCATTTTCGTAGTTTTGAGCTCGCTGGACTTGTCGAGAAACATCGCGACGGACAACGTGTCTGTTACGCGCTTTCAAACAACAATGAAGTGATGGACTACATTAGCAAATTAATACAAGCGAAATAAGGAGTACACCATGGCAGCAAAAAGTATCACGATTTATAGCACCGCGACCTGCGGGTTCTGCAAAATGCTAAAAAGCTATCTCGATAGCAAAAATATCACGTACAACGTGAAAGCAGCAGACGAAGATCAAGCGATCGCAAAAGAACTGTATGAAAAAAGCGGCCAGCTCGGAGTGCCATTCACCGTCATAGAGAAGGAAGACGGCAGTGAAGAAGGAGTGCTCGGCTTTGACCGCGCACGTATCGACAGCGTATTGGGACTAGCGTAAGTAATTAAGAGAGGGTAATCACGCATGAAAGCAGTATGGAACGGTAAAACAATTGCCGAAAGTGACAATACAGTATTTATTGAGGGAAATCAGTATTTTCCTCCAGAATCGGTCGACAAGACCTTTTTGGAAAACTCTGATCTAACGACTGAGTGCCATTGGAAAGGTACAGCAAACTACTACAACCTGGTAGATGGTGACATAAAAGCCGACAACGCCGCGTGGTATTACGCTGAGCCAAAAGAAGGATCAGAAGAAAAAGTCGGCAACACCTTTAAGAATTACGTCGCATTCTATCCACAGCACGTAACGGTATCTTAAGGAGGGACACGGGAGCAATTC
>JAUHWW010000028.1 GCA_030427365.1 bacterium | reverse complement strand
ATAGCGCATGAATTCATCGTCAAAGCGCAGGTTGTTAAAACCAACAAACACCGTGCCTGGCTGGGCGATCTTGGAGTGAAAATAACTGGCGAGTTCAGCCTCAGTAATTCCCTCATCATTCGCCTTTTGCGGCGTTATGCCGTGCACGAGCACTGCGTCAGGCTCAGGCAGCACATCATCAGCGAGCTTGACGAGAATGTTATCAGGCTCGCCAATCGGCTCAAGGTTTTCGTTTGTACGCTGGCCAGCAAACTGCATAATACGGCCGGTGCGCGGTGACCCACTGGATGTTTCTAGATCGTAGAAGTAGAACGTCATGCTTCCAGTCTAACAGCTAGTCACGCGCAGACCACTGCTGCTGGTACGCTTCAACGTCGAATTTACGCTTTAGACCTTCGTAGTTCATGTAGCGAACTTTTCCGAACACGTCACGCTCAGTCCATGGGCGATCATGCACGCCGCAGATAGACCACATGACGCCGACATAGCCATTTGGGTCGCCACCATCGATTGAATACGTATCATTCAGCTTGATAGCGAACTTCAGTGCTGTTTCAGCATCTGGCGTCCATTCTTTTATTTTCTTTGCCCAATACATCCGCATATAGCCGTGCATCTTACCAGTGCGTGTCATCTGCAGTTGCGCCGCGTTCCAGGCGGGATCGTGCGTTTCGGCCGATTCAAGTTCTTCGTATGAATACAGATGCTCACGTTCATCAGAATCATGCGCCTCTATTGTTTGCTTTGCCCAGCTGTCCGCGCCGCGAACATCGTCATAGTGCTCTTCGTAGTAGCAATAATTATCGGATAATTCTTTGCGTACAATCATTTCTTCGAGCAGCGCATTGATGCCTGCCATCACTGGATTTTTGTCATCTTCTTTCTTTGGCATTTTGCCAGAATTGAGCAGATGTAATTCGGCGCCCGCTTTGCTTGCGGCGTCTTGCATGTCGAGAACCACTCGCAAACTTGATAGCTGACCAAAATGCAGATACGGGCTGAGACCGGATAGTGCGTCATTCGTCGGATCGTTCCTGTCTTCAGCGTAGCTATCCAGCTCGTCATCAATAAAAGATGTCAATCTCGCATGCGCCTCCTTTTCTCCGCTCCGAGCTTGCACTTGGATGCCGGCCGCAGGGATGCTTTCAAGGACTTCGTTTATACGATCTTGCAAATCAGTCAGTGACTGCACAGCTGCAGGCCAATCATGTGGATGCGGCTGCAACTCTCCTGGTTCAAGGAGATACTCGGCGAAGCGTTTGTGCACCTTGCTGCGAATCGTGCGGGCACCAATTTCTTTCTTACTACTTACCTCCCAGACGGGAATCATATTATGGGTATCGACAATATAAAGTGACGTTCTATTTTGGAGTGGCCCTGCATCGACTTTTTCGCGAACATGTTCGATGAGCTTACGAGGTCCTCGCAGCGGGCTGAAATCAAAATACACAGCATCTGGCTCGGCGTCATGAATAACCGCGCTCACACAATCTTTCCCATCACCAATAACCATCATAAAAGGAATGTTGAGCTCGTGGAGATCCTTCTCGACTTGCGCCAAACCATCAAGCATAAATTGAAAATGCTCACGCCGCCGAAACCCGGTTTTGTTATAGAGACAAAACACAACAGCTAACGGCACTCCTTTTGCAATGGCGTGTTTCTGAGCAGCCAACAACGCATGATTGTCACGCACACGCTGGTCACGACTCATGACATAGAGAACGCATGACCCCTCTTCTGACGACGTCCGAACTGTTTGTATACGTGACTTTAGCAGACCGTGTTTTGTATCAGTCATTTAGTACATAGTACCAATATGGCCACTATTTTTTGTGATAATTTTCATTTCTGACAAGGAGTTGCACAGGCTGTTGTCTAAAGTTTGCTACGGCCGTAGCAAACTTTAGACAAATTTGAATAACTGTTTTGATGGTGAAGTCGTTGAGCTCGACTAGTAATCGATCCAGTCGACGTGATTATCACCGATATAGATACGGATGTTCTCATCAGGTAAGTCCAGTTTTTCGATGTGCTGCATGATGCCCATCTTGCGCATAATATCGCGCAGTCGCCGAACTGCATCCTCGCTCTCAAAATCAGTACGCATGCCGAACCGTTCAATCTTCGCACCTGTTACGAAAATCTTATTCTTCTTTTGCGTGACTTCCCAGCGATCGGTCGGTTCTTCTGTAATTGAAATAACCGGTACATCATCTTCTTCTGTTACTTCAGACGCTTTACGGGCAGCATCTGCGGCGGCTTGTAAGTCGTAGAGCAAGGGCTGCACGCCGTCACCCGACATCGACGAAATGGTATAGATTTTCTTAGCTTTTGACGCTTTTTTCAGCAGTTTCATTTGATCTTCAAGAATATCTTTATCAAGCCCTTCTGTTTTTGTGATGGCAAGCAGCTGCTGTTTTTTAGATAGATCGACTTTATAATTCTTTAGCTCTGATTGAATCGTTTTGTAGTCCGCAGCAATATCATTTGAATACGCGTCAATGAGGTGTAGCAGCACCTGCGTGCGCTCGACGTGTCGCAGGAAATCATCACCGAGGCCGCGTCCATCGCTTGCTCCGTCAATGAGACCTGGAATGTCAGCAATCAGTAGCTCTGACCCCTTTGCTACCTCGACAACGCCCAGGTGCGGCTCGAGCGTGGTAAACGGATAGTTCGCAATCTTCGGCTTCGCATTGGATACGCGTGCCAAGAATGTGCTTTTACCGGCATTTGGCAGGCCGACGAGGCCAATATCAGCAATAATCTTAAGCTCTAGCTCGGCTTCTAGTGCCTCACCGGGTTCGCCACGCTCAGCAATTTTCGGGGCTTGGCGCACACTCGATGTGAAGTGTGCATTTCCGTACCCGCCGTGACCGCCGACAGCGATGACTTCACGTTGTCCATCTTCTGTAAAATCAGCTACCAATAAGCCGCCGCTCGAAACTTGCGTACCAACCGGGACTTTAACTATGAGGTCTTCGCCACTTTTGCCATGCTTTTTCTGATTCGCACCGTTTGCACCGTCCTCAGCTTTTAACTCTTTGACATTACGAAAATTCGCGAGTGTATTGGCATTACGTGACGCCAGAAACACGACATCGCCGCCGCGGCCGCCATCACCACCATCAGGACCACCCTTCGATAACCCGCGCTCACGCCGAAAGGAAACAATTCCATTGCCGCCCTTCCCGGCGGTCACTTGCACAACTGCATTATCAACAAACATTACTTACAAGTATAGAGTAAGAGGTGTAAAGTAGTCTAATATCTTTAATCTATGTGTTAATAAATGTATTGGTAGGCGGCGGCCTGAGCTGGCGTCAACACGCGCGTCGTAATACCGTTCCAGATAGGATAATTCATATCACTCACGAGTACACTACCATCAGGGAGCACATCTTCGACGAAAGCAACGTGACCATAGTAATCTCGCGGAGGATGCCAGAGGACAGCGTATTTCTGCGGGGTACTGCCAGTACTGAGGCCGGCGAGCTGCGCACGGGCTTTCCAGGTACTTGCGTTGCCGAGGTTGGCAGGAATTGGCTTGCCAACTTGTGCACGTCTGTTGGCTGCGTGCCATGTGCAATAGCCGAATGAATAGCCGTTGCCGCCATAACGAGCCGAGAAACCGTATCGAAAACCAGAAACAGCGGCGTAAGAGTTGGTGCGTACTGGCACCGTGCCGTCAGGAATAATAATCTCTTGGCCGACTTTTAGTCCGGTAATTTCGGCGTCGTTGAAAGCGATGATCTTTGATTCGCTCGCGCTGTAGCGATCAGCGAGTGACTTCGGCGTATCACCGTCTTTCACGGTATAAAGTAATCCATCAATTGGAGGGATTTTGAGCTTGGCGCCGACATTGACGGTATCGCCCGTCAAATCGTTTGCCTGTCGGATAGTCGCTGCAGATACGCCAGCGCGCTCGGCAATAGCTGTAATCGTATCACCTTCGACAGCGACATATTCTTTCAGATCACGAATCGATTTTAGGTCTGTGCGTACAATCTGAGGCTTAGCCACAACCTGCGCGTCGTTTGGCACAATATCAAGCTGCGTATTGACTGAGTCTGCGTTATTGCGAACCGCTGTTGCTTGCTCAAGCTGTACCAACTCAGCAACATTCGTTGCAATATCAGCTCCAGACAGCGTATCCAGCGGATTTGTCACCTCTGCCTCGTTTGTTAGACGCAGGGTCGCGTTTTGTGGAGCATTATCACTGCCACGAGTCGCGATGACAAATGCGACGATACCAACAACAAGAATTAAATTAACACCTACGAGGCCATAGCGGATGAGTCGCTTTTTACCACGCAAGTATTGTCTCTTTACGCGTTGATTTACTTCGCGTGATGCGGCTTTTACAGAATCAGCGGTACCGGTTACTTTTTGAGGTAATACCTCTGGAAGCTTGCGTGTAATAGTGAGTTCTCCTTAGAAATCGCTTATTTCATCCCCACTTGGTGTTTGCGCCCACCTGTCTAAACAGGGGTGAAAAGCTCTCGACATCATAGCAAGCGTAAGCGCCACTTGTCAAGTTTAAGATATATGGTTTTATAACCTGTTTCCCACCGTTACAGTTGGCACAGCTCGATGCAAAATTCACGTGTCTTACGCTCGTGCTCTTCAAGCGTAAATGAGAACCGAGTAATGCCATCGTCACCAGATACGAAATACAGATATTCAGTATCACTCGGGCTTATCACTGCATCAAGTGAGCTTGCGCTAATGTTACTAATCGGTGTCGGCGGCAGACCACCATTCGTCCTCGTGTTATACGGCGTGTCTGCGAACACCGTTTCCTCCAAGCCGACGAGCGAGGCTCCGTAACGAGCGGTCGGGTCAGAGCCAAGCGGAATGCCTTCATTGAGGCGCTTAATGAACACCTGTGCCACGATCGGCTTATCGTCAAGTTCGCTGACTTCTTCCTCAACGATTGAAGCCAGAATAATGCCCTCATGCACCGTTAATCCTTGCGCCCGGATACCTGCCTTTCGCTCTGGCGAGAGCAGCAGCGCCATTTCATCTAGTGACAGCCGAACTACTTCAGAAAGTGGCGTATCCTCACTCACGCGGAAACTTTCCGGGTATAAATAGCCCTCGAGTGTGCCCTCTGGCGGCAGACTCTCCAGGGCAGGGTGATCTCGGTACTGATCCGCTTTAAGCGCCTCTGCAGCCTCAGCCTCATTGTAGCCTTGGGCGATGAAGTTAGCTTGAATTTCTGAGAGCCGAGATGCAGGTAATATCGTCACCAACTGAGTAGTGACGCGACCTTCACTAAAGAGAGCGAGCAAATCACGAACCGATTGCCCATCGTTGACATCATAGTTTCCGGCAACTAACTCGGTGTTTTCAAGCCGGGCTTGCAGGCGGTAGGCAAAAGCGGATTTTATAATGTCGCTTGAGGCGAGTTCTTCTGCAACGATCTCGTGCGTTGAGCCCTCGTCAATCACAAGCTGCAACTCAACTAACCCATCGCCTGGTGCGGCCAACTGCGACTGAAACCACATCCATGAGCCGAGTATCGTTACCGGTAGCAAAATAAGTACGGTCATTAAAAGCCGCTTGAAAAACTTTTTCAAGGCAAACTGCCGCGGTCTCCTCGCCCGAAAATCATCCTTAGACTGATACATTGCTTGCCTCGCCTCTCTCGTGCATCGTGACAAAATCTTCAAGCAGTGCTGCAGCGGCGAGCGCGTCTCGCGAGACACCTGGCGCTGCTTTGCCATCCGCAATCTTGGACGTTCCAACTTCGTCAATCATAAAAAAAGCAAGATCCGGAAAATCAGCGTGTAACTCATCGATAACAGATCTCGTGAATCGCGTCTGCTCTGTTTCCTCGCCCTTCATGTTCAAGGGCAATCCAACGACCACCCCAGAGATATCATGCTCCCGTATTAGCGTCTCGAGCTGCTGTTTTCGGTCCTGTGCCATGTCGATGATGCCGAGCGGCTCAACAAGTTTCACGCTCAAATTCACGCGTGCGGTGCCGGTGCGTTTTTCACCGATGTCAAGACCGAGTATGTTCGAAGTATCGCTAATCATCCGACTCGACGACAACAACCGTTATTTTATCGGCCGCTTTTGGCGTCGTCGTCACCCAAAGCGGACTGTAATCAACCGTTACTTCTTTTACACCATCACGTGCGCCGAGCTCACTTTCGATCTCGCCGAGTCGCTTGCCTTTCACCTGATCCGCTATCGCGTCGGTGTCGAACGTCTGACCAAGCACTGCCACTGTCTGCAATCGAAGCTGCTGCCGCGCGCGATTATCACTATTTACTACCTGCAATACCGCTGCCTCGCGACCATTATCACGAATGTTTTCGTCCTCACCAACCAGCGGCTCATCGCCACTTCGCAACAATTCGTCTAGCAATGTATCAAGATCCTCTGATGTAATACCAAGCATGCTGTAGGTCACGGTGCGTGTGACGGTTACTTCCTCTACTTGTGCATCCACTTCTGCGGAGCGAATCGTTTTTGACTCTGCTTCTTTAATTGTTTGCACGAGTGGTTGATAGCCAGATTCACGCAGCTTACCTTGCAGTTCCTCGCTCGCAGCCGCAGTTACGGTACCTGCTAGCTGTTCGGTTGCTGACGTGATGTCCTCTTCACTCACCACTTTCGCCGTCTCATCGGTGCCACCGCTGGCACTACCTGTTCCATCAACGCTTGATCGCCCATCAACGGTAAAATCGCTCCCGTTTGATAGGTTATACGCAGTGCCGCCTTCAGCAGCAGTGATATCAGTGCTGCCGCTCGAGAAGTTTAGGCAGCCACCTGCGAATGAATCAAAGCTAAATGAAGCAGACTCAGCCGTTACGTACTCGTTGCCGCCACTACGTACGGTCGCCCCAGCCTGAATATCGCTTGGGACGGTGAGCGACTGGCAATTCTGAGCGGTGAATGTAACGCTCCCTGTCGCCTTATCGCCAATGTTTTTCTCACCTGTTGCTGGAACTGTGGCACTTTCCTCTTTTACAACTTCGACAAGCTCCGCAGGTAGAATATTTTCTTCGGCATTGAACTCGTTTACATCACTCGCAGCGGTAAACTCGCCGCTGACGTCAACCCGCCGTGTATCTGCTGTAATTGTCACTGTAGCCTTCGGTAATATGACAAACGCAAACACCCAGCCCACAATCAATAGCACAAGTGCCGTAACGCCGAGCCCGACACGCAAGCGAAAGCTAGAAAAATCAGGAATTTTGAGTAATGACTTCTTTTTCTTTTTGCCGTTTTTGTCTGTTGATTTACTGTTATCGATTTCAAGCGCGTCGTCTGTCTTTTCAGGCACTTCATCAGCTGCTTCAGTCGTTCCTTCGGCAGCAGCGGCCTCATCCGCCTCAACAACGGCTGGTGCGCTGACCTCGCGGCTTACCTTCGGTATAACTGGCTTTGATTTAGCCGTAGCTGCCATATGAAGTCCGGCGGCTGCCGCAGCCGCTTCAAGACCTTTATCAGAGCTGATGAGTGCAACACTCTTGCCGGCTTTTTTGGCCGCCTTTTTCAGGAGCTTCATGTTGATAACACTCTGAAACACTTCAGCATTTTTTGGCAGCACAAGAGCCACGACTTTTTCTTTAGAGGATGTCACGGCGTCAATAACAGCGGTGATTTCGTCCTCTTTATCGATGTATATCGTATCTTTCATTGTTATACCCGAAGCATCCGATCAATTTTTTCCTTCGCTGTTTCCTTCTCGGTCGATATATCATTCTGAACAATCGTATCAAGCGCGACACGTAGCAGCCCCATTGCGGTGACAAACGTGTGTCCGCCAGCATCACCGGTCGCATCAGTGATTCCAATGACCGCTTCTTCGGTAATGTAGTGAACACGAGGCTTCCGCGTAAATGGAAGATCTTTGTACCATTCTCCATTTTCTAGCGACTCCTTCAGCAGTTCAAGCGATGAACCGCCGCCGCAAAGCATGATGTCTTTCGGCAGCTGCTCGAGGTTCGTGTAGCTCTCAAGTGAAAGCTCGACGCCCGATTGCCACACATCCAACGTTTTCTGCAATGCTTTTTCGATGTTTTCTCGACTTGCACTTGGCGCAGTGCCGTCGCTGAGGCTGACTTTGAGCCGCTCCGCCTCCGAAAAATCAACGTCCATTTCCTTCGCCACAGTTTTGGTATACGCGCGGCCGCCGATGCCAAACATGTGCGTTCCCTGCACGCCGCCTTCACTCAATACGGCGATATCGGTCGTGCCGCCCCCAACGTCAATGAGGATTGCACTCAGACCAGCATCACTATCGTCGCCGACAACTGATCGCGCGACAGCAAACGGCTCGGCTGCCACTGCAAGCAAGTCCATATCAAGTTCATTCGCCACCCGCTCAAGCGCACCGATGTGAATCATTGGCGCAAATGCCGTATAAAGCTGCACCGTTACTTCTTTCCCCTGAAAGCCAACGGGATTTGTCACCGTGTAACCATCAATCTTCATATCGACGAGAGCGCTATTCACGAGCTGAACATCGATGTCCTTGCCGCCAATCTCATCAGAAATCTGCTCTTTGGCTTGTTTGAAGGCATGTTTTTGCACAATTGAGATAATTCGTTCGACTTCTTCGATTTCGAGTGGCTTTTTACTGTCTTTGCGGCGTACTTTTACTGATGTGGTGCGTCCTTTAACCAGTTCGCCGGCAATACCGATGACCACTGCACGAGCGCTGACACCAGCCTGCTTTTCTGCCTTTGCGAGTGCACTATTACAGTTGGCAGTGACAGCAGAAATATCAGCAATGGCGCCTGCCTGCATATCCTGTAACCCTTGGTGCGCAGTACCGACACCGATAATCCGTGCCTCACCATCCTTGATTTCTGATACCAACGCCTTAACGTTCTCAGTTCCAATATCAAGAGCTACAACGTAATTTCCACCTTTGCTTGAGGTTCGTTTAGAGAGTTCAGAAAGAGCAGTCGATTTTAACTGCTGTAACTTGTCTAGCATATGCAGTTTATTGTAGCACGGTAACAGAGAACTTTAGAGAGACTGTAAAAGGTCAAAACGGCGAATGTGAAGCTCCGTCTAATGTTACTTGAGACATTCTTCTAACTCGCTGATATGCCCTATCTAGTTCAGCTGCTTGCTCCTCCGGTGACATTTCTTCAAAAGGCTTTTGCTTTGGCATATGTTGAGTAGGGAAATCTTTTATGCACCCTTGATCAATCGGTCGATCCCAGGTTTCGAGCGCGTACCTCGTCGGGACACTCTTGGCTGCAACGGTTCTTCCCACCATCGGGAAGCGAATAGACCGTTTCGGGGTCCGAAGGGCCATGAAGCTGACAGCCATC
>JAUHWW010000027.1 GCA_030427365.1 bacterium | reverse complement strand
CGTTTTTCCGAATTTATTGAAGAGGTAGCAAGCGTGCAAAGGAACGCGCTTCAAAGCTGGGATCAGCTTTTTGGTTCTCGCTAATGAAAATTACGGCGATTAAGGCGCAAGTAAAGAATGAGAATCGAGTTTCTGTTTTTTTGGACGGAAAGTATTCGTTTTCTCTGACGCTGGATCAGCTGCTGGAGCAAAAATTAAAGAAAAATGATGAGTTAGGTGAGTCAGACGTAAAGCAGCTGAAGAAGCTTTCAGACGAAGGTAAGTTGAAAGCTCGCGCGCTCGAGTGGCTGATGAATCGTCCACATTCTCGTCGGGAGTTCCGTGACTACATGTTTCGCAAGAAAGCTGAAAAAGATCTCATGGGTGCGTGGGAGAGCGAGTTTATAGAAAAAGGTTATCTCAGTGACGAAAACTTTGCGCGTTGGTTTGCAGAAAACCGGCTGCGTAAAAATAAAAGTCGCCGGGCGATTACTTCGGAGCTCGCTAGCAAAGGCATTAGCCGAGAGATTGCAGAGCGGACGCTGAATGAGCTTATTGACGATGAGGTGAATGACGAAGAATCACTAAAAAAACTCATTGAAAAGCTCAAAAAACGCAGTCGCTATCAGGATGAAGAAAAACTTAAAACATACCTCATAAGCAAAGGCTTTCGCTACGGAGACATTAAGCAGGTCTTAGGAGAATAGCGTTGCACAAATCTCATCTATAAAAAGTATCGTGGGAGATATGTGTCTAAAGTTTGCTACGGCCGTAGCAAACTTTAGACAACACAGAAGACGGTCAGAAGTCCTTGAATAAAGCGGATTTAAATCCGCTTTACATCCGCTTTACAGCAAGAATGATCTGTTAATTTACAATCACGCTGTCGCCACTGCGGGCTGACCACTACGGACGGTCACGTCTTTAACGATAATTTCTTTGTTGTTAATCTCGACAATTTGATTACGGCCAATGATGAGGTCACTTTTTGTCAAACTTTTTAGTCCTGGCGGCGTAATATGCAGTTTCTGGATTATCATGCTTTGATCATCTAGAACGTAATCCGTCACTTTGCCAAGTTTACGGCCTGCGTCGGTCTTCACTGACTTTCCTTTCAGCTCGAATTGAAGCTGTAAAATGTCCTGCATTCGCACAAGATCTTCTGGGTGCGTCAATGACTCATGATCATCGACCACGAAGCCTTTCGGCAATATCTCACGGATGTGAGTCGACGGTAGCACACGATACTCTTTTGTGCCGCGCTCCTCAGCGTGCCATCCCTCGATCTTGAGGTTATTTGGATTGATGATTGGCATGGTAGCACAACCGATTTCTTGACCGACACGCAATGATAGCACGTCGCGGTTCTCGAGATCACCAGACAATCGAAGCATAAGTAGTTAAATTATAGCAGTGTCTATCGGTATACTAGGGGTCAATGACAAAACAAGTATTCGTTAGTAGTGAAGATCAGATGATCGCACTCGGAAAAAAGCTCGGACAGTCTCTGCGCGGCGGTGAAGTCGTGCAGCTCATCAGTGACTTGGGCGGAGGTAAGACTACGCTAACAAAAGGCATTGCCGCTGGTATCGGCTATGGCGGCGACGTTGCATCACCGAGCTTCACGGTGTCACGTGAGTACCAAGGAAGATCACTTACCCTGCATCACTATGATTTTTATCGACTCGATGAGATTGGGCTAATGAGCGAGGAACTACGAGAGGTGCTGATGGATGACACGTCTGTGTGCGTTATCGAGTGGGCAAAAGATGCCGCCCGTCTTTTCCCGGCCGACAGACTTTTGACAATTACGATCGAGCGTGTGCCTAATGATGAAAATGCCAGAACACTCACTATCGACGCTTCTGAAGAGCTTGTTTTTGCTTCGGAGACGACTCAATGACATGTTTGCTCATACGGACCGACAAGCCAGAGGCTGAACTGTATCTATATCGCGATGGAGACATGCTTGATCATATGGTGTGGCATGCTCACCGACAACTTTCTGACACGTTACTCACGAACATTCATCATTTGCTCGAAAAACATACTTTGACACTGCACGACATCAACAAGATTGGCGTGTATCGCGGCCCTGGGTCATTTACCGGGTTACGGATTGGTATTACGACCGCCAATAGTCTTGCCTACGCGCTCTTTATTCCTGTTACGTCGGGCCTGGGTTCTGCTTGGCAAAAAGAGTGTTTAGAAAAAGAACAAGACGAGAATAACGTGACGCCTTATTACGGTGCAGACCCACACATCACGCAGCAAAAGAAATAAATCAGATACGAAAATCGTTGTGTAATACTCAACAAAAACACGAGAACTGTTGACATGCAAAACAGATGACGATATAGTTCAAAACGTCGTAAATAAAACAAAAAATTAAAAAATGAACTCGACAAAAATAACACTAGATAGCTCAACGATTTCTGGCCGAATAAGAGTAAACAAGGGGTTTGCAGAGCAACGCTACGCCAAGCAAAGACCACACCCGCTGCTGAAGCCTGGTTCGTCAGGCGAAAAAACAGGCCTTCTGTACACGCCACGGCCAAAACCAAAACCGGCACGTTTATCATCGCCGGTCAGTAACCAGTACTGCACGAGTCAAAATTATAACAGCGAGACAGATCGTGCGGCCCAGCCGTCGAAGCCTGAGGCCTACACAAATCCGTATATTCTGCAGCAATTTCGTGGGACTGATATGAGCCAACAGAAAGCGTCATCAAGGTTGGCAAACTTTTTTACTCGGATGCTGTATAGTTTTTCGACAGTTGCAATCGTTTTTGCGGCGGTAATGGGTGTACGGGCATACGCTGCACTTCAGCAACAAGAGCCCGCTGTGCTAGCTAGTGAGATCACCGACAGTATTCCAGCTGAGAATGCGCACTCGGTGACAGAAGTTGCAGTGTCAGAGGAAGCCCTGATCGCGTATCAAGTTGAGCCAGACATGCCCCGCTACTTGCGTGTGCCAAGTGTCGGTGTTTTTGCGCGTGTGGCTGGCAGCGGAGTAGAACCAACCGATTTATCAATTGACGATGTGATGTGGGATGCAGATAGCGCACTACCAGGCGAGATTGGGACAAGTATTTTTACAGGACAAGTCAGTGGTGACACAAAGCCTGGCGTCTTCCAGTATGTCCAGGACATATCCAAGGGCGATCCCATCATTATTGAAAAAGGCAGCGGTGACACGATTCGCTATGAAGTGGTGGATGTGACTGCGCAGACATCGATGAGGCTCAATCAGACACAAGCACATAACCATGATGTTGAAATCCGAGCGACGATGCCATCGCAAACGATTGTTGTGTACGCGAATAAACTGTAAACAAAGGCTTGCCTTCACTCGCAATCAGCGCGTATGATAGGAGTAAGTTTTTGAGTTTTATGCTCACTAACAATGAGAGATTATTTATTTTTCGACATTTTTCTGCAAGAAGTAAATGGCTAACGAAGTGATAGTGATTGCCAGCTCGCTTTGCAGAACTTTTCGATAGCAAAGAAAGGAGGATCCAACAGATATGGATCCATTGACAATTGTGGCGGCCATTATCGCCCTAGGCGCTGGCTTTGGCGCAAGTAACTACGTAACAAAGCAAAAGCTCGGCTCAGCAGAAGAAAAGGCCGAAAAAGAACTTGAGAAAGCGAAAAAAGAAGCTCGCAAAGAAATCGAAGCCGCAAAAGAAGAAGCGGCGAAGATAGCTGAAGAAGCGCGAAAGGATGAGCAAAAGCGCCGTAATGAGGTGAAAGACGTTGAAAAGCGTTTGCTTGATCGTGAAACCAACCTCGATAAGAAACTCGATGAGCTTGATAAGCGAGCTGAAAAGTTACGCAAGGGTGAGGACGAAGTCGAGGCACTTAAGAACGAAATCCGCGATATTCGTACCAAGCAGCAAGATAAGCTTGAGAAAATTGCCAAGCTGAAAAAGGCTGAAGCTGCTGAAAAGCTGATGCAAATGACTGAGCGAGACATTAAGGACGATCTAAAAGGCTTAGTGCATAAACTGCAAACTGAAGCGAAGGAAAATGCCGAGGAACTAGCGGGCGTCGCAATTGTGCAGGCAATGGAGCGTATGGCCAGTGAAGTCACAGCTGAGCGCACAATCAGCGCATTGAAGCTGCCGGATGATGAAATGAAAGGTCGCATTATCGGTAAAGAAGGTCGCAACATCCAGGCGATCCAAAAAGCCACTGGCGTCGACATTATGGTTGATGACACGCCTGGCATGGTGGTGCTTTCAAGTTTTGATCCAATTCGCCGTGCCGTTGCGGTTCGCGTCATGGAAATGCTGATGAAAGATGGGCGTATCCACCCAGGACGCATTGAAGAAGTTGTTGAGAAAGCGCAGAAGGAAATCCACAAAGAAGTGGTTCGGGCTGGTGAAGACGCGGCTCGTGAAGTCGGCATCGTCGGCATTCCAAAAGAGGTGTTAGAACTCATCGGTCAGCTTAAATACCGCACGAGCTACGGCCAGAATGTGCTGAAACATTCAACGGAAATGGCGCACATAGCCGGCATTCTCGCTGAGCAACTTGGTGCCGACGTAAAGACAGCAAAATATGCAGCACTTATCCATGATATGGGCAAGGCTTTGACGCACAAGATGGAAGGGAAGCACCACCACATTTCTGGTGAAATGGCGCGTAAATATGGCGTGCCTGAAGCGGTTGCGCAGGCTGCCGAACAGCATCATGATGATGTTGAGGCGACGAGCACTGAAGCGATCATTATTCGGGTCGTTGATGCCATTTCGGCTGCGCGTCCTGGAGCGCGTAACATTTCCGCAGAAAACTTTGCTGAGCGTATGCGTGATCTCGAAAACACTGCGCTATCATTCGAAGGCGTCGATAAGGCCTATGCAATTTCTGCTGGACGTGAAGTCCGTGTGTTTGTAAAGCCGACGAAGCTCGATGACCTTGGTGCGATTAAGCTTGCACGCGATGTGGCGAACAAAATCGAAAGCACTATGCAATATCCTGGTACCATCAAAGTGAACGTCATCCGGGAAACAAGAGCAATTGAGTTTGCCAAATAGTACACATCTCCGGGAGTACTGGGATGTTAAGTCCTACCCGGTTACTGAGCCAATCGGTACAGTACTTCTTCTGCCGGCTGCTTTTACTCAGCCGTGGATGTATCGCCTCCAAATCCACCAGATGAAAAGAATGGGCTATGACGTTATCGCCTACTCTGTGAAGTGGCGTCGAACCGTTAATGAGTTTGAGTTTAATGATATATCGCAGCTTGTGTTTGAAATAGAGCAAGATGCCGCTAGTCGTATTGATGCAAGTAAAAAGAACGCTGTTTTTGGTCTAAGTTTTGGCGGGTTAGTTGGGATGTATATTGCGAAGCGTCATACTTCAATCGGCACGTTGATTTTGAACGTTACTCACGGAAATTTCGCAAGACTTATTTGGGCATACAAACCAGCACATAAGATAATATCGAAACTGAAAAGCAGTGGCGTCGATAGTTATAAAAAGTTACAAGAATACTCGCTATTGATTGAACCGGCTACAGATATTGAACTTCTCAAAGAAAAAGACATAGTTTGTTTTGTCGCTGAAAAGGATAAAATTGTTCCCGATCCGTTTTTCACGGCTCGTAAGCTTGAAAAGATCAATAAAGCGACAAAAATTTACAGTTTTAAGCACGGTCATTTTGCTAGTGCGGTGATTGGTCTGTTTTCAAGTAAAAAATGGCAAGTTTCTCTAACGGACAACTTGCGCTGACCTCTGTTTTTCGGTATGCTTAGCATAAGCTTTTAACAGGGGCATACAAACATTATTCGGGCGCAAAACATAAAACGATGGCTAATGTCTGGCGGATTTTTTTCGCTAGCGGTGCTATTTCTTCTTTCTCAAAGCCTGAGTCTATTCCTATTTTTCAACCTGAGCCCAAAGCAAGCTTCTGCTGCCAGTGACGTATTCCGCACAACGACATACGAGTTGCAGACAGGACAGTTCACGGGGTTAACGTACACACTATCTTTGCAAAACCCGTTGCAAAACAACTATTTTGTCATGATAAGCGGGCCATCAAGTGCAACTGCCTCGCGTGGTCCAGGCGAAGATAGCGCACGAGTATCAGGAGACCCGCATAGCAATTTTGCGACAGTAACTTCATCAGATCAGCTGCAGCTCACTCGTGGGGTTGCAAGTAACTCCTGGATTGGGTCACTCAGCGTTGTGGAGTGTCTTATTGACTGCCAAGGGAGTGGATTTGAGCTTAAAGAGGTGCTTTCTACGAGCTTGAGCGCCGGATCAGCGAATAGCTTGCAAACAGTAACAGCAACACTGTCGAGTAATTACAGCGCGCAAACCGTTCCGCTTGGTGGCCGGTTCGGAGGCGGTATCAGCACAACGTCATCGAATGCAGATGCCTACGCTACTACAAACGGCGTAAAGATTGTTAAGCAAAACAGTAATGAGCTCCGCTTCGAACGCTATGGAGCAGAAGCTCGGGCCCCAGGCGCAGCAACCATTGTTTCCTATATTGTTGAGTGGGGATCTTCATGGAACGTGCAAAACGTGAACGTAGCGGGTACGGCCTCAGGGAGTGGTGTCAATGCAACAAATGAGTACAATACTGCGACAATTTCTGCCGTCAGTCGTGATTCAACGTGGGTATGGGGCGGCGGTCACGCACGAAACGACGGACTCGGAGACGGTGCACTTGGGCAAGTAATCACTCTTGGTGATGGGGTGAATCAGAATACGAGTGAAACGAGCGTCGCCGTTGGATCAGAGCTGTCACAAAATTCACCTGGTCGTGATTTTCAAGTGTATGTCATGGAGCTGACAAGCTTGCGGGTTGACCACGTTTTCCGTGTACTTGGTGACCAGGGCGCGGCGAGCGGATTCCAAGAGTTGAATCTGACTGTCGATGCCGCACAAACGACAGAAACCTATGAGAATGCATCGTCTTCCGTGCAGTATACCCTCGGACAGCGGTTCCCTTTGTTTTACAATTCCTCAACAGGGAATGGTCAAGCCTACTCTCGAACCGGGGCATGGGGGTTGCGGCATACATCATCGACAAATATCGCTTACTATCGTGCCTATTCGGGACAAAATGTATCCGGCTGGATGCAAAGCGTCGATTTTGGAGGTGTTAGCTTCTCCAATGTCGATACACGACAGCAAGCATTTCGGTGGCGTGATGATTCAACCGATGTTAACAGTGATGGTGGTTGGCTCGCTGCTGAAAATGGCTCCATTGCTGCTCAGGAAAAGCGAACGAGTCTGCGATTGCGGTTTCGGGTTGCCAATCATGGCTCAACGCCCGAAGATGCTGCCCGTACGTACGAACTACAGTTCGGATCAAAAGTGGGATCGGCGGCCTGTTCAGACGTAGTGTCTTGGACAGGCGTTTCCGATAGCTCCTCAGACGAATTTGAGCTGTTTTCGAGCACGCATATCACCCCTGACGGAGAATTGTTAACAGGGAACTTATTATCAAACGGAGACGGGTATAGTTTCGTGAGTGGCCAAGCGCGAGAAAGCGCTGACACAACCACCGCGATCGGCCCTCTTTCCGCCGGTGCTTACACTGAGATCGAGTATGCGCTCCGGCCGACAGATGAAGCAGTAACAGGCTATACCTATTGTCTCCGACTTTTTGACACGACTGCTGGTGCTGAATTAGAGGCTTATGATTTTTATCCCGAAGTAAGTGTCGCGAGCACTTTGCTATCAAGTACAGGATTAGGTGAAGCGGGCACGTTCAGCTCAGCAGCAAACGGGGGGTGGACAACGGTGAATTTCAGTGGCACTTATACATCTCCGGTGGTCGTGGGAACAACGAACACCCATAATGGTGAGTCAGCGCTCGTGTTTGAGAGTCGCAATGTGACCGCAACATCTGCTGAGATGCGGGTGTGTGAGTCAGAAGGTGCGACAGTCAATGGGTGCGACACCCATGCATCGGAGACGGTTGGCTATATGGTGATTGATGCGGCCGTTGCTGCAACAATTGACGGCATAGAAGCGGGCACTTTTATCGCAAATGGTGAAGCCGACTCCAATAGCGTCGTGACTGCCTTTAGTGGGTCTTACTCGGCGACTCCCTATGTGTTTGCAAACGTCAACACCGTCAATAGCAGTGAGTTTCCGATCGAAGTGGTGATTTCAGCAACTTCGACGACCTCATTTACTGCCGGAATCTGTGACCACTTACAAGGAAACAACGACTCATGTGATGGTTCACATGGCAATGAAACGGTCGGATGGATAGCCATCGAACCTGGCAATGAACCGTTTCAGGAACAGTTTGATAGCGGTATTCAAAATATCGGTAACGGCACGTGGACAGCAGTCAGCTTCTCACCTTCGTTCGCCTCCGCGCCAGTTCTCATTGTATCTTCACAAGAAGATACTGGAGGGCAAGACGTAGAGATTGATGAAGGTCGCAACGTGACTACTACAGGCGCTGATATTCGCTCGTGTGAGATTGATACGTTCGACACCTGTGATAGCCACAACGCAGATGATATTGCGTGGTTTGCGATAGAGCCAGGTGAGTTTTCAAGCGATGTCTATCTCGATCAGGACGGGTATCGTTTTTACCAGAACATCGACTCGGCGACACCAACAACACCACTCGATAGCGAGAACGCCGCTCTGACTTCTGTTGATGATGGCGATATCTTGCACCTGAGGATTGGCGTTCAGGCTGGAGCAGCCCCAATTGCGCCAACTTCTCTCACGACGAAACTCCAATACGGTCAAGGTACAGACTGTAGTGCAATCGGTGTGTGGAGTGATGTCGGTGGGCTTGGGTCTGGAACGATATGGCGTGGCTTTAACAATGCAACTCCTACAGACGGCTCTTCCTTGCCGAGCTCGCTGCTAGACAGCGGAGGCAGTCAACCTCAATCATATGAAGAAGCCAACAGTGCCGCCGCGAATCCGAATGCAATTGCTGCTGGAAATCGAGGTGAATGGGGGTGGATAATTGAGAATAATAACGCGGATGACTTTACAGCGTACTGTTTCAGGATGGTAACGGATGCAGGTGGTGTTTTTCATTATAGTCGCTATCCAAAGCTGACGACATCAACCGGTGTCACAAACTTGGCACCAAATGCGCCAACCCTGCTTGATCAAGAAAAAACCTCTACCGTTTCGGTGCCTGTTGGTGGGGTAGTTAATGAAAATGAGCTTGTGTTTACAGCCGAGGCAACAGATCAGAATGAGAATGATTTCGTCGAACTATGTGTCGAGGTCGTTGAGGTAGGGCAATCGTTTACGAACACGGAAACTGACTGTGGAACACCTGAAACCTATACCGCCACAACGTATCCTTGCGCTCCTACCGGCAACGCCTTTTATGAGAAGTACGATGGAATCGCTGGAACCGCTGTTGCTGATTTGTACGCGGATCCCGATTATCCAAATAACCCATCCAGCACGCAGACCATAACAGGGGGGTTGCTTGAGTCGCCTGTGAATATTGACGACAACTTCGGTGCGCGCTTGTCTGCCCTTATCTGCCCGCCACAAGACGGTGATTACACGTTCTGGATAACAGGCGACGATGGGTCAGAGCTCCTACTAAGCTCGGATACGAACCCGGCGAACACGACTTCTATTGCCAGTGTGCCTGGATGGACCAATACAAATGAGTGGACAAAATATGTTGAGCAACAGTCCACGCCCATTACGCTTAACGCAGGGGAGTACTACTACATTGAGGGGGTATATAAAGAACAAGGAGGCGGTGATCATGTACAAATCGGGTGGACCCTTCCAGATGCAACGCTGGAACGGCCAATTACAGGCGCAAACTACTCCTTGCCGACGGAGACATCAGCCGTAACAACCGTGCCTGGGGTGACGCCGACGGTAACTGTCTCTATCCCAGGGCTTGAACACGGCAAATCCTATCACTGGCAAGCGCGTGTTCGTGATGCCGGCGGGTTGTACTCTGCTTGGACATCGTTTGGTGGTAATGCTGAAAGTGAAGACGACTTTTCTATCGATACGGTTGCACCAGACGCAGTTATTTTTGATGGTGCAACGCCGGGTGCGGATATCGAGTTTAACGATGGAAGTCTTGACGAACTCGCTGCCAACTGGCAAGCAATCAACGGCACGGCACCAGATGAAATTAGCGGCCTTCGCTTATGGCTTGATGGTGATGATGTCGAAAACGATGGCACTGATCCAGCCAATGGCTCTGCTATTACGACCTGGTATGACCGCTCAGGAAACAGTAACGATATAGCTGGAACCGGTGCAGCTGTGTTTGATGCCACAGAGCAAGCGGCTGCATTTAGCGACGATGCGCTTCCATTTGACGATACTTTTGACCGTTCTGGAGGAAACGGTAATGCCCATGCTGTATATGCAGTCGTGACTGGCAATGCGAATACAGGCACGAATCATGTGTGGTATGAGACAACAACGCCTCGAGTTGCGCCGGCTGAGAACGGATTCTTAGGTGGCGGCACAACGCTCTCCAACAATAATACGTGGTCGTCACATATCACTGATCGGAGAATGCTCACTGCTGAGTACCTATCGACAGGTACTTCGAGCGCATGGCTGGGGCGTAATCTTGAGTATCAGTTTAGCGAGACGCAGAATTTTGCTGACTCGCAGCGGATTGTTATTGGTGATGACACCACTGGTGGTAATCGACTTGAAACGGGCGAATTCGTACATGAGATAATTGTCTATAACCAAGACCTTTCGCAGGGTGAGCGAG
>JAUHWW010000002.1 GCA_030427365.1 bacterium | reverse complement strand
CTCAAAAGACGAGCGTCCAGACACTGGTGTTGATTCAGTACCAGCTGGTATGCAGGTTAATGAGAATCCACGAAACGGATTCCTTACCGTCAGCCGCAAGAAATAATCATATAATGATTGCAGAAAGACCCTGGGCAACCGGGGTCTTTTTATTTCCACCGCAGTCGGTATACTAAATAGCGATGAGCAAAGTAGCGATCACGGTAGAGGGCCTAACAAAGAAATACGGCAAGACAACCGTTGTAAAAGGCGTTGATTTTACTGTTGAGCGTGGGGAAGTCTTTGGCATCCTTGGCCCGAACGGCGCAGGGAAAACGACAACGCTCGAGATGATCGAAGCGCTCCGACCAATCGACGGCGGAGAAGTAGTGCTCGAAGGCATCAACGTTGCCAAGCATCCGAACAAGGTCAAAGAGATCATCGGTGTCCAGCTGCAAAGTAGCGGTTTTTATGACAATCTCACACTTCGCGAGCTACTTATTATGTTTGCTGGGCTGTACAACCAATCTGCGCACCCTGATGAATTGCTTGCAGAGGTCAATCTAGAAGAAAAGGCCAAAGCGCAAGTGAAAGAGCTTTCGGGCGGACAGAAGCAACGTTTTTCAGTGGCGTCGGCGCTTGTGAATAAGCCGAAAGTGCTATTTCTCGATGAGCCGACAACAGGCCTCGATCCGCAGGCTCGCCGTAATTTATGGGAGCTCGTGCAGTCAATCAAGAAAAAGGGCATTACGGTAGTCATGACGACTCACTACATGGAGGAGGCAGAGCTGCTCTGTGACCGCATTGCAATTATGGATGAGGGGGAGATTATTGCGCTCGATACGCCGGACAAACTGATTAAGAATCTGCTCAAGAAGGGCTTTAAGAAAACGAAAGAGGTCAAACAAGCAGACCTTGAAGACGTATTTATTGATCTCACCGGAAAGGATTTGCGCGAATGAAAGACATGAAGCAAGTGCTCAGCATGGCCACGGCCTTTACCAAGCGCTATTTTCGCGATAAAGTCGCGCTGTTTTTCACCTTTCTCTTTCCGCTTATTTTCTTATTGATTTTTGGCACGATTTTCAGTGGCGGCGATGGGCCGAACTTTGATGTTGCGCTTATCAACAACTCACAGAGTGAGTTTTCGAGTAATTTTGTAGAGAATCTGGGCGGCAGTGATGTTTTCACAATCGATGAGGACGCCGCAGACAGGGAGAGCGCCGAGGAAAAGCTCGGACGCGGTGAGCTGGACGCAATTTTAGTCATGCCAGAATCTTTTGGTGAGGTCAGCGAAGCAGGCACGCCATCCGGCGAGCTAGAAGTATTTTATGATCAGGGTGACGAGCAACTTTCGGCGACATTGCAGGCGGTGCTTGATTCGGTATTTTCGTCAATCAACAGTGAGCTAGTTGGTCAGCAGCCAGAACCGTTCACCGTAAATGCCCAGCCAATTCAAACATCAGATCTATCTCGGCTTGATTACACCGTGTCTGGCCTTATCGGATTTTCTATTCTCTCCTTGGGTATTTTCAGCATGAGTGAAGGATTTACCGGTGATAAAAAGGCTGGTGCATTGCGCCGCATGCGGGTCTCACCGATTAAGACGTGGCAGCTGATTGTCGCGACAGGGATAAACCGAGTGTTTGTTGGCATCATTGCAGTTGCGCTGCAGATTGCGGTTGCCTTGCTGTTCTTTGACTTCACGATTCGGGGAGATATTATCAGCTTGTCGCTGTTTACGATTCTCTCGACGACGTGTCTGTTTGGTTTTGGCATGGCGATTGCTGGCTGGGCACGGGACGCAAACCAAGCAGCACCGCTATCGAACCTCGTCAGCTTCCCAATGATGTTCCTATCAGGCGTGTTTTTCCCAGTTTTCTTGATGCCGGAATGGCTGCAAGCGATTACACGTTTTATTCCACTGACGCCGGTCGTTGATGGATTACGCTTCATTATGGCTGAAGGGCAGACTATTTTTGATCTCGGCCCGCAGCTTGCGGTGATTGGCGCCTGGACGGTAATCATCTATTTCATTGCCTTCAAAGTCTTCCGCTGGGAGTAGACATTGATTTACTAGCATAAGTGTGATATAATAAAAAAATGGAATCAAGTAATTCTCCTAATTTTACTCAAGATCAGTTAGATCTTATTGCCCAAGCGCAGCAAAGAGCAGCAGCAGATATGACTGGTGCAATAAAAAGCGATGAACTACCAAGTGATCATGGTAGACAGGACTTTCCTGGTGCAAGACTGAGTGATGCTGCAGAGGCGGTAGATGAGCAGACAAAAGATGACCTAATTGTGGGTATGCCCGATGATGTAAAAGCCAAGGTAGATGCAATGAGGGGAAGAAGTCCACAGCGATTAACAACATCGCAACAGTCAGGGCAGCTTGCTGCTAGAGCCTTTTTTAACAACAAAAGCTAGTTTTGTTTGCTATAGGTATAATTAGTTCATGAGCGACAGTGATTTTTCACCAGAAGTACTAGAAGCCAGAGTAGGTGAATACTACGATGAATTATACTTCAACTGGCCAGATTGGGCTGAAGCACGTCGTCTGAACGAGTTAACAACTCCTCGATCCCAACAACCAACTATACCGTTTGAACCGCTCGCGAGGGAAATCGGTTATTCACCGGAAACAGATCAGAGCATTGATCTAACACCGGAGCTTCAGCAAGAAGTTTCAAACTGGATAGGAAGAGTTAAAAAGCCTTTTGACCTGATTCAAAGAGCTGAAGGTCGAGCCACCCCAGAGAATGTCTATTACGGAAGCCAGCAACGTTCAGGGAAGAACCTAGACCCGTCTGAGAGGACACCTGAAAAACTAGGTGAAATAGGCCGTGCCGCCGTACACACTAATAGAAGGATGACAGCACTGCACTTTAAAGCTGCCAAAGAAAGAGTTGAAACAGGGGCAGTTGTAATGCTTAAAGTCAAAGAAGGCGAAGCACTTAACGACGAAGATGTAGGTGTAATGATTGAGTTACTTCAAGAACTAGCGAATGGTATAGCAGCGAACATGGATGATGCATTCCAGGGGGGCGATACACGTGCGCGCACTGTTGCCAACAGTATCCTTGCCTTTGCTAATGAGCTAGAAAGGGGTGCGGTAAACCCTCGAGACTATAGAAAAATTTTGTACGCTTCAGTTGGTTATACCAGGAAGCAGCTCGCATTGTGGGGTAAAAAATTGGGCGCAATAAGAAATTTCTGTGAAACGGAAGGTATAGATTTACACAAGTCTGATACCTCTACAACAAAAAGTTAATAGTCAATGGGATTTTTTCTCCTAGCACCAATGGATGATGTGACGGATACGGTATTTCGCCGTGTTGTTGCTGATTGCGCTACCCCTGATTACACGATGACCGAGTTTGTGAACGTCGATGGACTCTGCAGCCCAGGCCGCCCGAAACTTATGCGCAAACTGGATGCTTCACTTGATACTGCCCCTGTCATTGCTCAGATTTGGGGAAAGAAATCAGAGAATTTTAGGCAGATTGCCAGTGAAATTGCTGACGGCACGATCCCTGGATTTTCCGGAATCGATTTGAACTTTGGTTGCCCGGCTAAATCTGAGGTAAAAGCAGGTTGTTGTTCCGCACTCCAGCAGATTGAACTTCGTCCGCAAGCGGCAGATATCATTGAAGCCACGCTTGAGGGAGCTGGTGATTTTCCAGTGAGTTTCAAAACGCGGCTAGGGTTCCATGAGCTTGACTATTCGTGGCATGAGTTCTTGCTGCATTACAAACCATGGGTGCTCACCGTGCATGTCCGCACGACCAAAGAAATGAGCAAAGTGCCAGCACGCTGGGAAGATATCAAGCCGATTGTTGAGCTAAGAAATACGTTATCGCCGGAGACCAAGATTATTCTGAATGGCGATATTCGCGATCGAGCGCATGGTGAGCAACTGGTAGAAGAGTACGGTGTCGATGGCGTGATGATTGGGCGTGGGGTGTTTCACAACCCGTACTGTTTTGCAGAGAATGCAGAAGAAATCTGGCAAGGCACATCCAAAGAAGATCGAATCGCTCTTCTAAAAAAGCAAATCGAAATGCACAGGGAAAAGTATCCCAATGGTGAGCGTCCCTTCAACCCGCTAAAGAAATTCGCTAAGATTTATATTTCCGATTTCCCAGGCGCATCAGAGCTGCGCGCCAAAATTATGGAACCCACTTCTGCGGAAGAGGCGCTAGAACTTCTCGCTTAGGCGCGATCTGCTGGTTTATGCGTTTCACCCCACTTTGCCATTGAGGCGAGGATGTCGGTCAGGCCGCGGCCTTTGCCTGTCAGCTCATATGAAAAGCGTTGTGGATGGTCGGAGTATTGGCTTTTTGCAATAATGCCTTCGGTTTGGAGCTTCTCGAGGCGTGCGCTTAATGTACGTGGGCTGATGCCGGTTAAGTGTTTCTCCAGGTCGCTGAATGTTCGTTTGCTTTCGACGAGCTGTCCGATGAGAAGGGGAGTCCATTTATCGCCCAGAATATGCAGTGCAGCCTGAATACAGCCGGGCGATGACTCGACGCTTGTTTTCGTATCAGTTGCTTCTTCAAACGACATAATTGTGTATAGTTTAGCATGAACTAACTTTACAAAGTATAGCTACGTGCGCTACGATAGTTACTATACAAAGTAAAGTTAAATGAAAAGGGCATCTTATGAAAACAATCAAACTCATTATCGGATCAACTCGCAAAGGCCGCGTCGGTAAACCAATCGCTGATTGGCTCGTCTCTACTGCAAAAGAAGCTGGCGTTGATCTTCAGGTGCTAGATCTGCAGGAAATTAATTTGCCGTTTTTTGACGCCATGGTGCCACCGGCTTACATGCCAACAGAAACAGAAGAAGGTAAGGCCTGGGCTGCACAAATCGCCGAGGCTGAAGCGTTTGTGTTTGTGACGCCAGAGTACAACCGCAGTATAAATGCGTCGCTGAAGAACGCACTCGACTATCTCGTCGCTGAATGGAACGATAAGCCAGCAGCTATTGTCAGTTATGGCTATGTCGATGGTGGCAAAAGTGCCTCATCACATCTGAAAGACATCCTCGGTTGGTTGAAGGTGCAGACACTTGAGCGCGACATGGCCGTTCAACTGACGCAAGAGACATTTGATGAACAGGGACAGTTCAAGAACATTGACGAATCGCTTTCTAGCATCAAAGACGACTTCGTCGCAGCAGTGAAGACCTTGAGCGAGTAATTCATCTTATCGCTACTCCTAGCGAAAATGACCTTCCCAAGGTATAATTGGGCGGATTAAAAGTATTTTTGATGGGGGTATAGCTCAGGGGTTAGAGCAGTCGGCTCATAACCGATTGGTCCCTGGTTCAAATCCAGGTACCCCCACCAAAAGCACTTTTGCTAGAATACAGGTATGGATCTTATCCGCACAAAAATAGAAATCATTCGCAATAAGCTGGCCGAAAAGGGCTTAGACGACCCCCGCTTGCTTGGCGTGTTGCTACTTGGGCTGATTGGATTAGCGGTTGTTTACAACGGTGCGAAAGTGGTGCAGCAGAACTACGAGCTGACTGAGAAGATTGCAATTTTAGAAGAAGAAAACCGCGTTCTCGAGCTGCAGAACCGCAACCGAGAGCTGGAAATTGAGTACTATAAAACGCCGGAATTTGCAGAGCTGAAGGCGCGCCGCGTGAACGGCGTTGCTGCCGAAGGTGAGCGTGTCTATACCATTACTGAAGAAACAGCTCTTGCCGCGCTTAAAACGCCGCTCGATAGCGAAACCATTGAGCCTGAGTCTACGAAACCAGCCTACCAGCGCAACTTTGAAGCTTGGATGAACTTCTTTTTCGGCGGGTAGCGCGTCTAAAATCGAACTACAACTCATCTGCAAAAGAGCTTAACAGGTGGAAGCAGTGACTGGGAGCAGTACCCCAGTTAACAGAGACAGGCAGCTGGGTCTAGAACTGCCGGCTCTCTCAGTAAAGGCTCCCAGTCTCAGCAACCCCATCCTCTTCCAATTACATGTTGATTACATGTGTATAAGTATTTTTTACAGGGGTGAAAAATTGTTGTTGTACGAAATACCGATGCTCGATTACATGTGGATTACGCCCAAAACGGCACGTACTTTGTCGCGGTATCTGAGTCACGTGTCTTAATGGCACCTGCGTCTAAAGCTAGTCTGATAATGTTGGAAGCAGTGGGATAGTTTTCCTTGGCAATACCGAAACGTTCCCGGAGTGTATTGTTTTCCATATAACCATCAGTAATGTATTTAATTACAGCATGATAGTAGGTAGCTCGTATTTTATCTTCCCTCGTCATGTCTCTAAGTGTTCTATAAGCGAATAGTTTCGTACGTGTAAAATCATCTTCAACGATGAATTCGGGAGCCGGTAACTGGCTCATCTCACACTCAATAACAACCTTATCTACACCACTGCCACGTTCTTCACAAATACCCATTCTGGCCATTGTGCCAGCAAGCTTTTCATTTCTACTCCTCGGGCTATGGTCAATGATTCTTTGTACATCAACTAGTGGCGTACCTGGGTTTGATATTTCAACTCGGTTGTCAAAGATTTCTATCATTGGGCCAGCACCACCAATGCTAAAGTCTTGGTGGATTAATGCGTTGGCGACTAGCTCACGTACTGCACGTTGAGGGTATGCAAACTTTTTTATTAGTGAAGCACCTTCCATAACCTCCTCTGCCGGGGTTATTGTAGCTATAAGGCTGACAATATTGTCAACACCTAACGCATAGCCTTTTTTGCCACGAAACTCTCGCTCGGTCTCGAGCTTGTCCTTACCATCGTACTTGACTACACGTACTGCACGTCTTGCTAAACCATCAAACTTTGTCAGATCGACTGCAAACAGCACCGCCCCCAGGTTTGTAATGGCTAGCCGACCTTTGGACTTAGTTACGAGTTCATTTTCAATGAGTTTTTCTATAATGCTAGACTTGTCATCTGGCAGGCGAATGCCGAGCTTTTTGAAGGCCTCATTGTAATCTAGTAGTGTAAGCACCTCGTCATTGCTGAGGTTTGTTTTTGCCAGCTCGAGCTCAAAAGTTTTCTTTTCAAGCTTGCTCCAGAGTGCTTTTTCTTTTCCACGGTGGGCTGAGATTGGTTTCGTGTAGCTACCAACACGAATGTAACATGCTTTCTTGAAGCTGACTGGGTAAGATGAGGCGGCATCTATCTCTATCACTACAACTTTAGTTCCCGGTACGTACTCAAACTCATGACAAATAAAGTTTATCTTGGGGTCGAGCATCTTATTTAGCCAGTTTTCAAGCTCCTCGGCTCCAACGCGTTCCTTCGCGAGGTCAAATATAGTGCCTATCACTTCGTGAGTGTCATCTTTTATGCCATAAACTAGGTAAGCCTTGTCCTTACCGTGTAATGCTGCAGCGTTCGAAAGGGCTGAAATGGCTTGCCCGATTACATCTGGCTGGAAATTATCTTTCTTGAACTCAATCCACTCTTGTTCTGAGCCTAGATTTCTAAGCTCATCGACTAGGGCAGTCAATTCTTTGTGGTCATAGCTCATCAAGAATAGTATACCGCACCAACCCTTTTGAATGAGATGCTACATCATCAAGATGCTTATATGGTCAAATAGCTTATGCTTGGAAGTGTGGGAGGACGAGTGTCCTAAATAATCTGTGCGCCGAATCGGGCAACAGACTATTTAGCGAACACTGCGCGAAGGTACGAGTCACGACCTTCGGTCATCAAGAACAAAAGCCCAGGATAAATCCTGAGCTTTTATTCTTGGTAGCGCGTTTGAAATCGGATTGGAACCTAATCTGCAAAATAGCTTAACAGATGGAAAGCTATTCTAGGGATTGCAAAAGATATGACTTGGACTAGCAGCTGGGAGTGGAACTACATTTGCTGCAAGTATGTATCTACGCCTAACTCTACTAGCCTTTGATCCTTCGCCATGACTTCTGCGGCCATCCTCTCGACGTAATTCTCGTATGCTTGTCCTAACTGATCGTCACTTAAGGCTAATATTCTAACTGCCTCTAATCCTGCATTTGCCGCAGCCGCTTCACCTTTGCCCATTGTAGCGAGTGGAATGCCCTTTGGCATTCTTATCATTGAGCCTAGGGCGGCATTTGTAACATCCGCAGAACTTTCGATAGCTACACCAAGCACCGGAAGCCTAGTCTCAGAAGCTACCATGCCAGGCAGGTGAGCAGATCCGCCTGCTCCTGCTATTATTACTTTTATTCCTCTATCTAATGCAGTTCTACCATATTCTGCCATCATCTCGGGCGTTCTATGCGCAGATTTCACTCTTACTTCGTGCGGCACACCAAACAGGTGCAATATATCTGAGGCTGGCTTCATGGTTTTCAAGTCTGAGTCAGAACCCATAATTACTCCTACAATTGGCTCTTGTTCGGCTTGTTTAGTCATTGTGTCTCCCATTAGGATTAGGCATTTGATACTAGTTTGCTTAACTTGTTTGTTTTGTATAACTAGCATATCCTAGATTTATGTAATGGGGAAGTTAGTATGATAGTATCCGGCGAGGTAATTGCTGAAGGCAAAACAAAAAGAATATATGCAGAAGAACCAACGGTACTAATAGAGAGCAAGGATGATATAACAGCAGGTGATGGGGCTAGACGTGATCAAATCGAGGGCAAGGCAGCTCTTGCAACACAAACAACATCTAACTGCTTTGAACTACTGGAAAGAAATGGAATCCCTACGCACTATCAAGGTCGACTAGCTGGAAGCGATGTTGTGTTTCGTGCGCTGAGAGTAGACATGGTGCCAATTGAATTAGTGACTAGAAGATTAGCATACGGATCGTACCTAAAACGAAACCCTGGCGTGGCAGAAGGAGCCAGATTTGAACCACCTTTATTCGAAATGTTCGCTAAAGATGACGAAAATCATGACCCGTATCTAGATTACTCCTGCGACATGGTTTTTCGTTACCATCCAAAACAGCCAATAGACGAACCATCACTTATCGATCAACAAAATATCGTTCAGTCTCCGTTTGGCCTACGTGACCACGAAATTAGTCAATTACGCGATCTTTCTGTAGCCACATTTGAAGTTATTGAAGCCGCCTGGGCAGAGCAGGACGTAACTTTGGTCGATATGAAAATCGAATGCGGTAGAACACCCAATGGATTTGTAGTAGCGGATGTAATCGATAATGATTCGTGGCGTATATGGCCAGGCGGTGATTCAAATCAGATGGTTGACAAGCAGCTATATCGTGACGGCCAGCCTCTTGATTTTGTTGCCGATAAATACGCTTGGGTAGCCGAAGCAACAAATCAATTTCTTCAATAAAAATGACACCAGTTTACGGATTTCAAAATGCTTATGCTTGGTAGCGGGGTGAGGAAGTTCAGTGAAATTCTGCAAGATCGGAAACCCGGCCCTGGCCGAGTTGAGATGTGGCGACGGCTGATTTGAAACATGTTTCAAGTAAGACCGTGGCAGGAGCTATGAATGTAATCCGCCCGTCCGTAAAGCAACGCTTTGCGGGGGGAATAGCGAACCTTTTTGGCTCGAGTCTAGTCTCCGACAAAGAAAAAAGACCCAGCAGGTTGCTGAGTCTGTTTTCTTGGTAGCGGGTTCGCCCTGGGGGATACATAAGACTGCCTTCTATAGGTGCTATTTTGTGCAAGACTACGCAATAATTATTACTGCGGTGGGTGGGCTGAGCGATTCAGCTGCGGTCTGGTACTGTGCATCACGCGTATAAGACGATTGCCCATTTCTCTATACAATGGATTTTCATGGAGTTCATTGGCAGTATCAAATAATGCCTGGGGAGCATCCCATCTTTCTGCTCTGACGCTACGCTGTAAATACTCTGGCAAGTAGCAGCTGTTTAGCACAGCTGTACGGTCGTGGCTCATTACCCACGCAAGAGCTAGTTCTTCAAAAGCAACTCCGACGCTGTGTGCTTGGTCTCTTATTTCGTCTAATTTATCTAATGTGATCAAAAGTGCGTCTTTGATGTTCTTTTCTGGATCAGCCTGCTCGATTATGTCTCTGGCTTGATCGATACCAGAATCCGTAAAAAGTCCATACCCAAGCGGTGATCTGCCGAGTACAATCATGCCCTCATCGCGTGCTATCTGCACAGCGTCCGTAACACCAGTAACCAAATCAAGGGGCAGTTGCGCCGTTGCAGGCCGAACTGCATCGTACTTGTCACAAGCAGATAGCAGATCATCAACTGCTTCTTTACTATAGTTCGTCACACCCCACTGGCGCACCTTGCCACTTTCAACCAGCTCAGTCATTGTCGAAGCTATCGAGAGAGGAGTCACCGTTTCGTCGATGTCATGTAGTTGGAACAGGTCAAGCGCTTTCACTCCAAGTACACTAATGCTCCCATCGACACTAGAGCGTAAGTATTCAGGAGTGCTGTCAGCAGTCCTGCCTTGTGTACGCAGCTTTTGATGCTGCGGCCATGTAATTGCCAATCCTGCTTTTGTCGCGATAAACGTGTCGGCTTCGTGTAAAACGCCATCTCGCAGCGCGAGCCCAATAACTGCTTCACTACGGTAGTTGTTAGAAGTATCGATTAATGTAATTCCTGCGTGTTCTGCAGCACGCAATGCTTCAATCGCATCAATCTCAGACAATCGGTCGGTTAAGTGGTACGTCCCCAAGCCCAATCGTGAAATAGAAACTTCGGGATTTAACTCAATCATTTGCATAATGGATGTATGTTCTCATTATCCTTATCAGTTCACAAGCAGTAGCGAGATAAGCTTCAAGAAGAAGGGCAGGACTCGGTCACCTTCGGCGACCCCCGAACTTCATCTTTGCAAACAAGTTTGCAAGAGAAGATTCGTTTCCGAAATGCCGCTGGCATTTCTCACCTCCGACCTCGCGAGGTCGCTAGCTGGAGCCTGTCTCAGTAACACGAAAAAAGCCCATCTTGCGATGGACTCTTGTCGTAGTAGCGGGGGCAGGAAGAGTGACCACTCCAATCCAGCCGCCCGCTATCGCTGGGGGCTGTGACTGTTGTGCGAACCTTTTTGGCTCGAGCACTGCTCGCCGAAACTAAGCGAAACTTAAAAACCATCCCGGAGGATGGTTCCAAAGTTTCACTTGGTAGCGGGGGCAGGACTCGAACCTGCGACCTCGTGGTTATGAGCCACGCGAGCTGCCGCTGCTCCACCCCGCGATATCTGGTAGATGTATTAGATTAGCAGAGAATAAATCTTTTGTCAACAGAGGTAAGGATTGCGATAATTAGCACTCTTGACATGCGAGTGCCAATTATCTACAATAGAACTACGGGTTTCTCCCGCGCGTTTTTAACTAAACAAAGGAGGAAATACTATGAGTAACGGTTTGCAAAGATGGGATCCTTTTGCAGAGATGCGAGCATTGCAAAAGCAATTCTTTGGTGATGAGTGGGGTCTTAGTAGCGCGAGTACGCTTGCTTTGCCCACAACCGACGTTTACACGAACGAGGACAAAGAGCTCGTCGTAGAGGCGCACATGCCTAATTTTGAAGAAAAGGATATAGATGTTCACGTCGACAATGGCAATTTGGTCATTCGTGCTGAGAAACACGAAAAGGAAGAGGATAAAAAGAAAAAGTATGTTGTGCGGGAGTCGTCAAGCAGCTTTTATCGCAGCGTTCGTTTGCCGAAGCACGCTGACCAAGATGCAGTCTCCGCTCATATGGAAGACGGCGTCCTGAAAGTTACGGTTCCATTTAAAGAACTTCCAAAGCCGAAAAAGATAGCTGTGAAAAAGAAAACAAAATAATCGTAAGCGTGTTTACAGCATGTCCGTCACGCACATGATACTGTAACATCCTAGAACTCGACAGGGAGAGCTCGTTTCGCAAGCTTTCCCCGAGTTCTTTTGCGTTATACGGGGTGCTTTCGAGCTCGATTCGTAAAAAGCTTTACAGAATTCCTTTTGCTTCCTTGGTATTATGACAGCCTCAACCCTAATGAAAGGATTACGAATGGGAATTATTGCATGGATTATTGTCGGCGCTTTGGCAGGCTGGATTGCATCAATGATAATGGGAAATGAAGAATCACAAGGTGCCATTGGTAACATCATTGTCGGAATCGTCGGTGGACTAGTTGGTGGTTTCATAATGAACGCACTTGGAAGCGACGGCGGCGGACTGCTCTACACGACACTTGTTGCAATCGGTGGTGCGTGCCTCGTGCTGTTTGTGAAACTACGGGTGCTAAAAGTCTAAAAGCGTAATTATTTTAACAGCGAAAAACGTGTAAGCGTTGTTAAATAGAAGAGTAGAACGGACGAGAGGATTGGATTAATCCACCTCGTCCGTTCTTTTTCGATGTCTTTACTTATGACTCGGCGCTGTCGTCTTCAACACCACTATCATCGTCGTGACCGTGACCATGACCATGGCGACGACCATGTTCTGGTCGAATGTCATCGAGAGAAAGACCCTGCGCATCAGCCCAAGCTTTAATCTCCGCTCGATTTTCATCCATGAGTGCTTTCACTTCATCTCGGTTAGCACCAGAATCACGCAGCGCTTTTACTTCCTCGTGAGCTGCCTCACGCATCGCAGTCAGCTCATCGGCTTGTTCTTGTGTCAGCGTACCTGCTTCGACAAGCGATGCAATGTGCTCAGCCCGTTTTTGTTCACGCTCAGCTTCATGTTCAGCTCGCTTTTCTTCAAAATAGCTTTCCACCTCACTCTCATCGAGATTGAACCGCTCTGCGAGTTCAGCAACGCGTTCTTGCTGCTGTTCATTGTTGCCGCCACCAAAGTGGGCACTGGCTGCACTGACTGCTAATAGCGATGCGACAAGCACTGCCAGGCTGATGCCTGCTGTTTGGGTGATATTTTTTGCTTTACTCATAGATTCTCCTATCGTTTAGTTGCTTCGTTCACCAATGAGCCTAGTGAACAGTCTCATTATCCGTAGAGTTACTGATAGGGTACTTAATCTTGGCTTAGTTTTTGCTGAGAGCGAGTTTAACGATTTGGATGAACTCGTTTTTATTTCCAGCAGAAGTATCAAACTCTTGATCTTCAAGTTCATCGATAGCTATCCATTTGAGATCAACGATTTCTCCAACTCCTTTAATGTCATCAGTGTTTAACATAACAGCGTAATGGATATTGCAGCGCGGAATTTCCTTTTTAATATGTCCTATTGAGATTGGCAAATGTATGTCTTCAATAACGACAGCGCTTTGAGGTACGCCAATTTCTTCCTCCAACTCCCGAGCCAAAGCTTGCTCAGGCGATTCACCAACATCGATACCACCACCCGGGAAGGTCCAGCCAGTGTCACGCTCATCCCGCGTTAACAATACCCTGCCATCGCGAATAATGACTGCTTTTACTGCCACGCGGTACAAGCAATCGATCACATCGTCTAGTCTGCTATCTATTTTCATGCTGGAAGTATACCTTACTGGGGAAGGGTGAGTGTAAAGGTTGAGCCCTTCTTTTGTGAGCTTTTCACGCTGATACTGCCGCCGTGAGCAACAACGATAGCCTTTGCTAGCGATAGGCCGATTCCATAGCCGTTTTCAGAGCTGGAGGTGCGGGAAGAGTCACCGCGGTAAAACCGCTCAAATATTCGTTTTTGATCAGATGGTTTTATCCCTGGGCCTTTATCAGTTATGGATAGTTCCACATTTCCTAATTGCAAATTTTTTGCAATAACGATTTCAGAGCCGGCAGGGGAGTACACTGCAGCATTATCGAGAATTGCGACGAGTGCTTCGATCAATGAAGCTTCATGCGCTTTCAGTTGTATATTTTTATCACCCTTCACTGTAATAATTTGCTTTTTAACTTCGGCAGTCTTCAACACTCGCTGCACAGAGGACTCGACGATTAAATCAAGTGAGCATGGTTTCGTTGTGAGCTCGCCCCCTTCAACACGCGCGAGTTGCAATAGCCCTTCAGAAAGTGACGTCAGCTTATCGAGCTCTTCAATGTTACTTTCGAGCTGGGCTTTGGCTTTTTTCAATGAGAGTTTTGGGTCAGTTAACGTCAGCTCAGTTTCGACGCGCATGGCAGTTATCGGTGTGCGCAATTCATGAGATGCGTCGGCAGTAAAGCGGCTTTGCGCTTCATGCGCCTCTTCTATTGGGCGCAGAGTACGACGTGCGAAGTAATAACTGACCAATCCTCCAGCAATAAGTATGAAAACGTTAATAACTATAAGCCGGTATTGGTAGTTTCGCTTTATAGTCTCACTGATACCTTCTAGACCATTAAAATACTCCCGAATGTCTCGATTTTCGAGTCTTCGGACGGCTTGGGGAACGGGACGCGAAAGTGCTAGATCCGTCTCACGAGCGTAGTTTCTGTAAGAATCAACACTAAATAGCAGGCTAATCGTCATGATGATCAGTAAGTATTTTGCAGTCAGGCGCAGAGAAGTATTGTGAAATAGATTTTTATTTGTCATTTCTTTTCTCCAAACACGTAGCCAAATCCGCGGCGCGTATGAATCAGAGGAGGCTGATCAGGAAAAGCCTTATCAATTTTCGAGCGCAAGTAGCCGACATAGACTTCGACAGTATTCGGCAAAATATCTGCGTCATAATCCCAGACGTGCTGCATCAAATGATCTTTAGAAAACACTCGGCCAGTATGGGTGAGTAAGTATTCCAGCAGGGCAAATTCTTTTGCGGTTAGCTCAATAGATGTGCCATTGCGGCGAGCAGTGAAGGAATCGCGGTCAAGTTCCACGCCGTGTGATTCTATATTGCTATCGATCGATTGTGGATTGCGGCGAAGCAGGGCACGGACGCGGGCAATGAGCTCAACAAAAGCAAATGGCTTCACGAGGTAGTCGTCTGCACCGGCGTTTAGCCCCTCTGCTCGGTCAAGTACTTTATCTTTGGCAGTGAGCAACAACACTGGCGTTTGGATTGAGTTTTCGCGCATTGCTTTCAGGATACTGACGCCATCAGTGCCCGGTAGCATGCGATCAAGGATAACCAGGTCATATTCTTCAGTTGTGGCCATGGCCTCACCCTCGTCGCCGTTGCCGATTGCATCAACGGCGTAGCTTTGCCGCTCAAGCCCGCGCTTGAGCGCCGCTAAAATCTTCGGATCGTCTTCGACAACAAGTATTCGCATGCCTATCAGTATACGTCCGAGCCTGAGAATAAACTGATTAAGATAAAAAAAGAATCGAGAGGTTAGTCTCGATTCTTTTTGGAACAATAGTTAATCTATTGTCGTTCGCGGGCTTCACTTACGTGAATAGTGCGGCCGCCGAGTTCTTTGTTGTCCTGACCTTCGATAGCAGCTTTCGCTTCTTCGTCGCTCTCGTACTCTACAAAACCAAATCCACGTGACTTTCCAGTCTCGCGATCAGTGATTACTTTAGCGCTTTTGACGTTACCAAACTGTGAAAAAGCTTCTGCGAGCTCATCATCAGTTGTAGAAAACGGCAAACCGCCGATAAATAACTTAGCCATGTATTCTCTCCTCAAATTTACTTAGGCAATTCGACCTTGATTGTTTGAGGAAAGATTGTGTAACGTATTGTTGTCTAATTTTCACTCTTACTAACTCTTGCACGCATCATTAAACCATAAAATTTGAAATATACCTAATTCAAATGCTTATGCTTTGGTTTTCCGACATGCGCTGTAATAATGATTTCCGATGAGAACAATCGAGGCAAGAGATTTGCCGCAACGAATGGATAGGTTTGAAGCGCTGTCATATAAGCACGATGGTGTTATGGGAATTGGGACAGTTGTTATTGCGAATTGCATTGTAAAAACGTCTGACCTCGCCAGACTGAACCCCACGACTCAAAGATTAGATTTTGAAGCGGCTACAAACAGTGCACTTGCCTGGGGCCAATCAAGAGTAATCGTGACGTATGATCCCGATCCCAATGAAGCTGCATACATGACAAGTATCACAGCACGCACTGAGGATGAAACGGCACAAAGCCTGCTGTATGAAATAGCGGAAGGCTACACAAGCGTAGATGGCCAAGAAGCTGATACAGGTAACGAGCGGAGAGATGCAAATAGAATAGTCACGATCGACGGCAAAAGATTCCTCGATATGTCGCCTGGCCTCTTAGCTGCTCAGGTTGAGGCAGGTGAGCTGCCAAACTATGATTTTCCTTCTCGATCTATCGCTGAAATTAAGAAGTTCGGTCAAGAAATTGGCATCATTGTTCATGAATTGACACAAAGTGGTTACCAAGAAGTTGACCTTTCAAGCGGGACGGGTGTGCAGGATCAGGCTATTCTACATAAGGCATTACGGCTACAGCAGCTACACAGCAACGTTCTCAAGCATATTTTGGGGTCTTCAATTCCAAGGGACACATTATCTTCGAAAGCTTCGCGTAGAAAAGAACTACAGCAAAAAGCAGGAGACGCCGAACAGCCAAAATCAACACGATACTGGGCTATGAAAGCGTTGGATATGAGTGAGCAAGAGATTGCAGAAGCGCTCGGTGAAGACTTCGTGCTCGTAATGAAGCGAGGTATACCACAAGAACGAATACCGAAAAAGACAAAAAAGCGCAAGAAATTTATGAAAGAAAAAGCAAAAGAGCGTAAAAGAAACCATGAAGCTAGTAGTGAAGCGGCAAAAAGACAGATAGAACGACAGCGAGAAGAGCAAGAAAGACGTGAAGTAGCTGTAAGAAAATACTATGAAGATCACCCAGAGAAAAAGCCTAGTGACCAACAAAAACCTATCCGAAAGCTGCCTCTCATTACACCATTGACCGAAGGTTCAAAGCAGTCTCTTGGGGAAGAAAAGATGCTCGCTGACCCGGCACTTGCTTCAGATATCGACGTTTTTGAGCTTTTGCTTGATACGAATGGTCCAATTGTTTCTAGCTATTTCTCAGTTTTGCAGGCACGTCTTGATGAGAGTGATGTAAACCCAGAGAGTATAGAACTAAGATCCCCAGTCAATTTTGACGTTTCCAAAGATGCAACAGAGGGGTTACTCTACAGCCTTTACCGGCGCAGCGTTGGATCTCGTAGTGGCGACGATGAAGTTATTCGTTACGAAGCAACCTTGTTACGCGGCAGCGGACCCGATGCGGTCAGAACACACGCACTTATAACGAAAAAGGGTAGTGCATTGCAGATTAAAGTTACGGAACTAGATCAACAAGGAAACCCCAGCAAACAGACGGATCCTCGAGAAATCAAAGTACACCTACACTTGTTGAGAAACGCTTTCGCTTCTGACTTGCCGGAGCGTAAAGTCAAAAAGCTTGCAAAAATGAGGGAAAAATACAAAAAACTACTGCGGAGTGCAGAAACACCGGCTGAGCGCGCAAAGATTCAACAACGAATCGACGCGACCAAGCTATAATTGCGATTATCGACAGGTGATCTTATTAGCAGCAGTGCGCACTGCCTGCGACCAGGTAGGGAAGGCGTGGATAGTCCAGACGAGTTTGCTGGCTTTCATCCTCCACTGAACAGCTAAGGTAAGTTCGTGGATCATCTCGCCAGCACGCGGCGCAACAATGCTGCCGCCGAGCAACCGGCCTTTTTTATCTGCCAGTAATTTCACGAATCCTGTATCAGCTTGAGAGGTATTAGCACGGCCGAGGATACTGATTGGCACGGCTCCAACTTGATAGTCAACACCAGCTTCTTTCAGCTCAGCCTCTGTTTTACCAACGGCAGCAACTTCCGGAGAAATAAAGACGCAGCGGGGAACAGCGCTGTAGTCTGCGTGGTGTTTGAGATTACTGAACATGTTGCTGGCAGCAATACGACTCTGATACGTGGCTGTGTGCGTAAACATGTAGCCACCAGTGACATCGCCAGCTGCGTAAATATGATCAGCTGTCGTTTGCATTTCACGGTTGACCTTTATGCCTCGACGCTCGTCGTAATCAACGCCAGCATTTTCAAGTCCGAGGTCTATATTTGGCAGCTTCCCAGCAGCCAGCATCACTTCATCGACGGTCACTTTACTGACTTTACCGTGTGTTTCGACATGAACGACTTTTTGAGACCCCTTCTTCTCGACTTTGATGACTTTTGAGTCGACGTGTACCGATACGCCCTTGTGTTCGAATAGAGCTTCTACCAGCTCGCCAATCTCTTTGTCCTCTTTCCCGAGCAGTCGCTCACCAGCTTCAGCGATGTGCACCTGCACGCCGAATGTCGAGAATATTTCTGTGAACTCACAGCCGATTGCGCCACCACCAATAATAAACAGCTTCTTCGGCGCTTTGGTAAAATCAAGCGCTTCGCGGTAGCCGATGTAGCCTGATTCTTTCAGGCCAGGAATAGGCGGGACAAAGTCGTGTGTTCCTGTCGCAATCAAGAAACGACGCGCAGTATAGCGCTTGCCTTTGACTGACAGTGTCCAGGGATCAATGAAGTGGGCGTGACCTTTCAGAACATCAATGCCGTCTTCTTTATAACTTTCCTCACCAGCGTGTGTTCCGGTGTTCCACACGGCTTTATCTTTCCACTTTTTGAGGGCAGGATAGTCTACTTCTGGCTCACCTTTAACTTTAATAGCGAAGTCATCAGCTCTGCGGATAGTATCAAGGGTTTCTGCAGCCTGCAGGAGGGCTTTGGTTGGGATGCAGCCAAAGTTTGGGCATTCACCGCCCATGACTTCTTGCTCGACAACGGCAACCTTCTTACCATTGAGATTCGTCATGTGTGCAGCAGTACCGCCTCCGGAGCCTGTGCCGATGACGATCAAATCATAATCTGTCTTTTTTGGTTCACGTGCTTTCATAGACTGCATTAGCTCACGATCCTGTGGTGCTTGAACAAATAAGCAGCATCAGGATTGTAGTTTTCGAGATGCTTGCTCGCTTGGTTGCGAATATCGTTGGCGGTTACTTCATGCTTCTTCTCAATCCACTGATTGACTTCTTTGACCACTTTATCAGCGATTAATTCTGCGCTTGCAGCTGGTTCACGTAGTGCGGTGCATGCAGAAAAAACCGCCGCGTAGACTTTTTTCTCGTCGAAAGGCTCGGTGTGACCTGCTCGTTTAACAATGTGACGCATCAGCTCCCCCTAACCGAAGTTTATGGTTCCGTTTGCAATAAGTATCAATATCCAGCCGAGTGCGACGAACATTAGACCCATGGCGAGGCGCATATTGCCTTTGGAGTCTTCCTTCCATTTACTGACGGTGCTGATCTTCGTGCCACTCGCCACCATAATAAGAATAATGATGAGTGGAAGAACAAAGACGACGTTGTAGAGCACCATGAGTAGGAACGCCCAGATAGTGAAATCGATACGCAGAATGGTAAGGATCGCAAGATACGGCGCGCCTGTACACGGTAATTCGACGGCCGCTACGAACGCGCCAAGCAACATAACACTCCACACTGATCGGCTACTCGTTGACCAGTCATGGATTTTGTCAGCGTATTTCTTTGGTATTTGCAGGCTAAAGCCTTTGCCGTACCAGAAGAAGTCTTTTACCTCGAGGATTCCAGCAAAGATGACAAGCAGACCGACGGCGATTGACAGGTATTCTGCCAAAACGATCGGAATAGAAGAGAAGAAGTAGATAAGTCCAAGTCCGGCAATCAGATAGGTTGCAAAGATCGCAAAGATGTAGGCGCCACCGACCTTCAATAGTCGCGCAGGGCTTCCTCCTTGACCGAGAACAACTGACACCATGAGGATAAGCACGCCGATAGCACACGGATTGATTGAGTCTATGGCAGCTGCTCCTAGGACAATAGATAATTGTGGCAAATCAAGCATTACAGTTGCTCCACCTCTCCCTCAATAACTTCTTGTACTTCGACTGGGGCATTATCTTCCTCAGGTGTACCTTCTTCTTCTGGTACGGCTGGAACTTCCGCATTCTGATTATTCTGAGATTCGGCAGCTGATGCATCATCTTCATCGCTTTGGCCACTATCACGTACTTGGCGAATATTACACAGCTCTTCGTTGTATTCACTCACTCCGAACTCAGTGCATCGCTCAGCGTCTCTGACGCCATATTGTTGACAGAGCTTGTCGGTGAAGTCTTTTGAAGGACCAAACTCAACAATTAAGCAGTCGCCAGGAGGAACAATGGACTCATCACGCATTAAGTAGCTTTTTGGATCCTCAAGCTTGATCTGCTCGTACGTATTTGTTGTGCCGTCAAACCGCATCAAAAATGCCTGGATTTCACCAGGATCACTGCTGTCGTTACAGCGGTCGCCGTTGCGCACATTAATGGTTGGCCTTCCGTCTTTGTCAGCGTCAACGAATTGACGTACGTCATCCTCGCTGCCGCTTACCGTGTCACCATCGACGTCGTTTTCGAATAGTTGTGGGTCGGTTGGAATAACTAATTGGTCATCAGTGATGCCTCCACCGGTGACTATCATGAATTTCTCCAAAGACGCATCATATGATTTTTCAAATACAACTCCCTCAAGGTGGATACGCTTGTCATCATGTTCGTGATAGGTGCTGGTACCGACTTTGTTACTCAGAAATTCATAAGGATCGCGCAGCTCGATTTCCTGCCCACATACCCAGAACTCAATGTCAGTATGCCAGTGTACTGGTCCCTTTGACTCTGACTGCACGTTGACGTATATCGTTGATCCGACAAGTAGGAGTGACGGCACGATTATCGTAGCGGCAATTGCTACGAATAGCGGCGTCTTAAAGGAATGGAACCGTTTATTCTTAACGGTGATTGCTGCCAAAACGAGTAGGACAACGAGTGCAAGTGACGCCGCACCGATGACGCGTATGCTTAGAGACTTCACGTCTCCGTTGATGTCTTGTCGTTCGGCTGCTGCTGCGAATAAGGTCAGAAGTGAATGCATTTTTGTTTAGGCCCACCTAAGGTTATTCATGTTGCTTATGTCTAGAAAGAAATATAACATGTATGGAAAAGGTGGACAACAACTTGTGAATATTTGGTTTACGAAACACGCTGAAGATGTGCTCAAAGAGCAGCATGTTGAACAGTCGCAGGGGCTATCTAATAGTGAGGCAGAAAAACGCCTGAGTCAGTATGGCGAGAACAAGCTTGAGGCTGGTAAGAAAATTAATCCCCTCACGCTATTTTTAGGGCAATTCAAGGATGTATTGATAGTTATTTTGCTGGTTGCAGCTGTTGTTTCCTACGCGGTTGGGTTGGTGGGAGAGGGGGATGCAGCCCCTGTATGTGAAGAAACAAATTCATGTGGTCTCGTTGAGAAAATATGTTTTGACCTAGAGCTGTCTGAGAGTGAAGCGGCCCAAGCAGCAAAGTTAAATATTGCGTGTGAGTCAGTCATTAACAGCACGGAAACGCAGGCTGAATCAGGTGAAGGTGCGCAAGAAGCATTGCTCATTTTTGCTATCGTCTTCGCTATCGCGTTGATTGGTTTCTTTAACGAGTACAAAGCTGAAAAAACCGTTGAAGCACTAAAGAAATTAGTTGGTCAAAAAGCAACCGTGCGTCGAGGTGGCAAACTAGTAGAAATTGACGCCGCGCAAATTGTCCCTGGTGACATTGTCATTCTAGAAGAAGGACAAAAAGTTCCTGCTGATATGCGTTTGCTTACGGTGCATAACCTGCAAGTGAACGAAGCTAGCTTGACCGGCGAAAGCTTGCCGGTAAGCAAGCAGGACACTTTAGTTGAGAAAGATGCCGCTCTGGGTGATCAGAAAAATATGGCGTTTGCTGGTACGTTTGCAACCCAAGGAACTGCCGAGGGTGTGGTGGTAGAAACGGCTCAGACCACAGAACTCGGTAAAATCGCCAGCCTCGTGAACGACGTCGAAACTGAGCAGACACCGATGCAGAAGAAGCTTGATGACCTCGGTAAAAAACTTGGTCTGATGATTCTCGTCATCTGCCTTGTCGTTTTTGTCATTGTCGTGTTCCTCGTGGACGAAGCGCGTGACAAAGATATGTTGCAGCGACTTATTTTTGCCTTTACCGCTGCAGTTGCCTTAGCGGTGGCCGCGATACCGGAGGGCTTAGCCTTTGTGGTGCGTATCTCTCTGGCGCTCGGCGCTCGCCGTATGGCGGCAAAGAACGGGTTAGTGCGACGTCTAAGCGCGGTCGAAGCACTGGGCTCAACTGATGTCATCTGCTCGGATAAGACCGGCACCTTAACGCGCGGTGAAATGACAGTTCGCTCAATTGTTGCCGGCGGCAAGCAGGTAGACGTGAGCGGCGGCGGATATGGGCTGCAAGGAGAATTCACGTCTGACGGCAAAAAGGCCAAACTCAGTAAAGCACACGAGCAACTACTACTTGTGGGGGCGCTGTGTAACAACGCCCGCCTGAAAGATGATCAAGCACTTGGCGATCCAACCGAAGCGGCTCTACTGGTCAGTGCAGGCAAAGCGCAGCTTATGTATGAGCACGCTCAGAAAGAAAATAAGCGTGTCGATGAAGTGCCCTTTACGAGTGACCGTAAATTTATGAGTACCGTGCACAACACAAAGGACGGGTTCATTGTCGCGAGTAAGGGTTCTGTCGAAGCTTGTCTTGATCGCAGCAGCCACATGCTTGATGCAAACGGGAAGAAGGTAAAACTATCAGCACAGGATAAGCAAGCCATCCTTGAGCAGAATAAAGCTTTAGCCGCGCAGGCTTTGCGTGTGCTTGGCTTTGCCTACAAAGAAGTAAAAGCGCAGCCGTCAGGTGAAAAACAGATAGAAAAAGATCTTGTGTTCATTGGTTTGCAAGCGATGATGGATCCACCGCGCGAAGAAGTGGTGCAGGTGATTCATCAGGTGCAATCTGAGGCAGGTATGCGCGTTGTTATGATTACCGGCGACTATATTGAGACGGCCAAAGCGGTGGCAAAGGAAATTGGTATCCAAGGCGAGGCTATCAGCGGCCACGAACTTGAAGCTATGAGCCAAAAGGAGTTTGAGCAAAAGGTAGAAGAAATATCTGTCTATGCCCGCGTTAATCCGGAGCACAAGATCCGCATCGTGAAAGCTTTGAAGAAGCACGGCCATCAAGTTGCGATGACAGGTGACGGCGTGAATGATGCACCGGCAATCAAGGCCGCAGATATTGGCATCGCGATGGGGATAACAGGTACTGACGCTGCCAAAGAAGCGGCAGATCTCATTTTGCTTGATGACAAGTTCGTGACAATTATTAACGCAATAGAGGAGGGGCGCGGCATATTCGATAACGTCCGCAAGTTCGTCAACTTCCTCATTAGCTGTAATATCGCCGAGGTTCTTGTCATTCTCTTCGGCATCTTGTTCTTTAACAACCTGCTTCTTACCGCAGCGCAGCTACTATTCATTAACATTGTGACCGATGGCTTGCCAGCGATCGCGCTTGGTAGTGATCCAGCTCGCCGCGACGTGCTCAAAGCCAAGCCAAATCGATTCCAAGAAGCGATTCTCACCAAGCGAGTGTGGACAGAAATATTCGTTTTCGGTGCGCTGATGACAGTTGCGATGCTGCTTCAGTACTGGTACAACGTACACCATGAGAGTCAGCTGGCCGCTGTCTCCGCAGCATTCACCGCCATGGTCGTGTATGAGCTCGTACGACTTGTCGATATCCGCACTGACTATAAGATAAAGTGGTTTGCCAATCCGATGCTCACCGTCGCAATGATTATTTCAGTTGCGCTGCAGTTGGCAGTTTTGTATGTACCTGCTATTGCAGATTATTTCGAAGTTGGACCGCTATCTGCTCACGACTGGGTCTTTATGGCGATTGGTTCCGTTGCACTGTTTGTCATGATGAAGCTCATCAACCCTATTCTGGATCGCACAGTCGGTCTCGAGAACCAACCCAGAAAAGCATAAATAAAAATACTATTGACAAAATTAAAAGCATAAGCTATAATGTAGCTATTGTTGAATAAAACAAACAAAGTTTCAACAAAACAAACAATATAAAATAAAACTGCGAGAAAGGATCCCATCATGGTTTTTGGCCTAGGATCAAAGAAAGACGACAAAGCAACAAAGTCGTCAAGCAAATCAAGCAAGAAATCGTCTGGCGGAAGCCAGGCCGACGAAGCCGCTGCGATTCTCAAGAAAATGGAAGAGAAGAAGCAGGGCGACGAATGTGCCTTTTGTTAGGCACCCAGCTATATGCAAGTGAGAGGAGATAGCGCATCTCCTCTCACCCAAGCACAGCCATTTTGGAGAGAACGAGTAATTTTATCTGCCGATAGAATTGCTCGCAACCCAACAAAATGAGCTGCGAACAATCAGTTCGACAGCAGTTCTGAAAAATGTGCATAAAACTAGTTGTTTTTCAGAATGTGTTTATGCGATACTAGTCCAAGCGTAAGCAAAAACAAAAACACTAAAGCAAAGCCAAAATTAGTTTTCGCTTTAGACATAACAAAAACAAATATCAGCGAAAGGAGTAGCTTTTAGTTCCTTTTCCCTCGCATAAAAAGGAAAACGAGCAGGGCAAACAACCCACATGAGTTACGAACGATCAGATTCGAAGAGCTTTCTTGTAAAGATCTACGACAAACTATTCGACGCGTGAACAAGCGCCGACCAATACATCTATCAATCAGCTGAATAGATACCACAAAACTTCTTTGGGAATGTAAGGGTCAGTCCTCTCCCAAAGAAGTTTTTAATTGTGCCGATACTAGCAAAACAGATGTCAATTTGATAAAATCAAGCTCACGTTCAACATATGGCAGGATAGCTCAGTCGGTTAGAGCGCAGGACTCATAAGCCTGAGGTCGCCAGTTCAATCCTGGCTCCTGCTACCAAGAAAAATGACTCACATCTGTGGGTCTTTTTTCATTGTAACGATTAATTGCATTCTCTAGATAAGCTTTATGAGCTTAGCGTTTGGTATCTTTTCTACTTCTTTGTCGTAAGGCACACCTTCAATGTTCTTTTTTATGGACCTACCAAGCGCCCCGTGTGCCACTATCAGCACTGATTCCTCAGGCCTTTCTCTTACTATCTGAACTATCTTTCCTGCTCTATTATGTAACTCTGCCAATGTTTCCACACCTTCGATGCTATCCGCAGAAAGTGGGTTTGCTAGATATTCGCTCATTGTCATGCCAAGCGCTTCTTCGAATGGTTTGCCAGCCAGTTCGCCAAAATCACGTTCTTTCAGAATGTCAAGCAACTCGATGTTACTTTTGGGGAAGCTAATGGATTCTGCGATTATTTTTGCAGTGTGATGTGCTCTCTGAAGTGGTGAGCTCAGTATCACATCGAACGTTAACCCTGAGTTTACGATTTCACTGGCAACATCCCTTGCTTGTGTTATCCCTTTTTCAGTCAGGGGAGCATCGAAGTGGCCGCCAACGAGTTCATTATTCTTTAAGTTATTTACAGCTTGACCGTGACGAACGAAATAGAGATGTTTCATGACTTTTCCTTTATAAACCGCAACACATTAGGATCCGCTAACTTTATTTCTGTTGGTCGATATAGTGGTGAAGGTAACTCACTGATATCGAACCATCCTATTTCGGTTGCTTTGTGGGGCTCCATAATTTTTGGCTCGCCAGTAAAAGAGTCGGAAGCCAATGTAGTGCAACTTTTCTTTAATGTGCTGGTCGTTTGTGTACCCGAGCATCTGGAATGACTGCGCCTTGAGGCCGGTTTCCTCTGCAAGCTCTCTCGCTGCGGCGTCTTCAGGGTCTTCCATGAAATCTACCGCACCACCAGGTATCGCCCAGGTTCCTTCTCCTGTGCTACCGCCTGTTCGCTTCATGAGTAACAGCTTGCCGTGCTGGATTACGACAATACCGACGGCGACTCCGCTATCATGAGGTTTTGCTGATGGCCCCGTGTACTTCATGATGTTTTCCCTTCGTTGAACCATTCTGGATGTTCGAGGAGCACCTTTCTCAGCTCTTTCCATAGAGCATTGACCTCTTTAGAATGCTTCGTTTTTGTATCTTTGTGATGGAGCACTTCGGCGCGGTCCATATCCCACTTTTTCCACGTTTTACCTTTAGAGTTGAACTGATGAAGTATCGGAGTTATCTTATCGAGCGCGTTTACAAATACTGCTTCTGCATCAGATTTTTCTTCGTAGGCCTTAAGCGCTTCTAGCATTTCTGGGAAATCAGCCCACTCTGCGGTAATTCGCTCAAACGCTTCTTTTTCACGTGCCTCTTTTGCGGCCTGTTCTTTATCAGTGCGGCCAATCGCCATGACATCACCAGCGTAAATTTCTACCAAGTCGTGCGCGAGGGCATATTTTAAGATTTTTTCTTTGTTAAGCCCAGGAAAGTGCTGGCTGAGAAACCATGCGTGCATCGCCAGATGATACGAGTGCTCGGTGTCGGTTTCCAGTCGGTCTTTCCGCGCATGGTCAGGCAGAAAGATTCGTCGCTCGATATCCCAAAACATATCCAAGAATTTCTGAAATTCCAGCATACGCTCAGAGAGTTTTTTATAATCGGGCTCACTCATCTACTATAAAGTGTACATGAAGAAGTTTATTGTCGCAGTCAGTGGCGGAGTGGATTCAGTTGCTTTGCTGCACAAATTGGTTGCGAGGAAGCCTGAAAACGTTCGTTACGTTGTAGCGCACTACGACCACGGCATGCGTCCTGATTCAACCAAAGACAGGGAGTTTGTTGAGCAAATTGCAAAAAACTTGCAATTAGCCTTTGAGGCAGAAGAGGGGAAGCTTGGTGAGAATACCAGCGAGGCCCTTGCGCGCGAAAAGCGCTACGAGTTTCTGCACCAGATTATGGAGAAGTATCAAGCTGACCGCATTATTACGGCGCATCATCAAGATGATGTTTTAGAAACGATGATTATTAATATCTTGCGCGGGACAGGGCCACGAGGGTTGGTTAGTTTGCGGAATACTAACGATATCCTTCGGCCGCTGTTGCAGGTAACGAAATCCGCTTTAATCGAGTACGCGCATGAAAATAGCCTAACGTGGCGCGAAGATCCGAGCAACGAGTCCGATGATTATCTACGTAATTATGTTCGCCATCATGTCATGCCAAAGCTTGAAACAAAGCGTCATGATCTGTTGGCTGCACGAAAAAGGATTGAGGACATATATTTTGAAGTCGATGGGCTGCTTGAGTATGTCGTGCCGGAGAGTGATGAGTTGCCGCGCTGGCCGTTGCTGCATTTTTCATGGCCAGTTCAGCGAGAAATTATGCGCACGTGGCTTGTTTCGCGCGGCGCAGTACATCTGGACAGGCAAGCAATCGAGCGTCTAGCGGTAGCTGCAAAAACCCTGCCTGCTGGCAAGAAAGTCGATGTCGACGAAAGCCTCTGGCTCGAAAGTAAGAAAAAAACTGTGAAGGCTGTACCAAAAAGTCGAGGGTAAGACGGTATAATCTTCACTATAGAGACAAGCTGGCAAAAAGGTCAGTATTCCAAAAAGGAAGAGAGTACATGGATAAAAAGATGAAACCACCAAAAAAACCACTTGGGCCAGGCGGCCGCAAAGGGGGAAATAACCGTAATATTCGAACAGCGCTATTTATCGTTGCGATTGTCGGATTCTTAGCGCTTGGGTTTAGCAGCTATTCGCCTGATCCAGAGCTAGAGCAGGTCGCGTTTTCTGATGTTCTGCAAAGAGCCAATAACGGCGAAGTGTCAGAGATTGTCGTGCAAGGAAACAAGCTGAAAATTACCCCAAACGGTGAAGAAGAACCAACGCAGGAATCTCAAAAAGAACCGGGCTCATCGATCTATGAGCAAGGACTTGAGAATCGTGATGTTAAGGTGAGTATTGAAGAGCCTGATACCTCAGGTCAGGTATGGCGCGACCTCGCGATTGGACTGTTACCTGTGTTCCTCATTGGTGGTTTGCTCTTTTGGATGATGCGTTCAGCTCAGGGTCAAGGTAACCAGGCAATGAGTTTTGGCCGTTCAAAAGCTCGATTGTACGGCAACGAGAAAGATAAAGTCACCTTCAAAGACATCGCTGGTTCCGCCGAGGCGAAGGAAGACTTAGAGGAGATTGTCGATTTCCTAAAAAGTCCGAAAAAGTATGAATCAAACGGCGCCCGCATTCCAAAAGGTATGTTGCTTGTTGGTCCGCCGGGAACCGGTAAAACAATGCTGGCGCGCGCGGTGGCCGGCGAAGCGGATGTGCCGTTCTTTTCACTTTCCGGTTCAGAATTTGTTGAGATGTTTGTCGGTGTTGGTGCGTCACGTGTCCGTGATTTGTTCGCCAAGGCAAAGAAAAATGCGCCAGCAATTATTTTCGTCGATGAAATCGATGCAGTAGGTCGCCGCCGCGGCTCAGGAATGGGAGGCGGGCATGACGAGCGTGAACAAACGCTAAACCAAATCTTGGTTGAAATGGATGGTTTTGAGCAAGGCCAAAACGTTATTGTCTTGGCAGCGACAAACCGCGCGGACGTGCTTGATCCAGCATTGCTTCGTCCCGGACGATTCGATCGCCGCGTGAATATCGGTCTGCCTGATCGAAAAGACCGTGAAGCAATTCTAAAAGTGCACGCCAAGAAAAAACCTCTTGAAAAAGCGGTCAACCTCGACGCTCTGGCTGGAAAAACAGCCGGCACGAGCGGTGCTGACCTAGCCAACATCATGAACGAGGCCGCAATCGTCGCTGCCAAAAATAACCGCAAAACGATTACGAATGACGACGTGACGGCAGCCTTTGAGAAGGTGGCTATCGGACCTGAGCGCAAGAGCAAGGTCATGAACGAGAAGGAGAAAGAACTCACGGCTTACCATGAAGCAGGACATGCCATTGTTGGTCATGTCATGCCTGACAGCGATGACGTCCATAAAGTGACAATTATTCCGCGCGGTGGTACTGGCGGCGTGACGTGGTTTATCCCGCCGGAGGATCGCAGCTACCACAGCATTGTTGAGTACAAAGATATTTTGGCGCGGATGCTCGGTGGCCGCATTGCTGAAGAAATCATCTATGGCGAGGACCGCGTGACAACTGGTGCTGGGAACGACTTGCAGAAAGCTGCAGAACTTGCCCGAGAAATGGTGACGAATCAAGGAATGGGTAAAAAACTGCGCAACCAAGTCTTTCATGTTGATGACGGCATGATCATGGATCGAATGATGCACGAGCGGCAATACTCTGATGAGACAGCAAAGGTGATTGATGATGAAGTTGAGGCACTCATTAGTGAGGCGGCAAACCGCGCACGTATTGTGATTACGGCAAACCGCAAAAAACTCGAGGAACTCAAAGATGCGCTTCTCGAGAAAGAAACGCTGGAAGATGCTGAAGTGAAAGAGCTCTTCGAGGGAACAAAGATGCCAAAAGCAGCAGCGCTGTATTAAAACGCCTTCGTTATCTGTGTGAAAGCGCTTATACTGTAGGTACTTATGGCGAATACATTAACCCGCAGAGCCAAGCGGATCTCTCTTCCTGGTGCGGCCACTTTGCTCGTGGTCAGCATGTTGTTTGCGCAGTTGCTTGGCTTCTTGCGTACCATGCTCGTCAACGGGAACTTCGACCTCTACGGGTCAGAGAGCACAGATGCCTACTTTACTGCTTTTAAAGTTCCTGACTTCTTTTTCTATGTGTTGGCAGCGGGTGTTCTGAGTGTCGTACTCATACCTGTTTTGAGCGACCGGATGAGCAAAGGTGACCGCCGGGGCGTGTGGCAGCTGTCAAACAGTCTGATGAATCTCCTGGGAATCATCACGTTTATCCTTGGGATCGCCATACTGATTTTTGCCGACCCTCTGATTCATTTGATCGCTGACTTGCCTCCCCAGACACATGACGACGCTGTTACTATCATGCGCTATATCGCGTTTAACCCGTTTTTCTTTACCTTATCTGGCATCCTAACCAGCACGCAGCAGGTCTTCGGGCGATTTTTCATTTTTGCGCTAACCCCGATAGTGTATAACGCGTTCATTATCGTCAGCATATTTGTTTTTGATGACACAATCGGGATAACCGGACTCGGAATCGGAGCTGCGATTGGGGCGTTTGCACAGTTTCTGGTTGCACTAATAGGTGTCAAGGGATTGTCATTCCACTACAAGCCGGAAATTCGTTTTAAATCACCAGATTTTCGAAAGATTCTTCGCTTGCTCCCAGCTCGCTCGCTTGATCAAGGAGTTGACTCAGTGAACTCCATCGTCGAGACGAACCGCGCAACGGTAATCGGACAAGGAGTCGTCAGTAACTATGAAAACGCTTTCATTCTTCACACAGCGCCGATTTTATTAATTGGCTCATCGATTTCAACGGCGGCTTTTCCGCGTTTGACCGAGCGCCTGTCGCAGGGCAGGCCGGATTTGTTCCGCAAAGAGTTTATAGACGTGCTCCGCATTTTGATGTGGATTGCACTGCCGATTATGGTGGTGACGTATTTCACGCGGGGATATTTGGCACGTTTGATTTTTAAGAGAGGGTCGCCAGAGATTGCGCTGATTCTCGGCTTCTTAGCCGTAGCGATATTCTTCCGCATTGTTTTTACATTGCTGACACGATATTTCTATGCTTACAAAGATACGTCTACGCCGCTGATCATTTCCGTATTTGCGATCGCTCTGAACATCATTCTGGTGTTTGCCCTAGCGCGTCCTGAGGCATACGGCGCCGCCGGGCTGGCCATCGCGCAGTCAATCACCGCTATCGCAGAGGTGACTGTGCTGGGAATCGTTATCCATTTGCGCGACCCGAAATTATTTACGGTTGAATTGCTGCACACAATTGTGCGCTTAATATCGGTAACCGGATTCACGATGGTAACAGCTTTTATCATGGTGACGATTTTGCCGCTACAAGCAAACGATGTTGGTTTCTTTGTTCTCGGTACCAAGCTTGGTGCAATTGTCGCTGCCACTTTCGCGGTGCATATCGCTGTTTCAACGTTGTTTGGCTTCAAAGAAGCCCAGCAAGCTATAAACAAGTTGACGCGCTTAATCCTAAAACCAATCAAGATGTAGGAGCCACCTCTGTTATAATAGCGTGAATGTCACAAGCAACTATTCGTAACTTCTGCATCATTGCTCACATTGATCATGGAAAGAGCACACTTGCCGATCGCCTGCTGGAAATAACCGGCACGGTGGAGAAGCGCGCCATGAAACAGCAGCTGCTCGATAAGATGGATCTAGAGCGTGAACGCGGCATCACTATTAAGCTCGCCCCAGTGCGCATGGAGTACAAGGGAACGCAGCTCAACCTCATCGATACACCGGGTCACGTCGATTTCAGTTATGAGGTATCACGCAGTTTGCAGGCGTGTGAAGGTGCAATCCTTGTCGTAGATGCCTCCCAAGGCATACAGGCTCAGACGATTGCGAACGTGTATCTTGCTATGGAAGCCGACTTGACGATAATCCCGGTGCTGAACAAAATCGATTTGCCAGCGGCGAATGTTGAGAAAGTTAGCCGTGAAGTCATGAGCTTGCTTGGTTGTGCCCGGGAGGATATTTTATCGATCAGCGCGAAAACAGGTGATGGCGTTGAAGCAGTTCTTGATGAGCTTGTTGAGAAAGTAAACCCACCGAAGGGTGAAGAAAGCTCTGATACACGAGCGTTAATATTCGATAGCTTTTATGACGAATACCGAGGTGTTGTTTTGTATGTGCGAGTTATTGACGGAACGATTAGCAAAGGTAGCGCCATCAAGATGATGGCGACGGGCGCACAGGGTGATGCGCTTGAAGTTGGATCGCTCTCTCCAGATATGCGGCCGGCAGGAGCTTTGAGCACTGGAGAAATTGGATACATAGTTACGAATTTTCACGATACGTCCGAAGCTCGCGTCGGTGATACGGTAGCCTTAACAAAACAATCGCCGCAGCCGCTTGCCGGCTATAAAGAAGTAAAGCCATTTGTCTACGCCGGCTTTTTCCCGAGTAGCAACGAGTTTTACCCGCAGCTCAAAGATGCGATGGACAAGCTAAAGCTAAGCGATTCAGCTCTTGAGTATACGCCGGAAAATTCACCGGTGCTTGGTCATGGCTACCGCGTTGGCTTTCTTGGCCTGCTGCATCTCGATATTATTCGCGAGCGCATTGAGCGAGAATTTGAAATTGATCTCATCGTAACGAACCCGTCGACTGATTACAAAGTGATGTTATCGAATGGAGAGGAAGTTGATGTGACGGCCGCAAGCAACATGCCGGCTGCCAATGAAATTGAAGCTATCCGGGAGCCGTGGATTAACGGTGAAATCGTCGTTCCAAAGGAATATGTCGGTACCGTTATCCAGCTGATAACTGGATCGAGAGGCCTACAAAAAAATGTTAGTTATGTAGACGACCATCTTGCTCAAGTCGCCTTTGAGGCACCGTTGGCGAACTTGCTTACGGATTTTTATGACAAACTTAAGAGTCAAACCTCGGGATATGGTTCGTTTAATTATGAACTGGCTGACTACCGCGCTGAAGATCTGGTGCGGTTAGATTTCTATGTCGCCGGTGACATAGTAGAGGCGCTAAGTGTCATGTGTCACCGCAGCGAAGCACAGGCGCTGGGTCGTACAACAGTCGAAAAGTTAAAAGACATCATTCCACGGCAGAACTTTAAGGTAGCTTTGCAGGCGGCAATCGGCGGTAAGTTTATCGCCCGCGAAGATTTAAGTGCCTACCGCAAGGATGTTACAAGCGGTCTGTACGGCGGCGACGTGTCACGTAAGAAAAAAGTGCTCGCCAAACAAAAACGTGGTAAAGAACGCCTAAAACGATTTGGCAAAGTTGATATTCCTGCTGAAGCATTTACGGTATTGTTGAAAAGAGATTAAAATAGCGCGTTAAGCTACAATGGAAGGTAATGGAAAAAGAGTATTTTCTACGGATAGCGCGCGTACTGGTCGATGGGTACAAACCTAATGAGCGAGTTCGACGCGAACTTGAAGGAGTAGAGCTGGTTGCTCTTGTTGGGCCAACCGGGGCTGGTAAAACGACACTCATGAAAGAACTTGGCATCCAGCAGGTACTAAGTGATGTTACGCGTCCACCTCGTCAGGGTGAAAAAGACAAACGAGATTACTTTTTCCGAGATGATTTGCCGAGTATTCTGAATGACATCAAACAGGGTGAGTACGTCCAGTTTCTGATTGCGGAAACCGACGAATTTTATGGAACACGCCGCAAGTCATATCCCAATGATGGCCAGGCTTCGATGGCGATTCGTGCCGATCAAATAGATCACTTCGCAACATTGGGCTTCGGAAAGATCTACAGGCTGTATATTATGCCGCCTGGCTATAAAGAGTGGATGCGGCGAATTGGTGGCAGAGGCGATAGTGACACATTTCTTCGGCGCTTAGATGAAGCGAAAAAGTCCCTACATGCAGCGCTACAGGACGATTACATACTTATACTGAATGACCTTCTAGAGAACGCTGTGAGTGACATCAAACTTGCAATTAGTGGCGGTGAAGTGCCTGCCGAACGACAAGAAATGGCAAGGAAAATAGGTGGTGACTTGCTCGAGAAGCTTGGGGACGCTGACGACTTGTTTTAACTGAAAGCTTGCGCGTGCTACCCCTGAGCTCTATACTTGCCCTATGGAAGAGATTGTACTCAAACAAAAACAAGCTTTTATTGACGTTTTACGTGATTACCACGTATCAGAACATGCGCGGAAAGTTCTTCACAGCGTTGAATATGTGGTGCTTATCGGGCCTGCTGCTGCAGGACGCAATACTATCATTAATCAGCTTGTGAGCCAGCACGATTTTCAGCAGATTGTCTCTGATACTACGCGACCTCCGAAGTTTCGCGATGGCAAGACCGAGCAGCATGGTGTTAATTACTTTTTCCGCACGGAGGAGGGCATGTTAGAAGATTTACGAGCTGGTGAGTTTCTTGAAGCAGAGCTTATACATGATCAACAAGTAAGCGGAACGAGCATACGAGAACTCGAAAAGGCTGCAGCAGCTGGTAAGCCAGCCATCAATGAAATTGAATTTGGGGGCGCGAAGAATGTGCTAGCGGCAAAGCCTGATACAAAAATTATCGCCATACTGCCACCAAGCTTTGAAGAATGGCGCAAGCGATTTGAAGGCCGAGAGGAGATTACTAAGACTGAATTTTTGAACCGGATTCGCACGGGCAAAAAGGTCATTGATCTTATTCGCAGTGAGCCGCGCGTGCGAGTCGTCATTAACCATGATTATCATGAAGCTGCAGCAGAAATCGCAGACTTTGTAGCCGGCAAAGAGCAATCGAAGGATCAGCGTCGAGAAGTTGGCGATGTCCTTGACGATTATGAGCAAAATTTTGACAAGCTCCTTGCCTAATTGGCACTCTCAAGCCGCAAGTGCTATAATTAGTGCATTATGTCGACAATGACAGAGAGACAAGAAAAAATCCTGCGCGCTATTGTTGAAGAGTACGCTGAAGTTGCCAGCCCTGTTGGATCGCAGCTTCTGGCCAAAATCTTTAACGTATCGAGTGCGACGATTCGCGCTGAAATGGCGCGTCTTGAGGATATGGGTTTTATCGAACAGCCCCACACCAGTGCTGGCCGCGTTCCAACAGATAAGGGGTATCGTTTTTACGTAAACCAGACGGCTGAATCAGGTGATATAGGGCCGACAACCAGGGCAGAGCGTGCATTGACAGCGCGTATCGGTGAAGGTAGTGTCCCTGAGCGTGCTATTCGCAATACTGTTGATACATTGGTCGAACTTACGCAGAATCTGGGCGTGGCGACAATTGGCAAGCAGCTGTATATGAGTGGACTGTCAAACTTGTTTGGACAGCCTGAATTTATGCAAGCTGGTCAGGTGCAAGAAGTCGCCCGGCTGCTTGATAATCTTGAGCCATGGCTTCGTGAAGCTGCACCGAACAAACCGCTTAGTGTCTATATTGGCTCTGAAAACCCAATTGGCCGCAGTGCAGGCTGTTCGCTAATCATCAGCAAGTTCCGCAGTCCGTATTCTGATAAGAGTTTCATCGGGGTTATCGGCCCAACGCGTCAAAGTTACAAGGAAGTCATGGGCCTCGTTGGCAACGCCGGAAAGATGCTGGAGGATGCATTGTATGCCTGAGCTGAGGTCACCAAGTCAGTGCTACGCAGAAACCCTCAGGCTGAATATCGAAGCCGGAGTAAATCCGACAGAAGCAGCTAGATTAGCAAGGTTTTCTGGGTTGTATGCTTCATTCCTAAGTATGAAAAATCCTTCTGATTTAGATGCTTTGCCTCGTCGAGGTACTTGGGCTTTTAGCTCATCAGGTAAGCCTCTTTATGGTTCAGCTCCCGATGTGGAGCCTATAGCGACAGCAGTGGAACTTGGCGGAGAAGCACTTTTGGAGATCAATTCATGACAAAGAAAAAAGACGACAAAAAGCAAGAAGAAGTTGATTATAAAAAAGTCGCCGAAGAGCTAGCTGAGGAAAATGCTCGGCTGAATGAAGCCTTGCTGCGTGAACGAGCTGATGCTGAGAATGTGCGCAAGCGAGCTGAATCAGAGCGAGCGGCCTTGGCAAACTTCTTCAAGGGTTCTGCGATCAAAGAGCTTTTGCCGATTATTGATAATTTCGATCGTGCTATGCAGCAGGCTGATAATTCCGAATTTGCCAAAGGAGTGTCCGGGATCCATAAACAATTCCTGCAAACACTTGAGAAAATAGGGGTCACTCGCATTAAAACGGTTGGCGAACACTTTGATCCAAACACCATGGAAGCTGTCAGCCACGAAGAGGGTGATGGCGATGAAGTCGTTTCCGAAGAACTTCAGAGCGGCTATATGCTTGGTGATCAACTGCTTCGCCCGGCAATGGTGCGAGTAAAAAGCTAAGAAAAGAGGGAAAAATGTATGACTTCGAAAAAGGAACAATTGAAACAGAAGAGTTCTTGGTCAGGGGTTTCACTGGCGAGTGGGCGGATGGTGATTTGACGCAGTACTCTAGGTCAAATGCGGCGGCTGTCCAGGCTTGGCGCGAAGAAGATGCGGCGGCTGGGAAGCTAAATGATGTGTTCAGACCGCTAGACACCAACTAGGTGTGATTTTCATCACATTATGAGGCGCGTTAACGAATTAATGCTACTATGTCGTTAACAAGTTAACTAGGAGGTGTTACATGTTAGTTTTCGCGACCGGGCTTATGCTCGTGGGCGGGATTCTCGCTGTCTATGGTCAGCGTTTGTTTCGTATTATGCTGCCGATCACAGGGTTGATCGTTGGTGCAATGGTGGGATTTGGTGGCGTCCAAGCTATTTTTGGATCTGGAGCGATTAGTTTGACTATCGCGATACTGATGGCCATCATTGTGGCAATCATTATGGGACTGTTATCGTTTGCGTTTTACGGGGTTGCAATTACTGTATTGATGGCAGTACTTGGCGCCACGGCGTTAACTTATCTAGGCATCGCGCTCGGGCTTGAAGATAATGGCTTTGTGCTGACGCTGCTTGGCTTGTCTGGAGCTGTGCTGGGACTGGCATACGGCTCAGGAAGTCAAATATCAGTGACACTCGTTTTCACTGTGACTGCAATGCTCGGCGTTGCGCTAATTCTCGGGGGCGTGTTCTTATTCGCCGGAGAAGTGACGCTTGACCAACTACATGATCAAGGAGTTATCCGCTCTGTACTCGACACCGTTGATCAATCATTCCTTTGGTTCTTCGTCTGGATTGCCGGTTCGGTCGTTGCAATGAATGTTCAAGCAAAAATTGCAATGCGTGATTTTGGATTAGATGCATATGCGTATGTTGAAAGTAAGAAATAAGGAGTTTAGTATGGCAAAGTCAAACATGAACAAAAGAGTTGTTGGAGTAAAAGCTTCATCAGTAGCACTATTTGAAGGAACATTTTTTGGGGCTATCGGCCTCGGTGTAGCCATCATCCATAGCTTACGTGCGACGGTTGACATCGCTGAGGAAACGCAAAGTGTTCTAAGTGGTATGGCCTTCGGTCTCGCAACTGGCGTCGTCAGCATACTCGTCTTACCGTTTCTCTATTTTGGACTCGGTTGGCTCATCGGGTATTTGCATGGTGTAGTGTTTAACCTTATCGCTGAATCATCAGGCGGCATCAGCCTTCGTCTAGAAGACGACAAATAGTATTTTGCAACAAAAGAGATTATCTGCTTTACTAACAGATAAGACATGAGTGAGCAGAGAGACTTTCTGATTGAGCGTAGCACGAAGCCGTTTATCGCAAACGTTATTGCGATGGTGCTAACAAGCTACGCGATGATACTGGGTACATTATTAGTTGTCGTTGCCATTCGGCGCGCACTTGGCATTGATGCAACGCTCATTTGGCTGTCGATACTCTTGTTTGTTGGGATTTCGCTCACATCGGTCATGGCGCTGTATAGCTTGATTGATGGGTGGGCGCGTGTTAGTTATTTCGTTGCTAATAATAAGCTCATTATTCAAAGCAACTCACGCCAGCACTCTAGCAGTAGTCGATCATTGAAAAATTTGCATAAAGTCTCCTCATCAAATGCTTATCGCATGATGAAATCTCGTGATCATGGAGACGTCACACTGGAGTTTGCAAAAAGCGGATCAACAGAAACGGTCGTGCTCCGCGGGGTAAAGCACCCATCCCAAGTGGCACAAAAGCTTAACTCTTATATCGAAAGCTAGCCGATGAAAAAACCAACGCCACAAATGACAGTAGATGAAGCTAAGAAGGTGCGGGTGGTCTTTGTTATCATTGCGCTGACAGCGCTCGTTATTATCCTGATCGGTACGTTTATGATGCGGTATCTTGAAGGACTTACCTATCTTGATGCAGCGTATTTTTCTGTTGTAGCGCTAACGACCGTAGGCTTCGGCGATATTTCTCCAGAAACAACGGGCGGAAAACTATTTGTCATGGGGTACCTGCTCGTTGGGATTGCTATTTTAGCGGCGTTTGTAAATAACCTGCTTCGCTATGCGATGGCTCGCCGCGTTCTTAACAATGCAGAAACGAAGGAAAAATCATGAAGCTGAATCTACAAGAGCGCCGCGCATTGAACGTTGCAGTTGGCATCGCTGCACTTGTCGCCGTTCTCATACTTGGGCAATTTCTATCTGCTATTATTGCTGCCGCAATAGCTGCGGTTATTTTCGTACCGCTGAATAACTGGCTCACGAAAAAAACCAAAAAAGCCGGGTTGTCAGTGACACTAACGACACTCATCAGTATTTTAGTACTGATAATCCCCGTTATATTGGTTGTCTGGGTCAGCGTCGCTCAAGTGCAAACGCTTGTGAGTGATGTCGATACGGCGATTGAAAGTGGCAGCGAGTTCTTGCAGGAAGACAAAGTTCTTGTATCCCTCAATGAGCGTCTTGATAGCTGGACGAATGGTCGGGTTGAACTGTCAATTGAGGACATACAAACAGCTTCGCTAAATGCAGCCAAAGCGATAGGAGAAGGGACGCTTAATTTCTTGAAGAGTACTATCGGTAGTATCCCGCAGCTCATTACGCAAATTATTATTTTCTTTTATGTGTTCGTGGCTCTGCTCGGTAACTACAAGAAACTTCTCAATTTTTTACGCAAGTTGAATCCGCTCGGCGATGAAGTGTCGAATCTCTACATGCAAAAAGCAAGAGACATGACAAATGCAATGGTTAAGGGTCAGTTTGTCGTGGCACTCGCGCAAGGCTTTGTCGGTGCTCTATCTGTACAGATCGCCGGTATTCACTACTTCGCGTTCTTCTTTTTGATACTCACGGTGCTGTCCATTATCCCGCTCGGCGGAGGGTTACTGACAATCCCCATCGGCTTCATCATGATACTCGCCGGCAACGTCCCGGGCGGATTGATTGTGCTTATAACGCATTTTCTTGTCGTTACCAACATTGATAACGTTATTCGGCCAAAACTCGTTCCAAAAGAAGCTGAGCTTCATCCTGCCTTGACGATGGTAGCGGTGTTCTCAGGTCTCGCATTATTTGGCTTCTTGGGTATTGTTGCCGGACCAGTGCTGTTTATCATCGCGCTCACAACAATGCAGGTATACGTCAAAGTAAAAGACGATATGCCATCCGCAAAATGAAGCACTTACGTGAGCTGTTCGATCGGACAGTCTTTCTTAAGCGATTGCTGCTGTTTGCCGTTACGGTTGCCGCAGCACTGCTCATATATCGGTTAACTATCAATATTTTCTCGCAGAGTACGGTCTTAGGACTTTTGGCGGCATGGTTTGCAGTCGCCTACTTGCTCCTGCCACGCATGCATAGGATTCTCACGAAGCTATATTTGCCGGATTACTTTATTGGACGGGCGCGTACCGGCGAGGGTATTCTTGGCGATCCGATTAATCTTGCTTACAACGGTTCTTTAGTTGATTTGAAGAAAGCGATGAAACAGTCAGGCTGGATAGAAGCTGATGAACTCAATTGGCGCAGTACCCGCAAAATGATTACTTCCACGCTTCGAGGGCGTAGCTATCCAAATGCGCCAGTAAGCTCACTATTTCTATTTGGGAATAAGCAGGCCGTTGCCTTTCAGCAAGAAGTTGGCGGCAGTACAAAAGAACGTCATCATGTGCGGTTTTGGAAATGTCCAAAGGGCTGGAAGCTGCCAGGTGGGTTTCAGGCTGACTATCTCGGCGCCGCGACGTATGATACATCTGTTGGGTTATCACTGTATACCTTCCAAATTACTCATAAAATAGAAGAAAATACTGACATTGAACGTGATTTTGTCATTAATACACTCAAAAAGCACAATCCAGTAGTCAGAGTTAAGGTCGTTAAAGACTATTCAAGCGGCTACCACCACCGTAACGGCGGTGGTGACACTATCAAAACTGATGGTGCGCTACCGTTCATAGTAATACAGTAATTAGCACTCTAAGTACTTGACTGCTAAATTTTGGTCTGCTACAATTTCTAGCAGAAGCACTTAACGAGTGCTAATCAACAGAATAATGATAAGAGGGAATACACATGTCGAAAATAATCGGTATTGACTTAGGTACAACCAACTCGGCAATGGCTGTTATGCAGTCAGGAAAGCCGACAATTATTGAGAACGCGGAAGGTAACCGCACGACACCGTCAGTTATTGCGGTGAATAAGAAGGGTGAGAGACTTGTGGGTCAGGTGGCACGTCGTCAACAGGTGACGAACCCAAAGAACACCATTTATGAAATGAAGCGCTTGATCGGCCGCAAATGGACCGACAAAGAGGTGCAAAAAGACATCAAACTCATGGGGTATGAGATGGTGAAAAGTGGCACTGGCGTAAAGGTCAAAATGGCCGATAAGGAATATACACCCGAAGAGCTATCTGCAATGGTACTCTCGAAGCTGAAGGCAGACGCTGAAAGCTTCCTCGGCGAGCCTGTGACCGAAGCGGTCATCACCGTGCCTGCCTACTTTGATGATTCACAGCGTCAGGCAACCAAAGATGCTGGTAAGATTGCTGGACTTGAAGTAAAGCGAATCATTAACGAGCCAACTGCCGCAGCGCTCGCCTACGGTCTCGACAAAGAAGGCAAAAAAGACGAGAAGATTGCTGTCTATGACCTTGGTGGTGGTACGTTCGACGTATCAATCCTCGAGCTCGGTGACGGGGTATTTGAAGTAAAGAGCACGAACGGCGACACGCACCTCGGTGGAGCAGACTTTGACCGCGCTATCATCAACCATTTGGCTGATGAGTTCAAAAAAGAACACGGCATGGACATCACTGAAGATAATGCAGCCATGCAGCGATTGCGTGATGAGGCTGAGAAGTCAAAGATTGAGCTATCAACCGCGCAATCAGTTGATATTAACTTGCCGTTCTTGACCGCTGATGCTGATGGGCCAAAGCACTTTGAGTACAAAATGACGCGCAGCAAGCTCGAAAGTCTTGTTAGTGATTTGATCGACAAGACAGCTGAGCCGTGCAAAAAAGCCATGAAAGATGCCGGCGTGAAGGCCAGCGACATTGACGCCGTGGTATTAGTCGGTGGAATGACTCGCATGCCATCTGTGCAGGCAAAGGTAAAAGACATCTTCGGTAAAGAGCCAATGAAGGGCGTGAACCCTGATGAAGTCGTTGCTGTCGGCGCGGCTATCCAGGGCGGCGTGCTCGCTGGTGACGTCAAGGACGTATTGCTCCTAGATGTAACCCCACTATCACTTGGTATTGAGACCATGGGCGGTATCGCAACGAAGCTTATTGAGCGTAACGCTACTATCCCGACCTCAAAGAGTGAAGTATTCTCTACCGCTGCTGATAACCAGCCGCAGGTTGAGATTCATGTGGTGCAGGGTGAGCGCGAAATGGTTGCAGATAACAAATCGCTTGGTCGATTCATCCTCGACGGCATTGCACCTGCACCGCGCGGTATGCCGCAAATTGAGGTGACCTTTAATATCGACGCCAACGGTATCCTAAACGTGACTGCAAAGGACAAAGGCACTGGCAAAGAGCAGTCAATCACGATCCAAAACAGCGGCAACCTCGACAAAGATGAAGTTGAGAAGATGGCGAAAGAAGCCGAAGCCCACGCTGAAGAAGATAAGAAAAAGCGTGAATCTATCGAAGCGCGTAACGGGCTAGAAAATACGGTCTACCAGACTGAAAAATTCGTGTCAGACAACAAGGACAAAGTGTCTGATGAAGACAAGAAAACGCTGGACGACGCGGTAAAAGAGGCTAAGAAAGCCCTCGAAGATGAGAACGCTGACAAAGACTCACTAGAAGCAGCAGCCAAAGAGTTATCTGAGAAGATGATGCCAATCGGTAGCAAGATCTACGAAGAAGCAGCGAAAGAATCCGAAGCTGAAAAAGCCGATGGTGACGAAAAGAAAGACGACAAAGATGAGCCTGTCGAAGGCGAAGTCGTCGACGAAGAAGACAAATAAAGAAAGGAAACGGGGCTGAAAAGCCCCGTTTTTGAAGTATGAATTTTAGAAATATAAGAGAAATTATCGATTATTACCAAGCCCCAGAAAGACTTAAGGATAATATAGAATTGGTAACTTCATTAATTGATGCGCAGAAACTGATGCTAGACATGCAAGAAGAAAAACAGATTCTTAAAGATAAAATAACAAAGCTTGAAAAAGAAGTAGAACTACTGAAAGAGTATAAGAAATACGATTTTGCAGATAAACATCAATACTTTATCGACCCGTCCAGCCCTGATCGACCGCTATGTCCAATTTGCACAGTTAAACTTCGTGCTCCAGCTCCTTTAATCAATGGGGAGTATTGTTCTAGGTGTAAAGTTAGCTATGAGTAGCACTTCGGGTAGCGAGCCTTACATTAATTGCTTGTATTAAAATAATGTGTTTAAATATCCTTAAATGAGTGAAAATAGTATTTTTCAACCAGAGGCGAAAGAAAGCCTTGAGCAAAGGTATCTTGAATTAGCACGAACTGCTGGAACTTCGACTGAATCTAGCACTCTAGAATCACTTATCGCAGTCGTTAGATCACACGCCAGATACCTTGAGCAAAATTTAGTCGAAATTGGTGGAGTTGAGGTTTCAGATGCTGCAGAGATGGGCTGGCAGACTGCGTGGTCATTCCTAGGAAGAGTAATGTCATCAGAGCTGTTCGACGACCCAACTATGGAAGTAAGTGCGCGTATTGATCGTGCTGCGGGAGAGTTTTTTGACCTAAATCGATACGAATCAGGCGCACCAACAGATGTAGGATTGCGAGAATTCTACAGAATTTTCGGTAGTCGACTCGTTAATGGCTCGGTGAGACAGACAGCTGCGTGGATTACTGATTCACGATAATTTATTATAGGGGTGCTACACTACAAGCATGACTAGGGTGTGGAAGTTTTTGCGGCGGGAGCCATGGCTCATTGCTGTGCTAGTGTCCTTGCTACTTTTTGGGGTGTATTCGCTGGTTGAGCACGCGCGCGCAGAGCGCTACATTGATGCCGTCGAAGAATTTCGGCAGGATGCCTCAACACAAGCTACCCTCGCTGTTATCAACTCAATCGAGCAAAGCAGCGCCTCGCAGTTATGCGACCTGACATCGGAAATCTTGCTGCTGCAAGGCTACGAACATAGCTCGATAGCTGCACTACAGCAGCTCGAAACTTCGATCTCGGTGACACCGTTCCCAGAATTTTACTCCGCCAGCGTGCTTCTCCCGCGCGTTGTTGAGGCAAGGGAGCTTCACAGCGAAATTGCCGTATCTAAAATCGCACTTCAAAAGCTATCGCAACCGAGCACGATGCTGCAGTATTGTGCATCGGTGGCAGAAACACTATCAAATATGTGGTTTTTGCGTGAGCTCTCAACAGTTGAAGGTATTTCGGCACTGCAGCCGAATCAGCTAGAAAATTATTTAGTACGGTTTGAATCGGCCTATCAGCAGTTCAAAGCTATCAATCGGATTCCGGATGCTGCCGGAAAGGTTCATAAAGCATTGAATGATCATTTTGTGGCGTTGGGCGAGAGCTTACAGGGAAATGATAGCAATATCGAACAGTTCGCAAGTGATATTGAGCAGCATATTGAGGCAGTCGACCAAACACTTGCCGCTCTCGGTGAGGAGGCAGCAGCAACGCGCGAATTGCCAGAAAAACTCCAGCGCACCGCTATCCCTTTGCGCCCCCAATAAGCATTACTAGCATCAAACTTTTCATTATTTTAAGCTATCTCTATGGGAGACAATTCACGAGTAACGCCCGAAATACTGATTAGGGTTCTTGATGTGGATATTGTGCCAGGTGAAGGGGTACGTGAAATAACTGAGCAGATTTTTGCTGATGGTGAAGGAAATGCTCAAGTCATCCCTGGCGACCCGCTCTTACAGCCGAGCATGGATGTCACAGCAGAATTTCAGGTCATTGGCGATACAGATGGAGTGGACTTTGAGCGGTTAGGTAACCTATGTCAAGATAGGCAGCCCCGGCCCCAGGATGAGCAAGACAACAGATCTGGATTCAGGCACTATATTGATTTTATCTTGTCTCGCTAGGCTACACTAGTTGTATGAAACAAACACTTGCTTTAGCGCTGCTTGATGCAGGGCATTCGGTTTTTCTTACTGGTCCTGCGGGGTCAGGGAAAACCTATGTGTTGAACGAGTTTGTTCGTAATGCTCGAGCTGATGGAAAATCAGTTGCCGTGACTGCATCGACAGGCCTCGCGGCTACGCACCTCGGCGGCTCAACAATTCATTCATGGTCAGGTATCGGCATCGCGGATGAGCTGCATAAACGCACTGCGAGTGACATGAGTAAAACTCGGCAGGATAAGATTATCAATGCAGATATTCTCGTGATTGATGAAATCTCTATGCTGCACGATTTCCGATTAGATATGGTGGATCAGATATGCCGTGAGGTGCGAGGTGATTCAGCGCCGTTTGGCGGACTGCAGGTGGTGATGAGTGGAGACTTTTATCAGTTGCCCCCGGTGAACCGCGTGGACAGCAAAGAGGGTGGATTTGTCGTGCATTCTAGCGCCTGGGAGGAGCTTGATCCGATTGTTTGTTATCTCGAAGAACAACACCGGCAAGATGATGATAGTTTAAGCGACATCCTCACCGCTCTACGCGATAATGACATTCGTCGCCGACATGCTGAGGCCCTGCTGACGCGCAAAAAAGTGCGAACGCCGTTTGATGAACCGGTCACCGAGCTCTACACGACAAACGCCGATGTCGACTCGATAAATAATTCTCGTTTGGCGGCGATGGAGGGCGATGTACATGAGTATGAAATGACAACGACCGGTAGTGCCGGCCGGGTAGAAGGCTTGAAGAAATCCTGTTTAGCGCCAGAGCTGCTGCGGCTCAAAAAAGGCGCGTTCGTTATGTTTGTGAAGAATTCGTTAGATAAAAAGTACGTGAATGGCACGCTGGGCACGGTCGTTGATTTCGACGAAGAAACAGACTTGCCTATTGTAAAAACACTCGATGGCAGGAAAATAGTTGTTGATCGTGATTCATGGGAAATGCGTGATGGTGATAAGAAAGTCGCAGGTTTGGTGCAATTGCCGCTGCGCCTTGCCTGGGCGATTACCGTCCATAAAAGTCAAGGAATGACGCTCGATGCCGCGCATGTCGACCTGTCAAAAGCGTTTGTGCCAGGCATGGGCTATGTCGCACTGAGCCGCGTGCGCTCGCTTGATACGCTCACGCTTGGTGGACTAAACCGCGTCGCTTTGATGATGCACGAAGAGGCCTATGAGATTGATCGAATGATGCGCAAAAAATCCAAAAAAGACGCTGAAAAACATGCCCATCTAGAAAAAGACTATGAACAAAAAAGAAAAAAGAAGAAGATCGCATCAAAGAATAACAGTAGTGCGTCCTGGCAGGAAAAAATCGAAAAAATGCGCGAAGAGCACCCGAATGCCTACAAACCTTGGTCGGAAGCAGACGATAAGAAACTAACGAAATTGTTTGGACGCGGACTTGGAGTGAAAGAACTCAGTTCGCAGTTCGGCAGGCATACCGGCAGCATACGTGCTCGGCTGAAAAAGCTGCTCGGGGATGATGTGTTTGACAGTGAAGCTTAGCTATCAAGCTCCGCTTCGGCCTCTTCCTCCATCTTTATGAGTCGCGTGTAGTAGTCCGGCAGCTCCTTTAGGTGAGCCCACGTGATTTTACCTGCGAGATGATAGTCATCGCCGATCACGTCAGTTTCAGGGTCGTGGCTGCCATGCTCGAGCTCAACAGCCAGCCCGAGCCGGAACTGCTCAAGATCCGTTTCTTCCCAGCGAACACCGATTGCATCGCCGATTTCTTTTGCTTCTTCCTTTGTAAATTCTTTACCGTGTGACATAGGTACCTCCGCTTTCCATATACTACATGTCTAGGTTTTTGTCCATGATTGCAGCGAACAACGGCAGATAAAAGTTCGCGTATACTACTAAAGATAATGGAGATCAAAGATGGCAAAAAATCAAAATAACTCAAAACTGTATCCTCGGCTATTGGTTGGCGCTTCACTTGTTGGACTGGTTGCGTCGTTTTGGCAGGCCGCCGAGCGCGTGCATATGCTGAAGTATCCAGCGCAGGAGCTTAGCTGCAATTTAAGCCCGGTCGTTGATTGCGGCGGCGTGCTTGGAGACAAACTCGCAGCAGTATTTGGCCCGCCAAATGCATTGATTGGGGTCGTTGTCTTCTCATTGCTGCTTGCGTTTGGCTTGCAACGACTAAGCGGCGGTAGCTGGACCTCAGTCGTCCAGAAGGTAGTAGTTGGACTGAGTACGATTATTTTGCTATTTAGTCTATGGTTTTTCTGGGTAAGTCTGTATGTGCTCGGCAAAATCTGTATATTCTGCGTGTTTATATGGGCAGCAAGCGTACCGATTGGCATATATGGCGCGCAAGATTTTCTCAATACGATAAAAAAACCACAAGGTATCGTCAAATGGAAGCGCGATCTGCTCAATCAGCACGCCTTCACCGCTGTTTTGTTGCTGTACGGCGTCATGATTGCGCTGTTCTTTATCAAGTTCCAGGACTACTATTTTGGCTAGCACTCAATAGGCTTAAGTGCTAAAATAAAGTAATGGCTGAGAAACGTGATTATTACGAAGTTTTGGGCGTGTCAAAAGGCGCCAGTGATGATGAAATAAAAAAAGCATTTCGGCGTAAAGCAATCGAGTTGCACCCAGATAAAGAGGGTGGCGATGAGGTGAAGTTCAAAGAAGTCAATGAAGCCTACGAGGTACTGAAAGACCAGCAGAAGCGTCAACGCTATGACCAGTTTGGACACGCTGGTGTTGGCGGCTCAGGCGGCTCTGCGGGCGGTAACCCATTTACAGGGTTTGGCGGTCAAGGCCACTCAGTTAATTTCGATTTTGATGATTTGGGCGGCTTTGGTGATTTATTCGGTAGTTTCTTCGGTGGTCAAGCGGGTGGACAAAGAAGTCGCCGCAAAAAACGTGGCCGCGACGTTGAAGTCATGCTCGAGCTTGATTTTGAAGAAGCGGTATTTGGTGTTGAGACTGAAGTGCAGCTGAACCTTGATGACACCTGTGAGCACTGCAAGGGCACAACAGCTGAGCCAGGACATGAACTCAAAACATGTGATGTCTGCCGCGGCTCAGGCCAAGAAGTGCGCGTCGCAAAAACGATTCTTGGGAATATCCAGCAAGCCGTCACGTGCTCAAAGTGTGGCGGCCGCGGGAAAGTCCCGGAAGAAGAGTGCAGCGTGTGCGGCGGGCGCGGAACGCAGCGCGTAGAGAAAAAGGTGAAGATCAAAGTTCCCGCGGGCATTGATGACGGCGCTACAATTCGTCTTAGCGGCTACGGGGAAGCAACTGCAGATGGTCCGAAAGGCGATCTCTATGTACACGTACGCGTAAAAGCGCACAAAGAATTTACGCGCGAGGGTGATCTAATACTCAGTAAAGTACACATTCCGATGGTTGATGCCGCGCTTGGCACTGAAGTCGAGGTTGAGACGGTTGATGGACTCGTCAAGATGAAAGTTCCAGCCGGTACGCAGAGCGGTACTGACTTTAAGCTCTCTGGGCATGGTGTGCCGCACGTTCGCGGAACGGGGCGTGGTGCACACATCGTGACGGTTAATGTCGATACCCCAGAAAAACTATCCAAAAAGCAGAAAGAACTACTTGAAGAATTCCGCGAAGCTAAGAAAAAAGGCCTGTTTAATTAGCTCTTGCGCAATGGGTACGTGCAAGCTATGATGCAGCCATGAACCGAAAAGATACCGAATCTGGTTTTATCACCATGATTGTTCTCATGCTATTGATCGTTGGGCTGGTAGTTTTTTTCGCGTTCCAGAACGTCTCAAATTGATGTGACACATTGCTAAAATTGATAGAAAAAGGATAAGATTTAGATGAAAAAACCTCTTAATATAGTAATTTATCTTGATGATCCTGGGGTGTATGACTACCCTTTTACACAGGAAAAATACCTAACATCTTACTATGAGTTATCAGAAAAGATAAAAAACCGCGGAGCTAACTGCTTTATCGCTCGCTCGCCGAAATCATATGACGCTAAAAGTGTCTTTAAAAAGACGTATAGATTCTCAGAAAAGGGTGTGTTAGAGGAAAGCGGTGAGGTTGTCGCTGATGTCGTCTTTGACAAGGGTGACAAAGACACGTTCCGCTTTACTGATGCGAAAAAGCTTATCAACCCTAGGTATATAAACGAAATATGTTTTGATAAAGACAAAACATATAAACTTTTTCCTCAATTTTCCCCGAAGAGTGTTCTTGCCCAAAATTATGGGGAGGCTGCTTCAGCCAGAGCAACGTTTGGTGCGGAGAAAAAGGTCGTAGTTAAGCCATATAGTGGCTTTGAGGGAGTGGGCGTGCAAATAGTAAAGCCTGAAGATGATCTTGAAATTGATCAACAGCACTACCCAGTAATTGTCCAAGAATTTATCGACTCATCTGGCGGTGTCGAGGGCTTGATAGAAGGTGTACATGAACTTCGTTTAGTAATTATGAATGGGGACATTGTAATGAGTTTTTTCCGCACACCTCCTGAGGGTAGCTTGCTGGTAAACGTTTCTCAGGGCGGAAAGTTACACTTTGTCCCTGCTGAAGATCTCCCCGCGTCCGCTTTAGAGATAGCAAAATTAGTCGATGAGCACTTTAATGAACAAGGTGATAGAGCGTACTCAGTCGATATGGCATTTGACAGTTCTGGCGATGCAAGGCTAATTGAGCTAAATTCGCGTCCGGCAATGTGGCCAAGTAGCTATCATACCCAAGCAGAGCAGTATCAAAATCGACTCGCAGATCTATTAACCGCTTGACAAAGAATGCTTGTAGCGTTACCCTACGAGGAGATACCTATTAGTTGAAATATCAATATGTCATTATTTAGAGAAGCGACTCATCGCGATACGATATTATTTGTGAACGGCATACGCCATTCTACTATTGAGGCTATTGATACATATCGAACTAGATATGGAAAAGAAGTTAACATCCTTATCGTAATCGATGCTACGAAAAAAGATAAAATCAAAGCGGCTGAGCAATTCAGCAAGCTTAAACGTGTAACAATCATTACCGTTAATGTAGACGAACCAATTAAGCTGAAAAGAGCTCTTGCGCCGTACGTTGATAGACTTCTTGCCTTTTCGAGTCAGTTCGAAGACTCTATACCTACATTGCAGAAACTGCAACCGTTTCTCCCTTATCTGAACGGCCCGACTAAAGATTCACTTGATTGGGCAACGGATAAAATTAAGATGCGCCGACTTTTAAAGGCTCACGATCCAGCTATTTCGCCGCTTTATACTGTCGTGAGAGATGCAACTCAAGAATCCATTGAGACAGTTGAGAAGAACGTAGGCTATCCGTGTGTTGTGAAGCCTGCCGGGCTTGCAGCAAGTTTGCTTGTGACTATTGTGTACCACCGCGAAGAACTCGAGGAAGCGTTAAAAGCTGTATTTAAACGTTTAAATAAAGTCTACGCTGAGCGGCATGGCCGCGGGACACCCCAGGTGCTCGTAGAGCAACTAATGGAAGGTGAGATGTATTCTATCGATGGCTATGTTAATGATAGAGGCAACATCTATTTAACACCTCCAGTCCATGTGAAAACCGGTCGAGCGATTGGTTTTGATGACTTCTTTGGTTATCAGCGATTAACGCCAACTAAATTGACAAAACCAAAGATAGAGGATGCCAATAAAGTCGCTGTAAAGTCAATTAAGGCGCTAGGACTTCGGAGTACATCATGTCATATTGAGCTAATGAAAACCGCCACCGCGTGGAAAGTTATAGAGCTCGCCCCTCGCATGGGAGGGTTTAGACACACAATGTATAGCTGGTCTTATGGTATCAATCACATTTTGAATGATATTCTCATCCGGATTCCACAAAAGCCTGTCATCCCAAAAAAACACAAGGGCTATACAGCTGTCTTCAATATGTATGCACGAAAAGAAGGTACGCTTGAGTCGGTCTCTGGCATTAGAAAAGTCAGGTCTTTGACCTCTTTTGTAAATTTAACTCAGCGAAAAAACAAAGGCGATCAACTGTTGTTTGCAAAAAATGGCGGAAAGCCGGTGATGGAGATTGTCCTGTTTAATAAGACTAGATCAGATCTGCTCGCGGATATTCGCCGTATGGAAAAAGCAATCGATATCGTGGTAAAGCCAAAGGGCAAACGAAAAAGAGCAACAGCTCAGTAAAGTGCTCATGCTTGCGCTATACTGATTCACGTATGGCTGAAGCGAAGAAAAAGCAGAAAAATCCACTTGGTCTTTGGATTGGCGGCGCCATGATAGTGTTTGGGTTGTTTGCCGTTGGCAGCGGCATTTCTTCACTACTTGATAACAAGACGCGTCTACTGACGCCAAAAGGCTATATTAGTGTTGAGGTGGCTGATGAGCCAGAAGAGCGGGCGAAGGGGCTGTCAGACAGAGAGTATCTCGACAAAAACGAGGGCATGCTATTCGTCTTTGACCAAACGTCGACTGAGAATTGCTTCTGGATGAAAGATACGCTGATCCCACTCGACATGATCTGGCTAGATGAGAATAAGATAGTCGTCACTGTGGAACAAAATATAACACCCGACACCTTTCCGACGTCTTTTTGTCCGGAGCAACCAGCAGCATTTGGTCTTGAGATTAATGCTGGCAGAGCTCAGGAGCTAGACATCTCGCCAGGTAGCGAACTGCGCTTCTAACTGAAACAGTGGTAGACTGAAAGCATGAGCGTATTTTTTATTGTGCTCGGCGCCTTATCGTTGTTGCTAGCCTTTGTTGTGTATTACTTTCGCACAAACGCCGGCATGATCTTCTTTGCTACGTGTGCCTCATTGCTGCTGTTGTCAACAGTTGATCCTGTTGTGCTGACAACAGCCGGCTCTTTGTTGCCGTCAGAAGGCGAAGGCTACGTCCGACTTGCAGTGGTAGCCTTGCCGATTGCACTGGCCGTTATGCTGTTTCGGCACACGATAAAGGGCAGCTTTGTGATGCTGCATATATTGATTGCGCTGCTTATTGCCCTCGTCATTACGCTGTTGCTCCCGGAGGCGACAGGTCTATCTTGGCTACTTGATACGGTCGACGATGATATGCGGCGGTTTATTGACGGTTTCAGCATGCTGATTCTCGCACTTACCTTTGCACTTAGTTTGGTCGCCGTGATGCTATCGAGCAAGAAACCACATAAAAAGTCAAAGCATTGACTTTATCTCTGTTAAAGGATAAAATTAACCTCTGTAAATCGACCATTTTGCATAGCAAAATGGGCCTATAGCTCAGTTGGTAGAGCAACGGCCTTTTAAGCCGTGTGTCCCGGGTTCGAGCCCCGGTGGGCCCTCCAAAATGAGAGCTCCCGTTTGGGAGTTTTTATTTTGGAGAATCTCACTTGAGATTTTGAACACGGGCCGCGGTTCGCTAAATAGTCTGTCGCCCGAGTCCTGCTCGGCGCGCAGATTATTTAGGTCACTCCCCCGGTGGGCCCTAAATTACCTAGTGCTCTGACGCTTCACCGTCGAGGTAGTGGTGCGACGCTGTGCAGCTGCAAGCTGCTTTTGCTGTTCGGCTTTTTCGATATCGATTTTCCCTTGGACATACTCAATAAGAGAGTGGACGCCCCAAAGTAGGAATAGATACACGAGAATTGCAAACAATGCCGCTACATCCAAATAACCCGTTTCACCAATTGTTTTTGGTGGGAAAATACCTCGAAACGGCTGCAAATAATCATTAGATACATTGCCAACGAATTGAGAAAACCCTGCACTTCGATCCGCGCTGAATAAGAGCAAGAAAACTCTAAAAATAAGCGATATTATTCCAAGCAAGATAAAGAAGTAGAGAAACCACACTACTACCTTTGATATTTTTAAGTAACTCGGTACTTCTACCTGATCTTTTTTCTGTGCCATAGAACGCCTCCTGTTTCGTTTCACTATAGCATCGCTACTATTTGACTGCAATCAATCTGTTAAAATAGAGGGAATAGAGCAGAAAGGCAAACATGGCTGGACATAACAAGTGGTCAAAAATCAAACGAGGCAAAGCAGTTGCCGACGCGCAGCGGGGAGCGGTTTTCACGAGGCTGGGAAACCAGATCGCATTGGCAGCTCGTGGTGGAACTGACCCTAGTATGAACCCAGCTTTAGCACTTGCCATCGATAAAGCAAAGGCTGCGAACATGCCAAATAGCAATATCGAGCGTTCAATCGATCGCGTAAAAGACAAAGATGCGGCGCAGCTGCAAGAAGTTGTCTATGAGGGCTATGGACCGGGCGGCGTAGCAATCATTGTCGAGACTGCGACTGACAATACCAATCGTACATACCCTGAAGTTCGACACACGTTTAGTAAAAAGGGTGGATCCTTGGGTGAAAAGGGCAGCGTGGCGTTTCAGTTTGACCGCAAGGGTGTCATAACCGTGAAAGCAAGTGGCGAAGATGCGCTTCTCACTGTATTAGATGCGGGCGCTGAAGACGCTCAAGAAGAAGATGGGGAAATTATTGTCTATACCGCGATGACGGATCTCGCAAAAGTTCGTGATGCGATAAAAGAAGCTGGCCTAGAGATCGGCGATGCAGAGTTGAGCTACGAACCGAACACGACCGTTGAGCTCGATGACGAAAAGCAGGAAAAAGTCATGAATCTGATGGAAGCGCTCGAAGAACTTGACGACGTTGTAAACACGTACACAAACCTCGCATGAAAAAATGGGACCTAAATAGAAAAATAATCGCAAAGCTGTTTGTGCTTGCTCTTGTAACAACTTACCTTAGTACGTTAGTGTCATATAAAAAATCTGTTTTTATTGATGTAGGTGAAAATAAAGAATGCACTGGGGTTCTTTGTGTAAGAAGTGGTATGCATGTAGAGCGAAGGTCTGGCTTACCCTTTGTAGTCTCAGCTAATATTGACGATGTGCGAAATATGACCGATGACTATCGAAGTGTAATATCAGCAGATCTAGTACCTTGGTATAGCATTGACTTTGAAAGCGTCGAAAAAACAGCACAACTAGATCGAATATCTTACCCTCTTGGACGGGTTCTAAATTTTATGATCTGGTTTCTCGTTACCGTGGTTGGGCTACTGTTGTATAGACACAGAAGGAAACCAGGAAAAAATGAAAATACTAGGAATTGATCCAGGTTCAGGGACGATCGGCTTTGGGCTGGTTGACGGCAGTGGCCGCACGCCAAAAATGATTGACGGCGGGGTGATTACGACTACAAAGGGGGCAGATGACGCCGTACGCTTGCTCGAGCTATATGAATCCCTGAAGGAGTTGATCGCAGAACTAAATCCAGATGTTGCAGCAGTAGAAAAATTATTCTTCGTGCAAAATATTACGACCGGCATGCAAGTCAGTCAGGCACGTGGTGTCATCCTGCTCGCACTGATAGAACACGCTCTTCCAATTTATGAGTATGCGCCGAATGAAATAAAAATGGCGATGACAGGCTACGGCCATGCCAAGAAAGCGCAGATTCAGGAGATGGTGCGTGTGCAGCTTGGTCTAAAGAAAAAGCCCACGCCCGATGACGCCGCTGACGCGCTTGCTGTTGCATTGACTCACCTCGCCGCACCGAAAGCGGATTTAAAGCGGATTTAAATCCGCTTTCGCAATCTATCGCTGTTACTGTGATGTGCTGGGTAATTCCTGTAAAATAACTCTAGAATGATTGCAAGACTTCGAGGGCAAGTGATAGAGCACGATGGTAACAGCATTGTTGTTGACTGTAATGGCATTGGCTACGGCGTGCTGATTCCTGTGGATGAGCAGTCAAAGCTGCCGGTTGGCTCGCCTGCTGATCTATTTATCGCTGAACATATAAAAGAGGATGCACACGATCTGTTTGGGTTTTCTGGAAAGTCTCGCAAGATGCTATTCGACTTGCTGACGAGCGTGAATGGCATTGGGCCAAAAGCAGCCATGGCAATTTTGAACATAGGCTCCGAAGGCCAGGTGCGTAGTGCAATCGCATCAGGCGATACAAAATTCATTACCGCAGCTAAGGGCGTTGGTAAAAAAGTCGCTGAACGAGCAGTTGTTGATCTGAAGAACAAGGTTGGTTTAGAAGCAAGCGACGACGCAACTGACTTCTTAGGCGACGCGGCGAGCACCGATGAAGCGGTTGAAGCCCTCGTCGCCCTTGGTCATAGCCCCCAAGACGCGGCTGAAATGCTGCGAGGCGTTGATCAGTCACTCCCAACAAATGAGCGTATAAAACACGCATTAAGGTCAAGATAATGGCGATTGAGCGGATTGTAAACCCAGAACTTGACGAGGCGGATGAGAATTCGCAGGATGAGCAGCGCATTGAGAATATTTTGCGCCCAACCTCATTCCAAGATTATGTGGGGCAAGATCGCATAAAAAAGGTGCTAAAAGTCTCAATTGATGCGGCAAAAAAGCGTGGTGAGCCGCTTGATCATATCCTGCTTTATGGGCCGCCTGGACTTGGGAAAACAACACTTGCGAATATTATTGCCCGCGAAATGGGTGCTCAAATACGTGTGACGAGTGGCCCAGCAATTGATCGCGCGGCGGATTTGGCAAGTATCCTGACAAACCTTGGCGATGGTGACGTGTTGTTCATCGATGAAATTCATCGCCTCAACCGATCAGTTGAAGAAGTGCTGTATTCCGCGATGGAAGATTACGCGATTGATATTATGCTTGGCAAAGGGCCAAGCGCACGTTCACTGCGGCTCGATGTCCCAAAGTTCACACTGATTGGCGCTACGACTCGAACTGGCGCTCTAGCAGCACCACTTCGTGACCGCTTCGGCATGCTACACCGACTGGAATACTACAACCCGGAGGAAATTGCCAAGATCGTGCAACGCTCAGCAAAGTTACTTGACACAGACATAAAGCAAGACGCAGCAAATAGCCTGGCAGTACGTTCACGCCTGACGCCGCGTATTGCTAATAGGCTTCTAAAGCGTGTACGCGACTATGCTGATGTGAATGGAGACGGTATTATCGATGCTGTTGTCACCAGCAGTGCGCTAGAACTATTAGAGGTCGATGAGCATGGTCTCGATCCGGCTGACAGGATGTTGCTGGCGGCAATTATTGACAATCACGGCGGCGGCCCTGTTGGCCTCAACACCTTAGCTGCAGTTCTTGGTGATGAGATTAGCACCGTTGAGGACTTTTATGAGCCGTATTTGATGCAGATTGGATTCTTAGAGCGCACACCGCGTGGACGTAAAGCAACAAACAAGGCATACAAGCACCTCGGGAAATCACAGCATTTACGTGATAAAGATGACAGCTCACCTCAAGAAAAGCTGCTATAATACACTCCAATGGTTCATCGTACAAAAAACAACATAATGTCAGCCGTAGATGCCGACGAAGTAAAGCTCAGCGAAGTGCAGAAGCATGGTTTTGGGCTTGTGGCGCTGTACGCGCAGGTTATTGTTGGCATGACGATTGCAGCCGTGTTGCCGTTCTTTTTACTACCGGCACTCGTCGGCGATCTCGACCAGGCATTTCTTCTGGCAAGTATATTCGGCGGTTTGGTATTTATTTTTGCATTAATTGTTATCTTTGCAGGTACATTCATCTACAAGCAGAATCGCCTGATTATTACTGATCGCAACATCACCCAAGTGCTCCAGAGCGGCTTATTTACTCGCAAAACGTCACAGCTCAATCTCTACAGCGTTGAGGACGTGACGGCGACTGAGGATGGTTTTTTGGCAACGATGTTTGGATTCGGTGTTCTAACAATCGAGACAGCTGGTGAGCAAGCTAATTTCCGCTTTACCTACTGTCCTCGCCCTGGGTATTACGCCAAGATTATTCTTGATGGTCGTGAAAAATTACTCGGTCAGATGAAAAAGAACGCCGTACATGAAAAGCGCAAGACCGTTCAGCCATTCGGCCGTGAAGTACTCAATCACTCAGCGAAAGACAGCCCAAGCGAGCACCTCATTAATTCTCGATAAAACTAGTTACTTTGCTGGAAGTAGAGGGCGCCATCATTGAACGTTGTGCGCAATACAAAGTTCTGACACCCGCTCAACGTGCAGTTCACTCCGATGTAACTATAAGTGCTGTTATCGTTATTTACTTCATTGCCGCGAGGATCATTCGGCTCGAATGGCTGATCAAACGTCGCTTCGTAGAAAGCCTTCATGTCACTGACAAATTCCTTCTCTGTTGGGTACACGCCGCTACCACTTGCAGCTTGATAGGCCGCAAGCGCTTCTGCTGTGTCGTTAACCCAGGTTCGCCTCACGATGTCACGTTCTCCAAGTTGGTAGGTTGACGATCCGAGATTCTCGCTCAGGCTAAATGATTGACAGCCTGTTTCGTTGCAAATCGATGGCTGGTATCTATATACACTGGCTTCAGTGTTCACGAGCCGACCTCCTGCATCTTCTGGATTCACGACGGCATCACGCAGCACACTCACGATTTGATCTTCTCTAGGGTAGGCCTCGTTTTGGTCGAAATAATCTTCGAGTGCTCGAGCGGCGCTAAGTACCCAGTCACTCTCTGCAGTGACGTTACTGAACGCGCTTCGACGGTAGCTCGCAATGTTACTAGAGATAACAACGTCGCTGTCTTCACTCAACGATTCTAAGGACCGCTTTAAATCCTCATCTATGTTGAGACCTGTGATTGGCTGTTCGAACGTGCCGTTCTCTGCTTGTGATACTTGCTGTGAAGTATCGCTCGTGAGTGTACTAACGCTGTAAAGGGCAAAGCCGATCAATCCTGCCGCCAAAACAGTCAGAACTACTGGCGTGTGATCTCTGAGAATACGCAATGAGCCATCAGCGATTTTTTTTGGAGTGATCGATTCGAGTGGGTTTTTTAGACTTTTCATGGCTTGATGTAGGTGGTTATTGCTAATGTTGCGGTGAAATTAACACCGTCCTCACGCGGTGCGATAGACAGGCTGGTCACTTCAAACTGTCGGCGGTTGTTTTCGAGGTCTTCTAGGAACTGCAGAACGTTTTCGTAGTCTGTCTCAATCTGGGTTTGCACGACGAGTGAGAACACGCCAGCGAGGCCATCGACCCTTTCAGTTTGAGAAGTCTCTGGGTTCTGTGCGTCAGCACTCCCGCCGAACGAAATATTCTCTAGTTGCAAGCCACGTTTCGCAGCTATATCGATAAGCTCACCGACAATGTTTTCTTGAGATTTACTGTTTGGCAACACTGCATCCACAACATCAGTTAGTTCGCCGAGTTCTTCAAGCTCTTGTTTGTAAAGTTGTGCCTGTGCTGTTTGTCGCTCGAGCGTTTCAGATTCGATACGCTTTTCAGCGATGGATTCTGCCTGCACTTGCAGCTGACCATTTGCCCAGTTCAGCATGAAGCCGACACCAAGAAGTACGATGCCGAGTGCGCCGAGTAGGCCATAGAACGCGGTTTTTGGTGTGAGGGAAAGACGCTTCATTATTCTTGTCCTTGTGCATTTTCTGCTTGTTGGGCCGCTTGGGCTGCCGCTTCAGCCTGTGCAGCTGCCTTTTCTTGACGCAACTGCTCTGCGGCGCCTGTCAAAGTGGCGAGGATGGAAACGCTATATGTGTCTGGTCCGTTTTCGCTTGACTGCAATGTAACAGATTGAATATCAGCAGCTTCAAATACGCCTGAATCGACTAAGTTACGGCGCAACGTACCAGCCAGCTCTTGGGTATTTGCACGTGCCGTTATCTGCAGCGGTGCGGTGTTATTTCCGGTAAGGGAGAGACTGGTTAGTTCGACGTTAACGGGGATTGCACTGGCAATTTCTACAAGTAGTTTTGATAGCTGCACTTCGCGATCAAATACTTTTCGTATTGTTGCAAGGTCACCTTTGAGCTCGCTTGCCTGAGACTCATAGATTTTGCTGTTTTCATAAAGAGCTGTTTTTGAAGCGATGATCTCATCAAGTAATTTCTCGTCGTTTCTGGTTAGTTGTAACCCGGAGAGCATGACCAGTGTCGCAGCCACGCCAATCACCGAGATACCAGTCAGCACCTTCAGCAGTAGCCGATTAAGACGACCGTACTGGCGCATCTGTTTTACCTTGGTAGGAATGAGGTTAATCATGAGCCAAGCTCCTTGATGTTGACGAGACCAAGTCCGCTCGCTGTTGTATAGAGGGTGCTTTCAAGTTCATGCGGTGGTTGCAGACGACCAAAGTCGACATTATTCCAGGGTGCACAAAGTCGAGTAGGCACGCGCGTGCGATCTGTCAGATGCGTACTGAGCCCTGGCAAGTTTGCACCACCACCGAGGATGATAATCTGACCGATAGGTTTGCCACTGCCTTCGCGACCTTTGTCGGCAAAATAACGCATCACTTTCCGAATTTCGTTTACGAGTTTATTGAGTTCTGGTTTAGCCGCTTCTACGATTTCTTTCTGCTTTTTACTTACCTCTAATCCATAACGAGTTTTGATATTTTGTGCTTTTGCTCGGTCAACACTAAGTGCTTTTGCGATGTTGTCAGTTATTTTTTCACTTGAACAATCAACAGTGCCCGTGACGCGCACCGCTTGTCCGTCGTACACCGTTAGATCACACGCGGTTGAACCGATATCAACAATCAGAGTTGCAACAGCATGTTCTTCCGCATGCATGACGATGCGAGTAACCGCAGAGATATTTGGCTCAATGAGCGCCACATCTAGTCCAAGCAGACGGAACGCTTCAAAATACGAGTCAACAATTGCTCTTGGAGAGGCAACAACTTGCACTTCACGATCTCCCTCAGATGATTCCTGGACAACACTGTAATCGTAATACAACTCATCGATCGGCATCGGTATAGACTGATCGACCTCAAGCTTCACCGAATTGGCGATATCAGCGTCGTCCATTTTCGGCAGTGTCAAAACGCGGCTAAAGCTATGTGAGTTTGGCAGACTGACCGCAACATGTGAAGTGGTGATATTGCCGATAAGGCCTTCTTGCAGTAGCTTATGGGCAGCCTTTACAAAGGCTTCGTGATCAACAATTACTCCGTCTTTGAGTGCGGCCGGGTCAAAGGTAGCAGAGCCGTAAGCGGTGACCTGGGTCTGCTTATTCGTGCGGCTGAACTGCATGACCTTAATTGAGCTTCGACCGATGTCAAGGCCGAACACTGGTTTGTCTTTATAGAATATGCCCACTTGCTACTGTTCTTTATCTATTATTGGTTATGCTTAAAGTATAGCATCAGATATGCCCGAAACATAAAAACACCCCAGGAAAAAGTGGGGTGTTTTTTGAGTCGCTTAGAACTGGCTAGTTCAAGCTGTTCTTGAGTATGTCTGCGCCAGTCTCTTGGAATGTTGCAAGTACATACTTGTCACATGGTGCGGTGTTGTCACAGCCTGAGCCGTAGAACGCCAAGATATACTCGGTGTCTGTGTCTGGGTCAGGTGTTGGCGCTGTGGTTGAGTCAGTGTATGTCACTGAAATATCATCGCCATCCTCATCAACGAGTGATTGTGGATCAATACCTGGGAATGTCGTTGTTGCGCTAGCTGATGTCACAGCAGTCCCAACAGGATACTGGTTCTGGTTGTTTGTGTAGTACTCTTCGAGTTTTGTGAAGACTGCGTTGATGTCACTGTTTCGGACAGTGTCGCGGCCTCGTGCTTGAGCACCTTGGAAGTTCGTAAGAACAAGCGTTGCAAGAATACCGATAATAGCAATCACGATCAAGAGCTCGATGATTGTGAAACCGGCCTGCATTTTATTTTTGATTTGGGTCATTGGAGCCCACCTCCTAATTGTTGTTATATAGGTAAAACCCGCTTTTTATCGAGCTTATGGTTACGAGTATCTTATGAAGTAGGGTAGAAGTCAAGCGTTTTTTGCGTCAAAAAACTAGATATTCTGAGACAAGCTGCTGATAGGGCCAAGCACACTAGCGGCGATAACACCCACCATAGCGCCCATAACGACAATCATAATTGGCTCGAGGATGGAGCTTAAACTATCAGCGGCTGCGTCAACCTCTTCTTCATAGAAATCAGCAACTTTTAAGAGGACTGTATCGGTCTGACCGGTTTCTTCTCCAATTGATAACATCTGGCTCACGATAGGAGGGAATACAGAACTTTTTGAAAGTGGCTCAGAGAACTGTTCTCCGTTTGCCACTTGCTTGGCGGCCTGCATCAGCTCTTTTTCAATAACGGTATTGCCGATCGCTTTTGCCGTAATTTCGATTGAGTCAAGTACTGTCACACCGGCGGTCATCAGACTTGCAAAGATTCGAGCAAAGCGAGCAACGGCCATTTTAATGACAATGATTTTGATGCCAGGAATGCGTAGTAGCAGGCGGTCTTTTACTTGTCGCCCTCGGGTAGTGCGCAAAAAGCGAAACAGATAAAAACCGCCCCCAAAGACGATAAGAAGCTCCAACCACCAATAGGTCACCATGATGTCACTGACTTTTAGTAGAACTTTCGTCATAGTTGGTAATTCGCCGCCTGAGAGATCGCCGACAATCGAACCGATCGTGGGCACGACAAATGTCATAAGCGCGATAAATACTAGCACCGTGATGCTGACAAGCACCATTGGGTACGTCATAGCGCTTTTAAATTTCGCTTTCAAAGCAGCGTCTTTTTCCTGCTGCGTAGCGAGTTTTTTGAGGATTTCGTCCAAGATGCCGCCAGCCTCACCAGCGCGAACCATGTTGACATAAATCGGTCCGAATACGTCTTCATGTTTTTCCAGTGCGTCTGCAAACGCAGTACCACTCTCAACATCTTTGCTGATCGAAGCTAGCCGTTTCTGTAGCTGCTCGCTGTCAGTCTGTTTCTGCATTGTCGCGAGTGATCTGACTAGGGGCACGCCTGCGTTGATCATGGTCGCTAATTGCCGCGTAAATACAACGAGATCTTTCTTCTTTACCTTTTTACTGGTTAAGAAGCTAATCTCCATGCTAAAGCCACCTTTTTTCTTCAGCTCTTTGATGACGACTGGCTTAAGTTTGAGACGTATCAATGCTGTGCGGGCTGCATTTTCGTCAGCTGCATCAAGCGTTCCCGAGTGCTGTTTATTGTCTTCACCTGTAGCGGTGTATTCGAACTTACTCACGGGTCACCCTTAGGATTTCTTCTATCGATGTCATGCCGATCATAGCTTTAATGAGTCCATCTAGCTGCATGGTGACCATACCTTTATTGATGGCCTCAGTCTGAATTTCATCGGCGGTACCATTGGCGACGATAAGCTTTTGGATTTCTTCCTCGTTCGCGAGCACCTCATAAATACCCATTCGGCCTTTATAGCCGGTTTTGTTTTCGCTGAGATCAGATTTTGGTCGCCAGAGGGTTAGCTTGGTACTTTTTTCTTGGCCAAAATGTTCACGAGCCGCGTTTGCAAGCTCGAATACTTGATCCCAGTCGGCCTTGCTCTTTAGACCGAACACTCGCTCTATCTCTTTCTTTTCCTTCTCATCAGGCGCATATTCTTCACAATCCTCAGCCTGCAAGCGCCGCACGAGACGTTGTCCGATAACGACGCGCACGACGCTGGCGATAAGGAACGGTTCAATATTCATATCAAGCAAACGCGGTAAACAGGTCGCGGCATTGTTCGTGTGGAGCGTAGAGAAGACGAGGTGGCCTGTGAGGGCAGCTTGCACGGCAAGACCAGCCGTCTCGCCGTCTCGAATCTCACCAACCATGATGATATTTGGGTCTTGGCGGAGCAGCGCCCTGAGCCCGGCAACAAAGGTCATGCCGGCGACTGGATTCACCTGCGTTTGATTGACTCCTTCGAGCTTGTATTCAACTGGATCTTCAATCGTAGAAATGTTCACATCCGGTTTGTTGAGGATGTGCAGGACGCTGTGTAGCGTGGTTGATTTTCCTGATCCGGTTGGCCCTGTGACCAGGATCATGCCATGTGGCTGCCTGCTCGCGGCTTTGATATCTTCAAGTGCTTTACCCCAAAAGCCAAGCGTTTCAAGCGACAGCGGCTCGCTTGATTCATCCAATACACGCATAACGACTTTTTCACCCTCGGTAATTGGCAGGGTAGAGACGCGGAATGCGAAAACGCGGCCATTCATGTTGATTTTGAAACGCCCATCTTGCGGCGCGCGCCGTTCGTCAATTTTTAGATTACTCAAGATTTTGATACGTGAGACCAATGCAGCCAGTGTACGCTTCGGCAGTCGATTGGCTTCTTTAAGCACACCGTCAACACGGTAGCGCACAAGCACTTGTTTGTTTCGAGGTTCAATGTGAATATCACTTGCACCGGACTTAATCGCGTATTCCAAAAGCAGATTTACCGTTTGGGCAATAGGGGAGTCTTCAGCGATATCTTCCTCAGAAACTTCACCTTCTTCGTCGGGCTCTGGATCATCGTCTGTGACGATTTTATCAATCTCGCTGCCAATATTGCCGCGGTAAGCGTCGAGCGCAGCGAGAATATTGAAATGTGGCGCGATAGAGATTTCAAGGCTTTGACCGAATAATTTATGCAGCACATCCACGGCTTGCAAATCATCAGGATCTTCCATTGCGACTTTTCGGACAGCCGCTTTGTCATCGATTGACCCTTCATAGACAACCATGTTGTATAGCTTGGCAATATGTTCGGGAAGTTGCTGCAGAACCTCTTTGTTGAGCTCCTTTATATTAAGCTCGACGAAAGGCACGCCAATCTCTTCAGCGTAAGCTTTTGTTAACTCAGTGTCACTGAGAACGTTCTGTTTAACGACCAATTCTTGAAGATCAATTTTTTCATTCTTTGCTTGCTCAACGAGCTCACTGACTTTATCGTCATCGAGAGATTTGCTGTTTTTAAGAATATCGATCAGTGTTTCTTCAGCGATGTGCATATCTGTTTTTGGCTGCTGTGCCCACTCCTATGAATAACCGTTAGCGTCATTTTACCACGGATGCGCTCAGTGAGTGAACGCAAGTTAGATGTAGTAATGCTTAACATGTTGTTGATTAATGATGGTATGTCACGTTATCGTGTAAGCATAAAAATAAACGCGTAAATCATTAACATGTAAACTACTATCGGAGGGTATACGATGGCAAAAAAGGAAAAAGCAGTAAAGGGCATGGGAACGAGAGGGACAGATGAGGAGGGCAAGTCAAAAGCGCTAAATCTGGCAATGGATCAGATCGAAAAGCAGTTCGGTAAAGGTTCAATAATGAATCTAAGCGGTGATAATAAAATAGACGTTGAGACGATTCCAACAGGTAGCGTATCGCTTGATCTTGCACTTGGCGGCGGCATTCCGAAGGGACGCATTATTGAAATTTACGGCCCAGAAAGTAGCGGTAAAACTACTTTGACACTGCATGCGGTAGCTGAAGTGCAAAAGCAAGGCGGCGTGGCGGCATTCATCGATGCTGAGCACGCACTTGATCCAGCGTATGCCAAACGACTCGGCGTCGATATCGAGAAGCTGCTGGTCAGCCAGCCTGATAGCGGCGAGCAAAGTCTCGAAATCGTTGAGACACTGGTGCGCTCTAATGCTGTTGATATCGTTGTCGTTGACTCTGTTGCTGCGCTGGTGCCGCAAGCGGAAATCGAAGGTGATATGGGTGATTCACATATGGGTCTGCAGGCCCGTTTGATGAGCCAGGCCCTCCGCAAGCTGACCGGTATTATTAGCCGCAGCAAGTGTACGGTTGTATTCATCAACCAATTGCGTATGAAGATTGGCGTTATGTTTGGTAATCCCGAGACCACGACCGGCGGAAATGCACTGAAATTCTATGCCAGCGTTCGCATGGATATTCGCCGCACGTCACAGATTAAGGTCGGAGATGACGTCATTGGTAACCGTGTGCGGGTCAAGGTCGTGAAAAACAAGATAGCACCGCCGTTCCGCCAAGCCGAGTTCGACATTATGTACAACCAGGGTATTTCAACCGAAGGAGACATACTCGATCTCGCGACTGAAAAGGGTATTGTCGAGAAGTCTGGTGCGTGGTTTGCCTATAACGGCGAAAATGTCGCCCAAGGCCGCGAAGCCGCTAAGCAGTATCTCAAAGACAATCCAAAAGTTCTGAAAGAAATCGACAAAAAAGTTAGGACTGTGAGCGAAGAGTAAATGTGGAAAAAACCAGAAATAACCGAAATACCACAGGAAGAGCTGGAGCCAGAACTATTGGACGAGGCAGCGCTGTGGATGCCGGTTAAAAAAGCAGTCATAAAGGCTCCAGAATATGACGACGAGACACGTGCCCGACTTGCGCAAATGGCCGCTGTGAGAGCACAAGAAGACACTGTTTGGAACTATGAAATTTGGGAATTTTTTCATCGCGAAGTTTTTGGAATTGATGTAGCACTGAGCAGAACTTACGAAAAGGAACCACATTTAACCAACACAACATCGAGATTTGAGCACGAGAGGAGACTTGTTTTACCAGAATTGGTCGTGTTTTACAGTGCTGCCATTCGGGTACATGGCGAGAACGAAGTTACGTC
>JAUHWW010000026.1 GCA_030427365.1 bacterium | reverse complement strand
GTGTCACTGCAACCTCATTCACTGGAAATGGTTCGGGACTAACAGCATTAAACGCTGACGAGATTACCACAGGCACCATCAACGACGCTCGCCTCTCAAGCAATGTTGCGTTGCTTGATGTGGCGCAAGCGTTCAGCGATACCCAGACATTCTCTGGCGGTGCGGTGCTTGGGAACTTCGTCAGTTCAACTGCCGGTGCGATTCGTTGGACCGGTGCTGACTTTGAAGGCTACGACGGTACAGACTGGGTGTCATTAACAGGCGGCGGTGAGTCACTTTTGGAAGGGGTGTTAGCGTTTGGTAAAGTTGCAGGCAATGGAACGGCGTTTAACATAGACGGCGCATCAGTAGTAAGAAATAGCACCGGACAATATACAGTCACGTTTGACACACCTGCAACAGATGCAGATTACACTGTTCTGCTGTCTCTCGCAGACACTGCGGCATACAACGATATCAATATCGTACTAAGCGCACAGAGCAACACAGCATTTAACGTTTCAATCGTCACCGGTGATAACGGCACAGGTAATGATGTTGCAGCTGACAGAGTGTGGCACTTTACTGTACTCGATACTAACGCGGTTTCTGGCGGTGGAGGTGGCGGTGGCGGTGGCGGCACGTCATTTGACCAGAACGGAAACAGCTTTGGTGCTACGGGAATATTAGGAACGACAGATGCCTTCGGTCTACGGATAGTGAGTGGTGGGAACAATGCGCTTGAATTTGACGCAAGCGGCATCGGCACATTTAGTAATGGCTTCAGTGTCACGAGCGGAGCTCTAGACTTAAATGCAGTCGGCATAAATGATGCTGGTACCATTAGCGCAGCAACAACTGGCGATACAATCAATGGCATTATTATAAATAGTGGTACTATTTCTGCTTCTACAACTGGTGACACAATCAATGGCCTCATTATTAATAGCGGATCGCTCAGCGGAATTTCTGGATATGATCAATCGAGCGGTAATTTCTCAATTAGTGGCAGTGGAACATTCAGCACGGGTACAGGTGCTGTTGATCTCAATGGAGCAGTCACAGCCGCCACTACTTTAGATGTCGGCAATGGTTTATCGGTTGCGGGCACCAACAGTTATGTTAGCTCCATAGGCTATTTTGAAGGCGCAATCACAACTGGTACTGCGGGCGGCACTGCACTCAATGAGACGTATACTTTTGATGCTGATAATGATGCAGACGAGTCAGCATGGACATTTAACTCTCCTCAAGGTGGAGGCTTGCAGGCCGCGGGTGGTAGTAATGGTTTCTGGGTTCACGACACAGATGATACGCCATCAGCAGACGTTGGACCTACCTCTGGACAGGGCGGAAATCCAGACGGATATGTGTACACAGAAGCAAGTGCACCGGGAGCATTTAATGATGTCTTTACGATGACATACAATACCGTGCTTGATGCATCCACTATTGACTGGGATCTTAGCTTTTATTGGAACCAACGAGGAAACGACAATACTGCTACACTTAATGTACAGACCAATGAAGGCGGTGGAGGCTGGGTGACTCGTGCAACATATGGCGGCGGCGATCAAGCAACAGGCGCTGCGCAAGTATGGAACTTCGAAACCATTGACCTAGCAGGAGTCATCAGCGACCCTTCAACACAAATTCGATTTGTGGTGACATTCCCTGCAGCGGGCACGGCATGGAATAACGACTTCGGACTCGACACTATAACTATAAATGGCGCCTCAGCAACTACCTATGGTGACAATCTTATCGAGGGATACAACGCCAATGCAACATCTGATGTTGATTTACTCGTACTTCGTAGCGATGTTGGTTCTGCTGGAAACGTTGTGTTCCGCGTCGATAGTGACGGCGATGTTTTCTCAGACGGAGTAAATAATCTTGCTGCCGGTGCAGATATTGCAGAAAATTATAAGAATACAGATGGTGCTCAGCCGGGTGACGTCGTGTACTTTACCGACAATCGCACGGTCGCCAAAACAAATCAGCAATACCAGAAAGGACTTGCCGGTGTTATATCAAGTGATGCGGCAATTATTCTAGATGCTGGTGTTAACGGGGTGCCAGTTGGTCTCAAGGGTCGCTTGCCGACCAAGGTAAGCGTGGCGAATGGCAGCATCGAGAAGGGTGACTATCTCACGAGTGGTCCAGACGGGCGTGCAGTAAAAGCTACGCAGAGCGGAACAGTAATCGGTATTGCGATGGAAAACGCTACAGAAGACACGACGATAGATGTTTTCGTTGGTTTGACATATTACGTCGCCGAAGCGGACTATAACATTCCAGCTGAAGGATTACAGTTCCCACAGGCATACAATGATATTGATGTAGACAGTATTGCGACTGACGGTATTATCCGTCTTACACGTGAGGGTGAATTAGTTAATATTAACGGAATCACACTTCTCGCCGGCGGAATTGACAACAACTTCAGTGGCCTTCGAGCAGTTGGAAACGTACTGGGTGCCTGGACAGTCGACGCCAAGCTTCTCAAGCTCAATGGGCAAAGCGCCGAAGAGGATGTTCTGCAAGTTGCCTACAACGAGAATAACGCACTTACCATTGCAGGTAACGGTGCCCTTGGATTACAGCTTAATTCTGACAATGCATTCTCTGTAAAAAATCAAAGCGGGCTTGACCTCTTCAGTGTTAACACGAACGGTGGAGTTGTCCAGATTGGTAACTCACAGCCTGATCCATCGGCAGTGCTGTTTATTTTGTCACGACAAAACACAAAAGATGATCCAGTCGGAGTCAATGGTGCGCAATATTATAATGAGTATCTACAGAAATTCCGCTGTTTTGAAAATGATAAGTGGGTTGACTGTATTACATCGGTACTGAGTGAGTACGTTATTGCAACTGACATCAGTGACTGGACTCTCGAGAATGAAGAGAGCGAATTACCAGGTAATCCTCGTACCTGGCTTGACTTGCGTAGAGCCGAAGAACAAAGAATTGTTGTATCAGTCAAAGATCCATCAGTGGTTGGAGCTGTCTGTTCGCTTCAGTATGAGGGTCAAGATGACTGGAGTATGTTAGGAGTCCCTGTATTGATTGATGCATCTCAAACAGTGAAGTCGGACTGGCAGCAGCTTCCGGAGCAGGTGCGTGATAGTGAAGAGGTACAGCTACGAGTTGTGTGTACCGGAGGTGATGGTCAGAAGGTCGTCAGCCTTTCGGCAGTACGAATTCAAGTAAGGTAAGCATAATAATAATGGTATAATCCATATGAATAGTGAGTCCATCATAAAATCAGCGATGTTCTTACAGGGAGAAACAGGTGATGAAAAAGTCAAGTAACAACGTAGACCGTAGCGCAAAAAGAAAAAAGATACTCATAGCAACGCTCGTTGCGGTGGTGTTAGCTGCAATTGGAGTCGGAATCTGGCAATTTTTGGATCTCCGAAGTAGGAATAGCACCCTACAAATGCAGCTTGATGAAAAGACAAGTGAGCTTGAGACGCTGCGTCAGGATCTAATAACCGATCCTAACACCGCTGTTTCAAAGATTCAGCAAGAGCAAAACGCATCTATATTGGACGCGATCGCGGAAGTGTATGCTGTGCCTGACAATGAGACGCCAACAATAGCAACTGTTCAAGATGTATCCAAACTAAAAGATCAGCCATTCTTTAACGGTGCTCAGAACGGTGACATACTTGTCGTATTTAGTGAGTCTTCACAGGCTGTACTCTATCGGCCAGAAACAAAGCAGCTGGTAAAAGTAGGTCCGATCAGTAACGCAGCACAAGAAAAAGCGTCTGAGAATACTGCTGAACAGTCAAATTCTGAAGAATAGGACCTTTTGTACGTCGACCTGATCAGTTGCGATGGTACAATGAAGCATATCTATGGGTAAAATAATCGCTGTTTTAAACCAGAAGGGTGGCGTTGGCAAAACGACTACCACCATTAACCTAGCGGCTGCACTCGCTAAACAGGGGAAATCGGTACTAGTCGTCGATCTTGATCCTCAGGCAAACGCGACGAGTGGTTTATCGATTGATAAGAATTCTCTGCAAGCGTCCACTTATACCTTACTGACAGCCGACACACCCGTTGAAAATGTAATTATTGACACGCATATCGAAGGATTGCGTCTCTTACCAGCAGCACCAGATCTCGCTGCTGCAGAGCAAGAGCTTGTTAGTGTCATGGCGAGAGAATCTGTGCTAAAACAGGCATTGAGCGGTATACGCGATACATTGTGCGACATTATAATTATCGACTGTCCGCCGTCTCTGGGTCTACTTTCAATCAATGCTTTAGTCGCCGCAGATAGTGTTTTGATTCCGGTTCAAACTGAATTTTATGCACTGGAAGGGCTTGGTCTGCTCGTTCAGACAGTGCAGCGTGTTCAGGCTGGACTTAATCCTGGCCTGCAGCTTGAAGGAGTGGTGATGACGATGGTAGATAGTCGCAATGCTTTAAGCGGACAAGTTATTGAAGAGGTAAAGAAGCATTTCGGTGATTATCTCTTCAAGACGACCATACCACGAAATGTGCGACTGGCTGAGTCACCGAGCTTTGGAAAAACAATTTTTGAACACGATAAGTGGTCAAAAGGAGCAAAAGCCTATAAAAATCTCGCCAAGGAGCTATCGGTACGATGAGCAAAAAAACAGGACTTGGAAAAGGCTTTGACGGTCTTATACCTGCCGGATTCGACATACAATCAACTGCTGCACCGGGCGAGCAGGTCAAGCAAATAGCAATCAGTGACATTGCACAGAATCCTGATCAACCACGAAAATCCTTTGACGATGCAGCCCTAGCTGAGTTAGCCGAGTCAATTAAAGCGCACGGTATCATCCAACCACTCGTTGTCACTCCATCAGGAAGTGGGTATAGGATTGTAGCAGGTGAGCGTCGCTATCGAGCCGCAAAACAAGCCGGTCTAAAGAAAGTCCCGGCTATAGTGCGCAATCACAAAGAGCTCGAAGAGCTCGAAATTGCACTTGTTGAAAATGTCCAACGCGTTGATCTGAGCCCAATTGAAACAGCCGTTTCATTGCTTCGTTTACGCGATCAATTTTCAATGACACCGAAACACATTGCTAAGAAGCTTGGCAAGGCAGAAACGACAGTCAGCAATATTATTCGCTTACTTCAATTGCCAAAACCAGCCATCGAAGCGCTGCAAAAAAATGAAATATCTGAAGGTCACGCTCGAGCATTATTGTCGATAAAAACAGAGGTGAAGGCGCAAGAAGAGCTTCTGAACAAAATTATTACTCAAAATCTATCAGTTCGCGAAGCTGAAACGCAAGCGAAGCTTGCAAAGGCCAGTATAGAAAATAAAACAGAATTGCCGCCGAAGCTCGAAGCTGACTTTAATAAGACAAAAAAGATTTACGGAAAAAAGTTACGTCTCCAGCAAAAGAAGCGTGGCGGGCGAGTGACACTCGACTATGAGTCAGACGAAGAGCTAACGGCTCTTCTGAAAAAATTACAATAGAGTAGTTCGCGATTATAATCGCTTCATTTCACTGACTGGGACAAAACGTACTGTCGCTGTACCGACAATTGTTTTCGTGTTGATAGAGCCAAATCGGCGTGAATCAGTAGAGTTAAATCGGTTATCACCGAGGACGAATACCTCTCCATTGCCGATGGTGATATCGACCTGTCCTTCGGTTGTCGATACAGCTTCACTATAATCCTGATTGATATCAGGGTTAAATCCTTCAGGAAATTCTTTGTTATACACGGTGACAACACCATCTTTTACCGTAACTCTCTCTCCAGGGAGTGCGATAACGCGTTTGATGAGATGATCGACGCGGGAGCTGATGGTGGACTGCAAAGGTCTGTCAAACACAACGACATCATATCTGCCCGGCAAGTATGTACTGCCAGATATATTGGCTATCGTCTTGGGCAGTTTATTCACTATTAGTCTGTCACCGTTGTACAGCGTCGTCTCCATGCTTTGACCATCTACCTGGTATGACTGGAATACATGGCTCGTCAGGAGGATGGCGATAATCGGCGCACTGACAATCAAAGCAATCGTGCCTGACATATTTTTCAGTGTCTTAAGGAAATTCGATGAAGGTGATGGACCTTGGGTTGTTGGTGTAGGCGTTGTCGGATTCATAAGCAAGTATAACTATAGCATTATGTGTGCTATTTTCGCCCATATCCTTTTGCTTCAATCGGTGCTAGCGAGCTATAATAGATTCTTACGTATCATGAAACATAAGCATCATTCAAATCAAGCCCCTTCATCTGATGGTTTTGTCCCCATGGGGGGTGACATTGACTCGCGTCCAGCTGATGATATCCGGCATCGTTTCCGCTCACATTACCGTCCTGAAGAGAAAAGCATGTCCGGTGTCTCGTATTCTTCATCTCTCGACGACACTACGTTAAAAAATTCTTCAGAAGGTTTTCAGTCGGCATCACCGTCACTGGATACGTCGCAAAACAACCAGGAGTTTTCTCGGTTTGATTTGAGCGAAAAACCGAAATCACGTCGTCGCTTTTCACCGTTTCGCAGACATCGTAAGTCACGAGGTAAAGTTCGCCGCGCAGTCGGGATTGCATCAATTGCACTTGTTTTGGCTGTTGGCTCACTGATTGGTTATGGCTACATAAAAGCGCGAAACATCTTTAAGGGAAACGGAGATGGTGCAGCTGCGCTTAACGCCGATGTCCAGCCAGCACAATTGAACGGCGAAGGTGATGGACGCGTTAATATTCTTATGCTTGGAAAAGGTGGACCGGGCGAAACAGCGCCTGATCTTACCGATACAATTCTGCTTGCGAGTATTGACCCTATAGCGAATGAGGCTGCTTTGCTGAGTGTGCCAAGAGATCTATATGTGCAGGATCCGAACGGTGCGAGCACCAAGATTAATGCGGTGTACGCAAATGCGAAGTCGTCAGCAGCGTATCAGGGAGAGGAAAGCGAAGAAGCGATCGAAAACGCGGGTCTTCGAGCAATTAAGCAAACTGTGTCTGACGTACTTGGTGTGCCGATTCACTACTATGTAATGGTCAATTTTGATGCCTTCGAAAGAGCTATCGATTCGGTCGGCGGGATTACAGTCGATGTGGAAGAACCACTCTATGATCAGACAGTAGCATGGCTGCTAGGTGGTAATCCACTTGTGGCCGACCAGGGACTGCAGACATTTGACGGTGAGCGAGCTTTGCTCTATGCACGTTCACGCAAGGGAAGCGCACGCGGAGATTTCGACCGTACTGAGCGTCAAAGAGAGATCATCGTGGCCTTACAGCAAAAGGTATTATCACTCGGGACGTTTTCAAATCCGCTGCGAGTGATAGAGTTGCTAGACGCGTTGGGGGATAATGTCAGAACAGACCTAAATGGTCTTGGCGAGGTAAAACGCCTGTATGAGATTGGGCAGCAGATTGGCCCTGATAAGGTTACATCAATCGGTCTTGCCGACCCGCCAAATATTCTTGTCGCCACAGATTTTATTGCAAACCAGTCAGTTGTGGTGCCGGTTGCAGGGCTGTATCAATACGATGATATTCGAAGCTATGTACGTAACACGATTCGAGATCCATTCCTGAAACGTGAGAATGCACGTGTGATTGTCCTGAATGGCACCACGATTCCTGGCGTTGCTGCTGCGACAGAAGAAGAGCTAAAGTCCTACGGTTACAATGTGGTAGGGGTTGGAAATGCGCCTGATCAAGGAACCTACCCGAACACACTCCTTCTCAAAGTATCAGATGCAGAAACACCATTCACAGAAAGCTACATAAAGAAACGACTTAATCTTGAGATAACGGCGCTCAACAAAGAGGGCATTCCGACTAGTGAAACGGCCGACTTTGTTATCATAGTAGGTGAAGATGAAGCTCAGCAAACAGTTATCAATTAAACCAGCGAGTGGCTATGGAACAGCGTTCCACTTCATTTTTGTATTTGTGCTGCCGCTGTTGCTATTCACGCTTGTTCGGCTTGATTTCGTCATCATCGCCTACGTCGTCTTGCTCCTGAGCAAGTGGCGAATGTTTGCCATTCGTATGAGGCACTGGGTGGCAATTATCCGTGCCAACGCTGTCGATCTTATGTTTGGCGCCTCAATGGTTGCTTTTATGAGTTTGGCTCAAACGCAAGCCTATCAACTTATGTGGACAGTGGTATATATTCTTTGGCTTCTGTTTATTAAACCGCGCTCTACGACGTTGTTTGTTGGCCTGCAGGCGCTTATCGCTCAGGCAGTTGCACTTAGCGCCGTTTTTCTGACTTGGGCAGAGTACAATACCTCGCTACTCGTCCTCGCGACCGCGGTCATTGCCTATTTATCAGCTCGACATTTTATGGCGGCGTATGACGAGTCGATGTCGCGGACGACCGCATACACGTGGTCGTTCTTCGCATAAACGATTGCTTGGCTCGGTGGTCACTGGCTGACTTTTTATGGTCCAGTCGCTCAGCCTGCTCTCATAATTACTGTTGTAGCCTATAGTATGGCCTCGTTATATTATCTTGACCATCGCGACCGCCTTACTCGATCATTGCAGCTGCAGTTCGTTGGTATTATGATCGCAGTATTACTATTTATTCTAGTGTTCTCTGATTGGAGTGGGGAGATTATCTAGCAATGGCGAAGAAAAACAACCAGCAAAACGCGCAGCAGCACGGATCACTTGCTCGAAGTATATTGGTCATTATGATTGCGGTCGCAGCTGGGTTTTTTGGCGGCGTGTACGGCGGGAAACAAAGCATCGATAACGCATCAGTGACAGTTCAGCGTGAAATCGTTGAAGGCGAAGGCGATCTAATTAATACGATTGCGACCGATGTTAACCCCTCAGTTGTTTCTGTAAATGTTACTGGTACATCAGTCGGCACTGATTTTTTTGGCTTTAGCCGCGAATTTGAAAGCCAGTCAGCCGGCACTGGATTTATCATTAGCGAAGATGGTTTAGTGCTTACAAATCGTCATGTGATCCCGCGCGGCACGACAGAAGTCACGGTGACATTGTCAGACGGCACTGAGCTACCTGCTGAGGTTGTTGGCCGCACAAATGAAAGCGATCCGCTCGACATCGGATTTCTCAAGATTACAGATACGCAAGGCGTAGAGCTCAAGCCAGCAACGATAGGAAATTCCGATGATGTTGAAGTTGGCGACAGAGTCGTCGCCATCGGCAATGCACTCGGTCAATTTCAAAATACGGTAACGAGCGGCATCATATCTGGTTTTGGGCGTGACATTGAAGCCTTTGACGGTGGCGGGGTAGAGACACTCCAGAACTTATTTCAGACAGATGCAGCTATCAATTCCGGTAACTCAGGTGGGCCGCTGGTAAATGCCGCAAGTGAAGTCATCGGCGTGAATGTTGCCACGGCTACGGCCGAAAACATTAGCTTTGCCATCCCAATCAATGACGTAAAACAACTCATCGATGTCGTGCTTGAACGAGGCAAATTAGAACGTCCGTATCTAGGCGTGCGCTATGTACCACTTGACGAAGACATATCACGTGAGCTTGATCTAAGCGTCACCGAAGGTGCATATATCCCAGAAAGCTCAGAAGGGCGACCATCGATTATTTCTGGCTCACCAGCTGACCGAGCAGGCTTGCAGGAAGGTGATGTCATCATCGAAATAGCCGGACAGAAACTAGATGAAGATAATACACTCGTCAGTATTCTTGGACGCAAACAAGTCGATGAAACAGTAGAGATAAAAGTCCTTCGCGGGGAAGAAGAACTCACGCTATCAGCAACCCTACAGCCTGCTCCCGAGCAGTAAGACTGCACTGGGTACGCTCAAGTCAGAACTAGGTTTGTTGATAATGTAATCTGTTATTTCAGTCGAAAGCGGAGTTAAAGCGGATTTAAATCCGCTTTTTCGAATTGTTGAATAAAATCCTGCGTATCAGCAAGTAGATAGCCAGCATCCTTTGCTATGGACGCGAGTGCATCATGCTGAGAGGGAAGGGATTCAGTCAGTATGAGATACGTTCCTATAGAGGTTTTAGAGAATAAGGCTCGATAGTAATCTAGTCCGTCTTCGCCGCCAAATATCGCAAAAGCCGGCTCATGTGACGCCGCCAGATTTATGCTGAAATCAGTCGGCACATAGGGTAAGTTAGCAAGAATGATGTTGAAGGTCGAAGGTTGAAGGTCTACTGTTTCGCTGAGCAAATCCAACTTTTTAAAGGTAACATCCGCACCTAATCGTTGAGCATTTTTGCGCGCAATAGCAAGTGCTTTCGCAGAGATATCAATTCCCAGATAGTTCACCTTCGAACCTCCATCTTCAACTTTCGACCCAATTTCCAGCGCAGCGGAAATTGCAATACAGCCTGAACCAGTTCCGACATCCACAATCTGAAGATCTCCTTCGATCTTCGAAGCATGATGTTTGACCCAATCGAGCAGCAGCTCAATCATCGTTTCTGTTTCTGGCCGCGGCGTTAGCGTATCAGGCGATACGACAAACTCATGCCCGTAAAACTCTTGTTTGCCGCGGATGTACGCGATCGGCTCGTGCTGCGCTCGCCGCTTTATGTAGGTATTCAGTTTTTTTACATGTGCGCTGCTTAGTTTGAACTCCTGATGAGCCAGTAGCCAAGAACGATCTTTGCCTAGTTCATCTGCAAGCAGCAGCTCAGCGTCTAGGTGCGGCGTCGGAACACTGGCTTCATTGAGTTTTGAAATTGAACGTGTCAACCACTCGGAGATGATCATGATTCTGATTTTAATAACTCGTGCTCGGCTTTTTTGAGCTCTTCAAGCAAGTCATCAATTTGGCCGTCGAGCGCAGCAGGGATATTACTGCGTGAGTAGCCAATGCGGTGGTCAGTAATGCGATCTTGTGGGAAATTATAGGTGCGGATTTTCTCTGATCTATCACCAGAGCCGATAAGTTTCTTCCGGGCAGCTGAGGCTTTTGCTTGCTCTTCATCAAGTTTTGCCTGCAATATGCGCGAACGAAGCACGCCCATCGCTTTATCC
>JAUHWW010000025.1 GCA_030427365.1 bacterium | reverse complement strand
GACGTCAGTTGCTCCTTCAGCGTTTCAAATTCTGCTTCAAGCTCTTCAATCTCTTTCGTTTGCATTTTGGCAAGTTCTTTAACATTTGCACCTTCATCCTTCGCTTCACCTTCGTAGCGTGTCTTGATCGCTTCTTTAGCGGCCGCAAACTCAGCTTCTTTGTCAGCCAGCATCTGATCACGCTTCTCTGTATCGATAGCAACCACGACGTAGCTTGCAAAGTAGGCAATGCGCTCGAGATTCTTAACCGTCATGCCGAGCAGTAAACCGATTGCAGATGGCGTGCCTCGAAGGAACCAAATGTGTGCAACTGGTGCTGCAAGCTGGATATGACCCATGCGTTCACGTCGCACGATGCTTTTCGTGACAACTTCGCCTTTTTTATCGACAGCAGCTTCACGTGAACGAACGCCCTTGAACTTCGCATCATGGGGGTTGATGTCCTTAACCGGACCAAAAATCTTCTCGCAAAATAGACCATCACGCTCTGGTTTCTGCGTGCGGTAGTTGATAGTTTCTGGCTTTGTTACTTCACCGTGTGACCAATCTTTGATGTCATCACTGCTTGCAACCGCCAGGCGAACCGCGTCAAAATCGGAAATATTGATTCCTGATGTATAGCGTCTCATTAGTTTGCCTCCTCTTCTTCGGTTTCTGTCGCTGTTTCTTCGTCCTCTGATACGGTTGTTTCGTCTGTTGCGATAACATCACCGTTGTCGTCAGTGTCGACAATGTCAAAATCGTTCGGTGCTGACGCGTCTTCAGTCACATCGACATCAGAGATTGCATCCGTTGGGACTTCGAGTGTCGGCGTGTGGGCAGCCTCGTCTTCGATGTTTTTTGAAAGCATGTCTTCTGCATCGAGCACTTCAACTTTGTCGCCTTCTTCTTCAATGAGGTCAACTTTCAGGCCTAGTCCTTGGAGCTCTTTCACAAGCACGTTAAAGCTTTCTGGAACCTTTGGTCCGACGATTTCTGTGCCCTTGATGATAGACTCGTAAGCTTTTGATCGTCCGTAGACGTCGTCAGACTTAAGTGTCAACATTTCTTGCAGCGTATTGGCTGCGCCATATGCTTCAAGTGCCCAGACTTCCATTTCTCCGAATCGCTGACCACCATTTTGTGCCTTACCACCGAGTGGTTGCTGCGTGACCATCGTGTATGGCCCGGTCGAGCGGGCGTGAATCTTGTCCACAATCATGTGGTTGAGCTTGATCATGTACATTGAACCAACCGTGGTTTTTTCTTGGAAAGGCTCACCGGTGCGACCATCGAACAATTGCTGCTTCCCATCTTCTGGCAGACCAGCTTCTTTCAATAGCTCCCGGATTTTCGTTATCTTCACGCCGTCGAATGACGGGCTGGCAACTTTCATGCCAAGTGCATGTGCCGCCATACCGAGGTGCGTTTCAAACAACTGACCGATGTTCATACGTGATGGGACGCCGAGTGGATTCAAAACGATATCGACAGGTGTACCATCAGCAGTAAATGGCATATCTTCAGCCGGAAGTACGCGAGCGATAACACCCTTGTTACCGTGACGACCACCGAGCTTGTCACCGACTGCAATCTTACGCATTTGCGCGACAAATACCTGGATCTGCATGATAACGCCGGCTTTAAGTTCGTGTCCGTTTGCACGTGAGAATACTTTTACGCCAACGACCTTACCGTGTTTACCGTTGCTCATTCGCTGTGATGTATCACGAACTTCTTTGGCTTTTTCACCGAAGATAGCGCGTAATAGACGCTCTTCACTTGATAGTTCTTGCTCACCTTTTGGCGTGATTTTACCAACTAAGATATCACCAGGGTGCACTTCAGCACCTATTCGGACGATTCCATCCTCGTCAAGGTGGCGCAGTGCATCTTCTGAGACGTTCGGGATATCTCGAGTCACAATTTCAGGTCCGAGCTTTGTCTCGCGTACTTCGGTCATGTAATCAACAATGTGCACACTTGTGAGTGTGTCATCTTCGACTAAGCGGCGTGATACGACGATAGCGTCTTCAAAGTTATAGCCGTGCCACGGCATGAATGCGACCATGAGGTTCTTACCGAGTGCGAGCTCACCGTTATCAATTGACATGCCTTCAATCAAGGCATCACCGGCTTTTACCTTATCGCCGCTGGCAACAACAACTTTATGGTTAATGCTTGAGCCTTCGTTTGAGCGGACATAGTGCAGTGGCGTGTAAGTCGCTTTGCGTTTCGCATACTTGACGACAACTTTTGTTGCGTGCGCTTCTTCGACGACTCCATCTTCCTCAGCCAGCACCATTTGGCCAGAGTTCTTAGCTACTAAGCCTTCCATTCCAGTACCGACGAGTGGCGCTTCTGGTGTAATAAGCGGGACTGCCTGACGTTGCTGGTTACTACCCATAAGTGATCGGTATACGTAGTTCTTCTCAATGAATGGAATCAATCCTGCAGAAGAACCAATAATCTGACGATCTGCAGCATCCATGTGCGTCACATCGTTGATGTCAACTTCTGTCGTGCGCAAGTGAGAGCGTGCGCTGACACGGTCGTTTCTGAATTTGCCAGCGTCGGTCAGTTCTTCTCCGGCAGAGGCAATAACAGCATCTTTCTCATCCGCCGCATCAAGGAACACTACCTCGTCAGTCACTTTACCTTTTTTCACCACACGGTAAGGAGTTTCCATAAATCCGTACTCATTGACACGGGTATACATTGCCATGTTGAGTACTAGTCCAATGTTCGCACCTTCTGGTGTTTCAACCGGACAGATACGACCGTAGTGAGTCGCGTGTGCGTCACGAACTTCAAAGCCTGCTCGTTCACGAGATAGACCACCTGGACCCATTGAGCTGAGGCGTCGTTTGTGCGCGAGTTCAGACAACGGGTTAATCTGGTCCATAAACTGAGATAACTGTGAGCTCGCGAAGAATTCACGGACAGCTGCGACGATAGGACGCGCGTTGACAAGCTGACCAGGCGTGACCGTCTCAATATCGCTCATTGACATGCGGTCCTTAGCATTACGCTCCATACGAAGCAAACCGATGCGGAATTGTCGCTGCACAAGTTCACCAACAAGCTTAATGCGTCGGTTTGCAAGGCTGTCGATATCATCAGCTGGCTCCTGCGTCACGTTCAGCCGGATTAATTCTCCGATAATTGCGATGAGATCCTCAAGGCGCATAACGCGGTTTTCAGCCGTGTTTGGCACATCAAGTTTAAGACGCTTGTTGATCTTGTAGCGACCAACGCGGCTGAAATCAAATCGCTTGTAGTTAAAGAACATGTTCTCTAGCAATCCGCGGGCGTTATCGACAGTCGCGAGATCACCTGGGCGAAGACGTCTGTACACCTCAATAAGTGCCTCATTCACGCCTTTTGATGGATCTTTTTCAAGTGTGGCGCCGATGTGGCTATTCTTGTTGCTGTCTACTTTCGCAAATGCATCGCGCATTTGTTTTTCGGTCATACCGAACGCGCGGAGGAGCGTCGTAACAGGAATCTTTCGCTTGCGGTCGATCTTTACGTAAAGTGCGCCATTATTTGCGGTTTCAAACTCAAGCCACGCGCCGCGGCCTGGAATAACTTTTGCGCCATACACATTCGTTACACCATTATTTTCAGACGTATAGAAGACGCCAGCTGAGCGAATAAGCTGTGAAACAACCACGCGTTCTGCACCGTTGATAATAAACGTGCCGCGAGTGGTCATCCACGGGTAGTCACCGAGATAGATCTCAGCTTCTTTGACTTCTCCAGTAATTTTGTTTGTCAGCTCAGCGACAGCTTTAAGCGGCGCTTCATAACTCACGTTATTGTCAGCAGCTTCGGCTTCAGTCATTTTTGGATCTTCGAAATGATAATCTTTGAAGCGGATGCTTAGTTTTGTCCCCGTATAGTCGTCGATCGGGCTGATTTCGCTGAGGATTTCACCCAATCCCTCATCGACAAACCACTGGAATGATCGATTCTGATGATCTACCAGGTTCGGGAGATTGATAATATCTTTTTTATTGGTAAAGAACTGACGCACATCTTTTGAGCCTTTTGCGTCTTTCGGCTTGCTAGCTGTCTTGGCCATGCATTCTCCGTTGTAGACCTGCATCATAGTTGGCGCGAAACTACGAGCAAGTACTGCTTAGATTAATGTATAAGAAGCCCACTATAGCGCTGACAACTTGGCATACTCGCGAAAAACGCCAATATTCAGCAACGCATATTCTACTTCGTTAGCTTTATAGTGTCTCAAATCGTACTACGTTATGTCAAATCATTCTTTGGCCAGTTATAGACTAGAGATTGGCGCGCAAATCTATCTGCATCGCCGACACCCATAGGAACAGGTCCAAGCGGAGCTCCAAATAGTTCTCTCAACCTGTCATGCAGTCCTTCACTAGATTTAACTGGTTCTACAACAACACCGTGGCCTTGAACATATCGTTGATTCATATGAGCGTACACATCTCTGATTTCATCAAGCGAGCCGTTCGTCCATGCTGAGATAACTGTATGCCTCCCAAGTTCACGCTCCTTAGTACGAAATTTTCCGTCTGCCCTGTACACATGGATGAAGTTATGAACTACAGCAGCGCCGATCATTGCACCACCAACTTCTACACTATAGACATCCGTTCCGTGTGAGGCATCAGTACTTTTCAACTCCAAACAGCGTATTCCGTTTTCGTTGTGTTCGGCTTGCAAAAAAGCATCGACGAATCTGTTATGCGAGCGCTTCTTTGTATTTGGACCTTTGCCTGCAATTTCAGCAAGAGCCTTAAAAGGGAACACTTCGTTTCTATAAGCAGCTTTGTGCAGTGGTTCTAGTTCGAAATCCCGTACCATAAGCAAGCTACTATATAACTATTTTGCTGTAATGTAAATACCTATTTTATGACTTTGTCAGCCAAGCCGTACTTCACGGCTTCTTCTGCAGTCATCCAGTAGTCTCGGTCGACGTCTTTTTCGATTTTCGAAAGTTTCTGACCAGTGTTTTCCGCTAAGATTTTGTTGAGCAGCTCACGGGTTTTGAGACTCTCTTTAAGGTCGATCTCCATGTCTGAAACTTTTCCACGAGTGCCTGCTGATGGCTGGTGGATCATCACCTTAGCATGCGGGAGTAATGCACGCTTGCCTTTCGTACCAGAGCTCAGCAGGAACGCGCCCATACTTGCTTGCAAGCCGATACCGATGGTGTGAACTTCATTCTTGATGTGCTTGATCGTGTCATAGATTGCCATGCCGTCATACACGCTTCCGCCGGGGCTGTTGATGTAGAGATAGATTGGCTTTTTTGGATCTTCATTCTGAAGGAATAACAGCTGAGCGACAACAACGTTTGCAGAATGCGAATTAACATCTGTGCCGAGGAAAATAATTCGTTCTTTTAAAAGTCGACTATATATGTCATAAGCTCGCTCTACGCGGCCGTCTTGCTCAATAACTGTTGGGATAAGGGTGCTTATTGGATTACTCATGATCCAATTGTACTAGACATAGTTAGCACTCGTCAAGTAAGAGTGCTAACCTACGGACTTCGCCAAACCACTAAGGCGCTCCGTGGGTGCACGCCCATATGAACAACATCATGACGAGGTCGGTGTGTATCATTGTTTATTACGTATCTATCACCTGCCCTTAATAATCTCTCGGATACCCTAAACCCCGTAGATAAGCCTCTCCATCTAACCAATGAATCACCAAAGATATTTGTGACTGTAACAGGACAAGGCGCATCTTTTCTATCCCAATGCCAGCCAATCCTTTGACCTTCAGCCTCACTCATGTTCAAGTTCACTCTCACTGCACCAATGAATCCTGGGGTACTGGCTCCCTGCTCTATTAGTTGCTTTGTTTCTGGAAGTCCTTCCAACATCGCAGATGCGCCAATCTGAACAATGCCATCACTATCTCTGCCACTTACATAGTAACGACTCCTGCCAACAGCAAATCCCCCTTCCTGTTTCCAATCATGGTCTCTCTGGGCAAAAACGGGAAGCTCTGCCTGAAGCGCTAAAAGTCGCGAACTATCAAGGGGTTCTAAGAATTCTATAGCTTCTCTCATTTTTTATGACTTCAGAAATGCAATAACTTTTTCGCTTCTAAGGCGTGAGTTAACTTCACGGCGGTTTTCTGGCTTATCCAGTTCAGCTTGCATTTGCGGGTCTTTATACTGACCTTTCATGGCCTGGATGCGAGCTTCGAGCTCCTCAGGCGACACATCAATGCCCTCTTTATCAGCGATTTCACTGAGCATAAGGGCTGCTTTCACGCGGCGCTCTGCCTCTGGCTCAACTTCTTTTTTCGTATAGTCTTCTTCGCTCAGGCCCTGTGATGCCAGAAACTCTTCAAATGTCATGCCGCGCTGCACGACATTCTGGCGAACTTCTTGCAATACCATCTGCTTTTGCTCGTCAATCAGCGGCTGTGGGATGGCGACCTTGGTTTTATCTGCCAATGCATTCACCACTGCTGCTTCGTAATCTCGTTCATCACGATGCTTCGCCTCGTGTTCAAGCTCTTTCTTTATCTGCTCTTTTAGTTCATCAAGCGACTTGAACGGGCCGACTTTTCCGGCGAACTCATCGTTGAGCTCTGGTTTTTTCACTTCATTGACTTTCTTAACCGTCACGCTGAAAGTCACTTTCTTATTCTGCAGCGCTTGCGCGCCGTAGTCTTTCGGGAACGTCAGCGTGAATTCTTTGCTGTCACCAGCCTTCATACCCTCAACTTCATCCTCGAACCCAGGAATAAACGTGCCAGAACCAATAACAAGCGGGTAATCTTTCCCGTCGGCGCCTTTTACCGGCTCGCCTTTGCTGTCTTTTCCTTCGAAATCAATCCATACTTCATCAGACGTTTTTGCAGCTCGATCTACCTCCGACTTTTCAGCTGTACGCGTTTGCAGGTTTTCAATGACGCCGTTAATGTCTTTGACAGTCACTTTTGTTTCTTTTCTTGTTACACCGTGCTTTTTGTAGTCAGGAAGCTTAATTTCGCCGACAACATCAAGTTCCATTGTGAACTCAAGTGACGAAAACGGAACAAACTTTGTAATCTCAACTTTTGGCTGAGCAACTGGACGGAGTGTCTCTTCTTTCAGCGCTGCAATATACAGCGTGTTGATGGCTTCGTCGAGGAACTGACTCTGCAGCATTTGCTGATCGACATTTTTCTCGATGACTTCCATTGGTACGTTGCCATCACGGAAACCTGCAACCTTCACCTGAGGGGCAAGTTTTTGCAGTGTCTTTTGCTTTATAGCTTGTAGCTCTTCGTCCTGCGCAACGATTACTAATTTTGCTTTGGTGTCTTCTGTTCTTTCAGACTTGAGTTTCATATCTGCTCCGAATTTAGGTTCAATCTTGACCTACTACTCTAACAGATAGGAGCTTATCTGTCGACAAGTGGCTCATCATAACTTACAAAGTGAATCAGCGCCTTAAATCCCAATTTCATTCCAATCGCCACACGTGCTCGGTTTAACGCTGCTTCGACAACACCGTCAGGGTACTCACACACTACACCACTATTAAACGGAGGATACTCGCTTGTTCCTAAAAAACCACTGAATTCCCAATCAACAATTGCACGCCATGTGAATCCGTCATCAACGGGTTCTCGATCTAATGTCACTAATGAATATCTCCCTATTTGTGGCGTGCTCATTTTTTTCTAGCGTCTTTGACGATACTAATGATGCGCGAAAGCGAGTGTTTTTCTTCTTTACCGGTTTTCATATCCTTAAGAGTGTACTGTTCTGACTTGGCTTCATCTTCGCCAGCGATTAGGACATAGCGCGACCCTGCTTTATCGGCTGCTTTTATCTGCTTGTCGAACTTACGACCGGTGTAATCCACTGCGACATTGACGTCTTCTTCTCGCAGTTCACGAGCGATAGCAACAAGGTCAATGCCCTCTTGACCTGTGGTGAGCGGTGATATCACCGTCACCTCAACGGAGCTTTTTAGTTCTGGTACTAGCTTATGTACCTCAAGAAAATTCTGGAACGTCACGTCACCCATGCCGAAGCCAACTGTGGGTACAGGCTCCGCTCCAAACTGGCCAACCAGTCCGTCATAGCGTCCACCACCGAACATTGATCGGTTATTTTCTGGGTTTTTGTCAAAGACTTCAAAAACAATGTCAGTATAGTAATCAAACCCGCGCATCAAATCCGGCGCAAAGACCACATTACGTATACCGAGTTGCTTCGCTCGGGCTATAAGCTCTTTGAGCGCGCTGGCTGATTCGAGCTTCGTAAGAAACAAATCTAGCTCGGTAACATCCTTCGCCGCTAAAAACTCAACAATTTGTTTACTTTTTTCTTTAGAGCCGGTCAGATCATCAAGTTTTGCTGCAAAGTCGGCTGCGCTCATTTTTTGCATTTTGTCTATCAGTCGAATTGCCGATGCACACTCTTCATCACGTAAGCCTGCTTGCTGCAACACAGTATTAACCAGCACTCGACTATTCACACGAATTTCATACATAGAACGCTTTGCTTTTACTGCGCTAAAAATGTCATCGACAATTTGCAGCATTTCAAGCTCCGCTTCAATTCCTACTAAGCCGAAAACATCCACGTTCAGTTGCCAAAATTCACGCAAGCGCCCACGCTGCATACGCTCATAGCGCCACAAGTTCGGGATTGAGTACCAGCGCGCCGGATAGGCGAGCTCTTGGCGACGGCCTGCAATCATACGGCTGACTGTCGGCGTCATCTCAGTCCGGATCGTCACACTGCGGCCACCGCGGTCTTCAAACGTATACGTCTGCTCATCGACAATTTCTTGTGACCCTTTCATCAGGTAAATATCAGTCGGTTCCAGAATCGGCGCATCGTACTCAACGTAGCCATACCGCTCGACGACATCGCGCCAGACGCCAAACATCCACTTCTGAAAGGCTTTATCCTCTGGATAGAAATCACGCGCGCCTTTATACGGCTGCAAGTTTTGCTTACTCATTACTCCAATTCTCCTATAGTTACCATCTCAAAGCAAGAAAACGTTCCTTTGTGACAAGATGCACCGGGAGCTACGACGTTGTAAAGCAACGCGTCCCAATCACAGTCTCCAAATACTGCCCTGACTATCATCAGGTTGCCTGACTCTTCACCTTTTCGCCATAACTTACTTTTAGATCTTGACCAAAAAGTCGCATAGCCGTCGACTAATGTTCGTTCGACCGCCTGATCATTGGCATGTGCAGCCATGAGTACGCCTCCTGTACTGTTGAGTTCAGTTTGAACTGTCGGATCGATGACAGTAACGGGAATTAACCCGTTAGTGCCGTAGCGTAGTTCATTCATATTTTCTAGTGTTATTTTTCTATTAATCACCGTGGTTCTCCTTAGAATTATACTTAGAATAAAAAACGCCGGAGTGTTCTCCGGCGCTCATATTTTGATCAAATAGAGACTCTACCGAAGAACTGGCTCCGGCTGCATATGTGTTTTAGATGAGCTTGTAAATAACTTCATTTGACGTTTACTATAACATGTTTTCTTTATTGTGTCATTGTAGAGAGATGAGCAATAAACAAATTAAGTCTTGGCACATTTTCGCAAACCCAGTCGGGTAAGCTATCCGCCTGGGCTCGGGAAAGTGGCTCTTGTCCAGCATGAATGGTAAATTCGCTGCCATCAGTACGTATGAAACTCAGTGAAGGCACTCCGTCAGCGGCACAAACATGCGCCTGCTCTCCAGACTTTAGTTCGTAAACTGTATGATCTCTTTCAAATGTCATATTTCTCCAGCCCGACGAATACGAGCGTTAGCGAGCTTTAGTGGGTGTAGCAAGTTTTTGAATTCAGTTCAAAAACGACAGCTGATGGGCTAGCCCCTCTTTACTATGGTGCGGATGAGAGGACTTGAACCTCCACAGGATTGCTCCCACTGGCACCTGAAGCCAGCGCGTCTACCAATTCCGCCACATCCGCATAAAGTTATTTAAAGTACGCACGCCTCGATTCCTGCACATCCTCATCGCTCAAGCCAGGACCTCGCATTTCTCTCTGAGCTTCTAAGAAGCTAGCAGGTGTAGCATCATCAGCGAGAGATGTTTGACTTGGACGGCCACTAGCCATAACTCTCGTAAAAGTTGGCGGCAACTCCGAAGGGTCAAGAAATCTTTCTTCTGTCATAACTATTGGTGCGGATGAAAGGACTTGAACCTTCACGCCTTGCGGCACTAGTTCCTAAGACTAGCGTGTCTACCAATTCCACCACATCCGCGAAATTGTAGGTCAGATTATAGCTTATTTTCCTCTTTGATAAAACACGAGTTTTGCGTTGCCGTACCATTTTGTGTCAACTATCTTGTATCCGTCGAACTCGATATGCTCAGCTTTTGGCAATGAAGCTATCAACAGTCCGCCTGGTGCAACGTGCTTAGCACAGGTATCAAGTGCTTTCATACCAATAGCATCGTACGGTGGATCAGCCAGTACAACATCAAAGATTTTTTGAGAATTTCGAAGCCATGAATGCACATTGGCGAGGTGCACCTGCAGCCGTGATTCATCGGTGATGCTATCTCTGTTTTCCTGCAACGTTTGGAAGGCCTTCTTGTCCATTTCGACAGCGTGTACATCAATAGCGCCGCGGCTCAGCGCTTCGATTGCAACTGCGCCCGTGCCTGCAAAAGCGTCAAGAAACGTCTTACCAGTAATATCACCGAGCGAGTTAAACAACGCTCCGCGGATTTTCTCGCTCATAGGATGCGTGCGATTTCCCTTCGGGTCTTTTAGTATCCGAGATTTAAACTCACCGGCAATAATTCTCATTTTTTGCCTTTCAAGTGCCCCGCCTCGCGCAGTGCCATGAACCAAAAGAGCGTCACCGTCTTAATAATTGTTGGCATGAGATCGTTACGAACCTCACGCACGAGTTTACGCGTCCATCCATCTTCAACAAACCTGTTGTACATATCAAGCACGGCTATTTCCTTCGCAGCAGCACGATAATAGTCCGTTATGCCAACATCAATAATCCGCTCCAAATCACCTTCAGACGGGATACCAGTTTTCATAGATAGAGGTGCAGCAATCCCAGCAACGCCGAGCTCGAACATAACGTGCATGCTCAGGAGGCCCTCTCGCCCCCACATCGCC
>JAUHWW010000038.1 GCA_030427365.1 bacterium | reverse complement strand
GTATGCATTCTAAAACGATATTCGTTCTAGTGCAAACCTCTATCCGCTGCGATTGCCCGATCTAATAGACTGAGGATGTTTTGTTTAACTCTCTTAACGACACGATTAGTAGGATTAACTAGGTGCTCTGCGCGCATTCTACGAGACATAGCTCTCCCGACGAGTATGTCTGTATTCCGAGCACCTTTCATTGCTGGTTCGGGCTCTGTTGATCGCTTTATAACTCCGTGGCTACTTTCGTACGGTCTACCGCTTTGGGTGATTCCCATAGCAAGCAAGTACTGCCAAGCTAATGTAGCACCTGCATGTGTCGCAAGCGTAGCGAGCCCCTCTATGCCTAATTCCTCTGCCTTTACTGATCTCCTGCGAATAAACTCTTCTTCGCACACGTTATACTCAGTCATAATGTACTCAGCGTCATATTCAGGATAAATACCTGCGAGGAGGAAACCGACGTTTTGACCCTCAAACATCTTTTGTAATTGCTCCACCGTCTTAATGCTTACAGTTGGGCTCAGAGTAAACACTGTAGAGCTCGCTTTGTGATTCCGAAGGATTTTAACAATATCCATAATTTCATCAACAACACCGCCTGAAGCATGCGTATCAATGATTAGCACAGGTGGCTCCTCTTTTAGATGATAGTCGTAGCCGTTTATACCCCTTGCGATATTTTCAAAGATTGCGCTTTGCCCTATTTCATGGAGCATGTTCCTTGGCATCCATATACCTGAGACATGCTTCGTAAAATCAGGATCCTGCATCAGCGTAGAGAAAAGCGCAGAACTATCCTCGCTCGTCACGAAATATTCTGCAGCCAAAACTATTTGTGGATCTCTTTCAATCATAGCTTAACAGTAACAGCATATTATGAAACATAAAATTGCTTATGAATATCAGCTTCGTTGACCACCGAGCATATTTGCGGCCTCTGCAATTTGCCGCATTGCTTCTTCGTGCTCCCTACCTAAATAGTAATGCGTAATTGCTAGTCGAGCCTGCTCGCAGACTAGCCCAACGCCTAACATGAACGTACTTTTATCGTCGTTATCTGCTCCATAATCAGGCAGCGCTTGCCAGAAATGTGAATTCTTATGTGCATACATATCTTCCAGCTGACTTACCAGCACATACTGAGGAGTGGTTGAGTCTAGTATTGGACCTTCGAGATTAATCTGCTCTCCAACCCCAAACCTTAGCGCTTGAGCGATATTTCCACCTTTTTTTGCACGATTCCACCCGGAGACCAACAGTCTATCAGCATAAATCACACCGCTACTCAAATGTCTGGCTCGATGGTCTTCTGTACATACGCTTTTAAAGACAGCGCTTCCGAAAGCCAATATTCTACATCTGTAATCATGATACGTGTCAATTCTCGTTCGAGCACCGACTACGTCTACTATAGATTTACCATTTCTCTTGAAACGAGCTGACTCGCTACGCAGTATGGCCAGCAATTGTTCATCAGTATATGATGCAACAATCTTCTCAAAACGCTCGTCATATGAATTATAGTCACTCATAAAAATAAAAAGCCGACTACGTCGGCCCACTTTACTTGGTGCGGATGAAAGGACTTGAACCTTCACGCCTTGCGGCACTAGTTCCTAAGACTAGCGTGTCTACCAATTCCACCACATCCGCAGAAGAATAGTGCGAGTATTATATCGTATTTCCACTTCTTATAACAACTAATTCAAAACAGTTTGTGTTTTGGAAATTTTGCTGCCCCATAGCGGATAGCTGAAAGCCGCGCTCTTAAGTCAAATTCTGATACCCGAGCATGAAGAAGCGTTAGGTCATCAACAGATGAAGGAATATAACTGTGTACTGCCGATCGAGCACGTGTTGTTTTAACTGATTCTCCCCACTGCCTAGCCCTGAATACTATTGTATCTCCTGGCTCAGCTGCAACAACTACATCCGGTTCTGATTTATCAACTGCAGGCTTAGCGCGTGCCCAACTAAGGTCTGGCAGCCACAAATGCCACGTTCGATTACCCCTTATCACTTCAACCGTGCGTTCAGAGAGTCTATGAGGCATATCTATATGAGGGTTGTCGGCACCCTCAAAACCTCGCTTCACGAACACCTCAACAGTTTCTGACCTTATAGGATCGAGACCAACACGAGCACGCACACAATCAATATCGATCAATGCACCAGTTACAAAATCCTGGACAATTGAATCTGGTTTCCGCGTCGTCTTTAATTCATCAACACTATCCGCTAATTCTTCTGGATGAGGACCTGCT
>JAUHWW010000024.1 GCA_030427365.1 bacterium | reverse complement strand
CCCGTTGGCGTGGTCAAGGCAGCTTGTGCACCGAAGCGAAGGATCAATGCTTCGTCATCGATGACGTGTGTGCCAGTACCAGTTGTTGAGGTCTGGGCAATTGTGGTGTAAGAACCACCGTCGTCCCAGCGGAAGCCGTTACCAGTTCCGTAGGTACCTGAGGTTCCAGCTACGTAACCACCACCAATGAAGCCAGTGACTGGGCCGAGGCTTGTGTCACCTACTGAGTAGTCGCATGTGTAACCTGTGCCAGATGAGCTACCGCAGTTAACACCGCCGATGGTCATACCGAAGCTTTCGCCGGTAAGTGCACCTTGTGAAGTTAAACTGTTGAAGCACTGGTCAATGGTAGAAACGTTGTCAGTACACGTGGTGCCGTCAACTTTGAGCTTACCACCGTTACCACCTTCATCGAGGGCAGCGTATTGAATGGTTGAGCCAGCTGAGGCATTTGTGTTAATGAACGCGATTCCATTTGTGTTACTTCCACCTTCTGAGGCCGCGACTGGTGAAATACTGCTGGTGTTATCTACAACACCGAGATCGACATTTGTACCAGTAATCGCAGTACAGTCTGCTCCTGGAGTTGTTGTTGCATCGTTTACTGTCGTCGATCCCACACAGAACGATAGACGCTCCTGGACCCGGGCTGAGACGTTAAGTGTTTGTGATGTGCTTTGTGCAAAGACACCTTCCCACTCTAGCGTAGTACCTGTGTCACTATACACGCGCATTCGTGTGTAGTAGGACTGGTTTGCTTCATCATCATTTGTGAAGCCACCGATGGCAATTTGCAGTTCGTCAGCATTGTTCGTGTTGTCGGCAGTCGTTTTGTCGATGAGGATCTGGTTGTTCGTACCGCCCCCATCACCAGCAACTCGTGATGCTGAGTTTGTTGCTGTTGTCCATGGACCTGTTAGTGTTGCCGTTGGTGAACCTGGAAGCTGCGGGATACCGTCCGTAGCTCCGTTATCTGTATCACCTTCCTCGGTGGTACATGCCCCAAGCGGTGTATCGCAGAACTCAATCTCGATATGATCGACATTGGTTGCACCGCCGAGATCTGGAGTGTCAAAGACCCATGTAAGGGTGACACCCGTGTCATCTGGCACAGCAGATGATGCTTGCAGCTCACGCTCGCTGAGCGCTGGAGCTGCCGAGGCAAACGAGCTTGCTAAAAATGGTGCAATACCAATTAGAGCAAGGACCGCAGCTTCGGCTAGCAAGGTTGATTTGCGAATAGCAGTAGCTGCACGCAATTGACGTATTTTCATACGCTTCTCCTTTGTTTAATTGTGTTTTTGTTTTAAGTTAGTGCACTTTATATGATACATCAATCCACGCTAAGCGCAACCGGTAACAGGATAGTTATCCACACTAGAACGTTGAAACGACGACAATGTCATGATCTGCTTGATAACGGCCTGCAGGAGCCACACTACTAATGTTCACAATATAGCTGACTGTAAAATTGGTTCGACCCCAGGCCTCACCGACCGCTCCTGATTGGGCTATCACATCATCTTGGTTGTACTGATAAAGGTCTTGGGTGTCATAGCCAGTAGCAGCCTCACCGTTGGCAAATGCTGTTGAGGGTGACGGTGCAGGATCGACGCCAAATGTTCCAACACACGGCGTATCGGTCGATGGTGCTACAGGACAATTATTTTCAACGAGGTTAATACCGAACTGATTAGTGCCGACGGAAGAAGCGGCAGCGGTTGTAATCGGATCAATAGTGTCGCCGTTCTCACTAGTGAGTGTAGGGCTGAGTGTTTGGACGACATACGCTCCGTTAATATAGGTTCGTACATAAAAGTCGCCTGAACCTACCGCTGTTGTATCGGATTGTAGAACGCCAAGGTCGACTGCTGATGTCTGAACTACCAGCTCCAAGAACTCTTCTTCTGGCGTGATGAGGCCGGCTTGGGCAGAATAAGAAAAGCTATCGGCTGTACCAACCCCGAGCTCGCCAATTGACGCGTTCGCACGGAACCCTGCTGATTGTGCATTTATATCTCCTCCGCTACTAAAAGAACTTTGCGGCACTTGATAGTTAGGAGAATTAGGAACTTGCGCACTTACATTTGCGCTCAATACCAACGTAAATGAAACGCAATACACGAGAAGCAACGTGAGTTTACGATATATTGTCTCTTTTTGCATAAGCTTAATCTACTCAAATAATAGCATTATTGCGGAGGAACTTACAGTAACAGCATTGACTGAACAATTGCACGTAGCGATGAGCCGCTCGGCGTAAAGGCAGAGTTCTGGTAAGTAATTCTAAACGTTCGGCTGACTCCGTCTTGACCAATATGCTGGAATTTCTCAGACCCCCCACTTTCAGTAAGCGACACGATGTATGAAGCTCCATCAGGAACACAGTTAAAGGTTGTGCCTTCATACTCCATGCGCTGCGGAACGTTCTTAATATTTTCTTTTAGCTTGCCACAATGATCTGAGATGTCGGCGATTGGCTTGATTCGACCTCCCTCGACCGTAAAGGGATATGCTCTCGTCACATCTTTGGTTATATGCACTTCATCTTCGGTGTTATCAACCTCTACAATAAACTGATGCTCAACCAGATTATCCCTGAAGCCACGATACACAAAACGATTGTTGGTGGTTTCTTCGGTTATTTCCCTCCACTGCCGAGGAGCCTGGAACTGGAAATAAGGAGTACGAAAAATATTGATAGTTGACGATTCGACCTTTGCTTGTACACCTGTGCCAATGTCACGCACAGTTTCAGACTTACTTGTTAAGTGGTCAACAAATATCACGCCAGCACCGATAAGTAGAACAAAAAGCATGGAGAACGAACCGAGAACAATTTTTCGACTACGACTTTGTCTCTTGTGAAGATTTTGATCTTTATGGTACGCCATGTTTGTATTAGAATCTTTCAGTATTAGTATTACATAAGCTTTATAAGCATGCAACTAACGTACTCTTTCTGGAGTGACTTTTTTCCTGATATGAGATACACTTTAAACATTACTATGCTTATGCTTGCCAGGTAAGGTGGAAATGGCAGACGACAAAGAAGAAGAAAAACAACCAGAAAGTACCGATGCAACGTCAAACCCCAATGAGGGTAGTAATGCATTGGAAACGCTGGAAGACAAAGACACCGAAGTCACCGCAACACCTGACGGTAAAGGGAATAAAGGGCCGGCAGGTGGCAAAAAAGGTATCGGCGGTCTAATCAGTGGTCTGGTTGCACGACTAAACGTCTACTTACTTGCTTTCATTTTGCTGCTTGTTATTGCAGGAATTATTGTCGCAATTGCTGTTAATACCGGCAGCAGGCAACAACAATCAATTGATGAAATTCAGACTGAAGAACTTACCCAAGAAGCGATAGACGACCTGACGAGTAATGAAGCAACTGTTGGTGATCCAAAACAACTGCTCACGATTGAATCAAACGCTGTGTTCAATGGGAAAGTACTCGTGCGCGATGGTCTTGACGTTGCAGGACCAATTAAAGTCGGTGGTGAGCTCAACCTGCCGGGCATCACTGTGTCTGGCACCAGCCAGTTCGATGAAGTCCAAGTCAACAGTCTGTCAATTGCTGGCGATACAAGTGTACAAGGCGTACTGAGTGTCGAAAATAATTTGTCAGTTTCAGGAGCGGCAAGCTTTGGAGGAACGATATCAGCGCCTTCGATTGTCCTCGATGCGATTCAGCTAAACGGCGACCTGACGTTTAATCGCCATATTGACGCCGGTGGTGGAACGCCAGGTGTTGCTCGCGGCGGCGCAACCGGATCAGGCGGTACAGTCACAATCAGTGGCACAGACACAGCGGGCACGGTGACGGTCAATATTGGCTCAGGTGCGGGCGCTGGAACACTAGCGACAGTCACCTTTACCTCAACCTTTTCAGGTAATCCACACGTCGTCTTTACCCCGGTATCTAACAATCCGTCGATTGTAAGTTCAGGCAGGTTCTACCTCAGTAGCAGAACAAATAACGGCTTCACAATCTCTAATACTGCGTCTCCCTTGCCTGCTGGCTCAATTAGCTTCGATTACATTGTCATTGATTAGTCCAAACTAAAAGCTACCTGTCGATCGTGTGCACGCTCGCGCTAGGGCTATAGAGTGTAAAAATCTAGAGATCTAAACCTCGAGGAAGCTACACGTCCAAGAAGACAGTCACTTTATCTTCTTTCACATACATAACGCCGCGAGAAATTTTGATTTTCTCTTCGCCTTTTGGCGTACGTATCTCCATTTCGCACGGGTTAAGCAGGGTAATAAAGCGGTGGTGACCTTTGAGAATATCGAATGGCCCCGTGTCATTAATAGCACTGATACTGTATGCCTGCTCGTCAAAGTACGTTTGGTACGGAGAATACACCTTGATCTCCATCATGGTTGGATCAAGCTTTTTCTTCTCTGAGCTGTCGTCATCGACCATATTACCGGTTGATGCGTCTTGCCGCTTCGCCATTACACGATTATCTCTTCAATTGATTGCAGTGTCTGGTCACGGGTATAGAATTCACCCTCGACGCCATTATGCTTGGTCATAACATTCATATTCTGTGTAAAGTTCTTGATCAACTTTTTTGCCTTTGCATAGTCAGCACGGTCAGCAGCAGAAAGCTCGTTCTCACCGATAATCGCGATAATGCCGCGCAAACTCTCGTATTTCTGCAGCAGCGCCATGACCTGCACGCTCAAGTTGTAGTGTCTGTCACCAACAATTTCTGGCGTAAGCAAACTTGATGAGGTTTGGTTGAGGTCGACAGCTGGACGAATACCCTGCTCTGCGATCTTACGACTAAGCACGATGGTTGAATCAAGCTCATGCTGGATCATCTGCACAGCTGGGTCGGAAAGGTCATCAGCTGGCACGTAGATGGTTTGTACCGAGGTAATCGAGCCCTTTTCGTTCGAGCTTAATCGATCCTGCAACACCTTTACGTCGGAGAAAATTGTCGGCTCATAACCACCTTCGTTCGGCACTTGATCAAGGATGGTTGAGAGCTCGTTTGAGGCCTGCACGAATCGGTACATGTTGTCTGCGAAGAACAAGATATCTTTGCCCTGCTCATCACGAAAATATTCGGCACCTGCAACAGCGCTAATACCAATTAAGGCACGCTGCACTGGGTTTTCGTTCATCTGCCCGAAGAACATGCAGGTATTTTTCAGCAGGTCGTTTTCGCGCAAAGTATCCCACAGTTCATGACCCTCACGAATACGCTCACCGATACCAGCGAAAAATGACAGTCCGCCGCCCGTCTGGGCGATGTTATTGATAAGCTCCATGGTAAGCACGGTCTTACCGACACCAGCACCACCGATAATACCGATCTTGCGTCCTTTTACGAACGGCGTAAAGAAGTCGATAACCTTGATACCGGTTTCCAAAATCTCGGGTTTACGAACGCTAAAGTCAGTACTGCGTGGTGGCAACTTCAAAATATCCTTGCGCGGAACCCCTTCGCCAGTAATTTGCTCTGCCCCATCAAGTGGGTCACCAAGCGGATCGAGAATGCGTCCAATTGTCGCATCTCCAACAGGTATTTCGATACCCGTCCCGGTCGTTTTCACCGCCATACCTTTCTCAATCTTGCGATCACTACGCACGTTCAAGCAAAAGGCAATGCCGCCTGGCTCGAGGTGGTCAACCAGCAAGCGCGTATCATATCCATTATCGACAGCAATAACCTCGTGAATACGCGGCGGCTCTTCCTCGAACTGCACAAGGACAACCAAATCTTTGATCGATATGACATGTCCAACACTCATTACGCAGCCACCTTCGCCTTTCTGAGACCGTTAATAATCTCTTTGAGGCGCTGATCCTTTATCGCACGCTTGGCGCGGTTATACTCTAGGCGCAATTCGCCTTTTGTTTCTTCGGCTTTTTCATGCGAAGCGGTCATAGCACGAAAACGGCTCGCGTATTGTGCTAGCTTAGAGTCAAGAATCAACTGACTCATCGCAATCTGCAGCATCGAGCGCTCCAAGTGATCGATCACGCTGTACACACTCGGCTCAAATATAGTATTCTCGGCAGTAATGATCTCTTTCTTCTCCTGACCATCACTGACTTTCCCCTGTTCTTGCACGGCGGCGGAGAGCTCAATACGTTTCACATCCTGCACCATCAAGGAGACATATTCTTGATAAAACACGGTCGTCTTTTGGTACTGCTGCACGTACTGAATAATCGGCGAGACGTTAATGTTCTTGTCTTTTGTCGGCAGTTTAAAGTATTTCTTGAACGAAATGCCCTGCTGAGCGAGCTGCATGGCGCCGTGGTGACCAATCACCACGATGTCGTGCTTGTCTTTGTCATAGGTTTGCTGCATCACCTTCACCAGACGCTGGTCGATGTCACCACTGAACCCACCTTCAGCGGTGATGAGAATATAGAGGTCTTTGTTGAGCACCTTGTCAGAATCTTGGCTACGACCAAAGCGAAATAGGTTATCGACGCGCAATTGTGAATAAATTTCCCAGAGATCATTAAAGAACGCTGTTGCTTGGAGCACCTGGTTCTTAATCTGGGCAATACGCATACTCGCGATACCTTCAAACACGCCAGTTAGCTCTACAAGCGTCCCAATGGATTTTTCGTCGCGCTGGATATCGTTTGGCTGGCGCATTACTTCTTATCCTCTCTGTCTTTCGTTTCAGCTGGCTTATCTTCAGCTTTTGCCTCAGGCTCATTTGATTCTTCTGGTTTCTTGTCAGTCTCAGCAGTGCCTGCCCCGTCAGCTTCTTTGGCTGCTTCAGACTCTTTCGTTGGCTCTTCAGGTTTGCCATCAGTTGCTGGTTTTTCTTCCGTCTCGCCGTCGGATTTCTTTTCTTTTGCATCTTCAGGTGCGGCGTCTTCGGTCTTACCATCAGCTGGCGCTTCAGCTTCGTCTTCGTCTTTTTTCTCTTCTTTTTTTGGTGCGCCCTTTAGCTCGATTGTTGCTTTTGCGAGCAATTCGGCTTTCGCTTTTTCATAGGCCTCATCGGTATCTTCTGTCATAGCTGCCGCTATCTCATTCACGTGTAGCATCAGTTGATTTACATCTATGGTCACGCCATCCTCAACATTCAGCACGATATCAAGCATCAACTGCTGCGACATAAACGAATATACATCCGTCGGACCTTGCGTCAGGAGCTCAAATACCCGTTTACCTGTCTCGAGCGCACGCTTCGCTTCAACTGCAAGTTCCGAACCGAAGTGAGAGAACTCTTCCGACTGTCGGTAATCGGCGAGCATTTTTAGCGTTTGAGCGGCTAAGGCCTTCTGTCGTTTGTTGTGACCAACGCCACCAACACGCGTCACGCTCAAGCCCATGTTGACCGCAGGGCGAATACCGTTACGGAAAATGTCCATATCCAAAATCCACTGACCATCGGTGATTGACATGATGTTTGTCGGCAAGTAGGCGGTAATATCGCCTCCTGCTGCATTCACAAGTGGAATGGCAGTAAGGTGCGCGCTATTTTTCTCTAAACGGCCAGCGCGCTCCAGCAAACTAGAATGCGCATAGAACATATCACCCGGATATGAGTCACGTCCGGGACTAACGCCTGAGAGCAAGGCAACTTCACGATGAGCCTGGGCGTGTGAGGTCAAATCGTCATAAATGATAATCGTATCTTGCCCGAGATCCTCCCACAAATACTCCGCCATTGCGCAACCAACATATGGTGCGATATAACTCATAATCAACGACTCAAACATGGTCGACACGACGACAATTGCCTTCTCAAGCGAGCCTGCTTCTTGTAGCCGAGAAAGCAGAGTGTCGATGTCGGTTCGTCGTTTCGCTATCAGCACATAGACCACGATTTGGTCTGTGTTTTTCTGATTGATCACCATTTGCGTCGCCAAGGTGCTTTTACCAGATTTGCTGTCGCCGAGCATCGCCATACGTTGACCTCGCACCACTGGGAATAATGCGTCAAGTGCCGTGACACCACTTTCAAGCTGAGTATCAAGCAGTTTACGGGCATAGAGCGGCGGCGCTGGGTTAAAGACAGGTCGCACAGAGTCTGCCGCAATTGGCCCTTTGCCGTCGAGCGGATTTCCGGTCACATCAATCACGCGTCCCACGAAATCCTTGCCGACCTTACTAACGAGCTCCTCGTGCTGCAACACGGCAATCATGCCAAGTTTTAACTCAACCTCACCAAGGTGCAAGACAACGACTAGTTCCTTCAACACCTGATGCACAAACCCTTTGGATCCGTCTTCGAACATGACGAGTGAGTGAACGCGGCACGGCTGCAATCCTTTGATTTTGACGATGAATTTCTCAACACCAATTACTTCACCAACCGGCTTACCGGTTTCTACTAACTTATCGAAGTGCTGATTGCCTGTCGCAGTCGTTGTCATGCCGTCACCCCTTCCGGCTGCGGCGGCCCAGCCGTACCTGGTTCTTGCTCAGTCAACGCGACGTGCAATCGATCAATAAAAATCTGCCTCTTTTCGGTGAAAAATTCGCGCAAACTGAGGTCAAATATCTTGTTTGTTGTGCGCAGCACGCAGCCAGCGCCAATATTCGGCTGCAGCCCAATCGTAATAAGCATATGCTCGTCGATATTCTTGCGTAGCCACATCGCGAGCTGCTGGGTGAGTTTGCCTGGCGGATCGACGCTAAAACTCATGTGCACAACCGGCGCATGCGCATCAGTCTCACGCAAAAACTGAATCAATGCTTGGCGATGCGTCGCATCGAGCAAGTTCATCTGATTATTCTGAACCAGCGACTCCATAAGCCGGCTATTGGCGGGCATGTTTGTTGGGGTGCCGCTCTGACGAAGGGCTTCTTGGTTGAAAAAATCATCAATCTGCTCTATCTCGCGGAGCAAACGCGCCACTTCCATCGGTGATACAACGCTATTTGGCAGCTGGACAGTTGACGTATGCTGCTGCGTTCGTGGTTTTGGTGCTTGCTCTTCCATTGTGCTCTACCAGCAACCCCTCTATGCACCGTCTTGTACGTCGCGAATAATCGCATCTTTATTTCTCTCAAGCTGGCCAATGATGAAATCGAGCTGCTCGCTCATGTCAATCTGCTCGCCTACCGCTTCCAGAACGTAGTGATTCACAATATCTGCCATATGCGCTTCAAATCGCTGCAGGCTGTGTTGTTTCTCGGTCGTTAACTGTTCCGATAATTGCTGCGTCAATGCTTTGCGCTGCTGCTCGATCGTATTTTGCGTCTGCTGAATCGAGTCGATCGCGAGCTGTTTTGCATCATTAATGGATTCTTCGTACTTTTTGAATTCGTCCTTTAGCGTGCGGGTAATTTCATCTTTCATAAATTCGTTCAGCTCTGAGGTCGTAAGTCGGAGGTCCTGCTGCAAGAACATAGCGTTTTCGCTGATAATTTTCTCAAAGTGCAGTCGACCCCTGTTCCGGAGTTCTTCACGAAAGTCATCATTAAACACACGTTCAACGTCGTCTTTTGCGGCCTCCGCAATATCTTCTATCGCATTGCCCTTTACATTCTTACCCTTTTTCTTCTTGTGGGGCGCATTCGGTGATGAACCACCACGTAGCAACGCAAAAATGATACCGCCAGATATAGCGGCAATACCCACCAGAACCAGTAGTAGAATCGTCAAGCTCATATGATTTTGATTTTAGACAAGAGTGCTCCCACCTCTTTTCGCTTACGCTTATATTCTCAGTAACAAATATACGCCAAAAATGCCCAGTAGCAAAATGATTACCGCTGTCAAAATAATCTGCATCAGGCTTTTGGTGATAGACTTTTTGCTCAGTGGGTTTCGGCCGACAGAGATAACACTGCTGCGAATACCTGAATACAGAAGAACACCAGCAACGACTCCAGATGCGAAAAATACGAACATCGCGAGATAAATGCGCGACGGGCTAACTGGTTTTTGGGCGATATTCTCGGCTAGTTTTTCCAAAAATCCCGGCACATTGGCTTTAGTTGGCTTATAAAGCGGATTTCCAGATACACCGATATCAATCTTTATGCGACCAATAGCAACTTTTTGCGTCTCGCCGCCAACCGTGATGTCGGTCGTACTCAGCACACCCTCTTCACCGTTAAACCCACTGGTTGCTTTACCGATAAGTGTTGGCTCGTTTTCACTGGCGCGCATACCGATACCTGCCACGCGGGAAATGGTTATGAAATCACCCGGCTCAATTGAACCGTTTTCATTACTAACGAGTGCCTCGAAACGACCGTTAGTGCTCACAAGGACTTGCTCTTCTTCAGCGGTAAGCAGGAATGTTGCATCACCCCTGTCAACAACGACGCCATGCAGACGATCGACATTATCAAGTGTCGCTGGCTCCACTTTGAGCGAGTCGTTTTCAGCCAAAGAAACGATAGTGGCGCGCTGCAGCGTTTTATCACTGTTGTAGCCTTGTGTGACTGTTTGCGCCGACACCGGTCCTATGTGAGCGGCCACGACTAAAAGCACTAGGCCGAAAGCCGAGATAAGTTTTTTTCTTGAGAATTTAGATGTTAGTTTTCGCATGAGGCTTGCTTTGCTTGGACAAGTGCACTGCCCTTGCAAAACGCGCGCAGCGGTGCCCTGTTGCCCTCTAAGAATAAGTATAGCGCTTTTGCTTACTGCATGCTAGGTTTTATGCTTGTAAAGCATCTCGGAGATGCTGCAGCGTCTTCTTGAGCTGTTCTTCGGTCGTTGCACGGCCTAAAGAGAATCGAATGGTACTCTGCGCGTCTTCAGTACTAAGGCCAATCGCTCGCAGGACGTGCGACGGTTCATCGCTACTTGCGCTGCACGCCGAACCAGCAGCCGCCATCACGCCTCGTTCATCGAGCGCAAATAACACCCGCTCGTTATCGCTGCCCGGAAATGTCACGCTCACGTTGCTAGCCAGCCGCTGCGTTTTGTGACCGTTAATACTGCCGCCAAATTGCTCTTCGAGCTCGCAAATAAAGAACGTTTTCAACTCGTCAACTCTTCGAGCTTCATCCTTTCTCATTGCGCTTGCGATCTCGAGCGCCTTAGCAAACCCGACCGCAAAGGCCACATTTTCCGTGCCGCTTCTCAGGCCATGCTCTTGCCCGCCACCAACAATCTGCGGTGCAAGTACGGTGCCTGCTTTCACATACAATATGCCAGATTGCTTCGGTCCATAGATTTTGCCGCCGTTGAGCGTCATGAGGTCAACGCCCAGTCTGCCGACGTGCACATCGAGGTAGTTCGGCGACTGGCTGGCATCGATGTGTAGAAGAAGTGGCGAGTCGTTTCCTGCTTCTCGCCGCTTGCCATTTTCTGTGTCAATGAGTGCTCGAATATCACGTATCGGCTGTATAGTGCCGATCTCGTTACTCGCATGAATAACAGAGATAAGACGCGTTTTTGATGTGATAAGCTGCTGTAGCTTCTGTACATTAATTATTCCATTGCTGTCGACCGGACAAATGCTCGTCTCGTGCTTAGCTGCAGCCTGTCTCACTGCATCATGTTCGATGGCAGAGATAATCACCTCTCCGCCTGCCGCCATGACGCCTTCAACAGCGAGGTTGATCGACTCGGTGCCGCCTGCCGTAAAAATAATCTCAGATGAGCGAGCACCAATCGATCGAGCAACTGATTCACGAGCCGCTTCAAGCGCTGCGTGCGCCGCCCTTCCAGCGCTGTGAATCGCCGAAGGATTGCCAAACTCTATCGTAAAATACGGCTGCATCGCCGCAAACACCGCTTCATCGACCGGAGTTGCTGCGGCGTAATCGAGATAAATGTTCTCACTCATCATACAAAGCAAGTATGTTAGTTTTGGTGAGCTGCTGCAAATTTCTGATAAATTTCTTTTTGCGAAGTGGCAATATAACTATCTACCGCGTGCTTGAAATTCTCTGCTTCATCAAGTGTCAAACGATGGTAGGCTCCACCGTTTTGTGATTTGACAATTTCCTTTGGTCTCACAATATATCGAGTAGTTACCTGATGCTTATCTCCAGCATCATCGATCCACTCTTCGTACCAAATCCACGTATGCTCATCTAAGCAGAAAAACTCTCGTTTGCCGCCTTGCGGCTGCGGTCCAAATAACTCTTCATTAACCTTTGCTTCAAACGTCATCAAATCATGATCGAGCTGAGCAGCTGTTTTCTGCCTTGAGGGGTTATTTTTGAAGAACTGCGTAATAATGTTCATTGGTTCTATCCGATATTTTCTGGAGCATAATGCGATGCGCTAACAATATTTGTGTGCGCTGCGGCGAGTGCACGGGCGAGTGCATCATCGGCTGATGGAACCGTTGGTTCTTCTTTCATCGTTGGAGTTGTCGTAGTGTCTAAAGATTTTTCTACCGGTGGGAGGTCATCCTTCTCGTCATCGTTGATCATCCTATCGAGGTGAGATGTATCGGCTAGATCTGTGCTGAATGGCGCGAGGTAGTTTCCGGTCGTCATTGCATGAACAGTATCTGCGTCAACCTGTTCTTCAAGTACAGACTGATCCACTTGAACCGCACCCCCATTTAAGTAATTACCATTAAGAGAAAATCTCGCGCCAGCTGCTGCGTGATCCGCTGCATCATCTTGCATTCTCATGTAAGCATCTGTTAGGTTCGCTCCTGCCACCTCTAGTAGTTGGCTTCTACGCGGGAATTGCACCTCAGGATTAGCTAAAAACGCCTCCGCTTTCGGAACGGGGGCTATTTCTGGTGACTTACCTGTGAATGCTCGTAAAACTTCGTCTACTAGTGACATTTATATCCCAAACAGCTTGTGGGCGTTGCGGGTGGTATACCTCGCGAACTCCTCAAGACTTTCTCCTCTTAGTTCTGCTAAAAACTCTGCTGTGAGCACAATATGCTCAGGCTTACACATTTTACCACGAAACGGCTTCGGCGTCAAGAAAGGCGCATCTGTTTCGAGTATAACCTGCTCTACGGACGCAAGGCGGGCTGCCTCCAGCTGCTTTTCGTCTTTTGAGAACGTCATTATACCATTCAACCCGACGTATAATCCACGCGAAATAATACGCTCTAACACCTCTGGCGTTGACGAAAAACTATGCACCACTCCACCAGCAGTATCCGACCGGTCAAGGATTGAAAAAAAGTCATCAAAGGCCGTTTTTTCGCCTTTTTTTACCAGTTTTTGATCACGTACATGAAAAATGAGTGGCAACTGATACTTTTCTGCTAGCGCGATGTGCTGCGTAAGCATATAGTGCTGACGCTGGCGTGTTTGCTCATCGTCATGGTAATAGTAGTCCAGGCCGCACTCGCCAATTGCGACAATGCTTCCGTCTGCAGCAAGCTCCTCCAGCTGCTTCATGTCGCTATCAATTTCATCTTCTGTCATGTCTGCTGCCTCATGCGGATGCAGGGCGACTGAGGCATAGCAATTATCTCGAGTCTTGCAGAACGAGACGGCTTGCTGGCTGCTTTTTACATCTGTTCCGACGCAGATTAATTGCTCAACGCCAGCCTTGCGAGCGCTTGCAATGAGCTCATCCGGGGTTTGATCATACTTCTCGCTAAACTCAGGATCATGGATGTGACAATGCGTATCAATGATCTGCATGACGTTTTATTCAGCCCGCGGAAACAGTGGGCCGTCTAATTCTCGTATAATGCCTTCTGCAAAAACGCTAGTAATCTTTCTCGATGTATCGGGCATAAAAGGACCAAGCATCTCAGCGATTTCTAGTAAATCTGCGCAAGCAGCGGCCAATACTTCCCTTAAGTGCTCAGGGTCGTCTTCTTTGGCGAGCTCCCACGGCTTTTCTTCTTCTATATACTGGTTCAGCCCACGAACTTGCTCCCAGACCGACTCTAACGCTTTATCGAATCGACATTGATCCAGTGCTTCATAGTAGCGGCTACTATCATGCTCGGCTTCTGGGATGTCGCCGATAACGCCGTCCTGGTAGCGCTTTATCATGCCGGCGACGCGTGAGACGGCATTACCGAGCTCATTAGCCAGCTCATTGTTGTAA
>JAUHWW010000023.1 GCA_030427365.1 bacterium | reverse complement strand
GTGAAGGATCTGGTAAAGCTCGGCCTGGCTCGCGAGGATCAGGGCGCCAAGCTGGTCTACCTGGATTCCGTAGCAGATGGAGAGGGTAATCCGCTGCCGTTAATGGTTCAGAAATCGGATGGTGGCTACCTCTATGGCACTACTGATCTGGCGGCGCTGAGATATCGCGTTGACGAGCTAAAGGTAAATCGCTGCGTATATTTCAGCGATGCCAGGCAGGCTCTGCATATGAAGCAGGTTTTCGCGACAGCGAGGGCGGCCGACTGGGTGCCGGAGGACGTCGATCTGTTGCATTGCACCTTCGGAACCATGCTTGGGGAGGATGGCAAGCCTTTTAAAACCCGCAGTGGCGGCACGGTAAAGCTTGTCGACCTTATCTACGAAGTGAAAGAGGTTACTGATAGTGACGGTGTGGTCTGGCATACAAAAGTGTTTCTAGGTGAGTTAGAGAACCCCGAAGAGATTGTTCTAGAGCGGCACAAACTTGCAGGGTTCGGGTGGTACACGCTGGAAGAAATGGACAATTTGAATTTAGCGAGCTACTGCGTGAAAGACGTCGAAGAATTGCAGCGCTACATAGATACAAAATGACATTCTAATGTTCGCACGAATGTTAGAAGGTTCTGTTTTGGATTATTTTCTAGTATCCTATTGGTACTTTGTGGTCCGGTAGTTCAACGGATAGAATAGCTCCGTCCTAAGGAGAAGGTTGTAGGTTCGATTCCTACCCGGATCACCAAAATCATGAGTAAAAACAATAATATCAAACCCGATATAACGTACGTGAAGATTTTCTTCACTGTATTGGTGACATTTTTCGTAATCCTAGCATTGATCGAAACATTTACCTCAGAGCCAAATGGTGGTTTCAAGAACTCACCTACTCCTGCTAATCCTAGAGCGGGCTTCGAGCTGATTGGCGTGTCTATGGTTATTCCTGTGCAACTTCTACTACATTACTATTTTACTTTCAAGCACTGGATCATTGTTAATGTTGTCTACTATGTAACTTTAGTTCTCATATTTGTGCTTGCAGGGTTTGTATCCTTGACGGCATCTATCTAGGATCACTACTTTTAATAGTACTTCTGAGGTAAAATACTTCTTATGGCTGAGTTTAAGGGTCAATATGATGGAGAGGAAGTGCTCTACGTCTTTCGCAAGCATCCGGTGGTGATGCGTAAGGGGCTGATTCTGTTTATGATCGCTTTGCTGCTGGGCACGATACCGTCCTATTTGCCTGATGCGACGCTGAATCACTTCTACCTTGGTTTGGGGGCTGGGGTGGTGCTTGGGTTACTGCTCTGGTTGCCGAGCTGGATCTATTGGTACTTCAGCGTCTATATCGTGACTGATCAGCGGTTTATTCAGGTGACGCAAAAAGGGTTTTTTAACAAGAAGGTGATTGATCTAGCGCTGAACCAGATACAAATGGTGAATTATGAAGTGACGGGGATTCAGGAAACACTGCTTGGTTTTGGTACACTATCAGTGCAGACATTTGCCGGAAATCTGACCATCCATAACGTTCATAAACCGGGGAAGGTGCAGCATGAGTTGCTTGGTCTGCTGCGTGAACGTGGCATAGCGACCCACACCTCTAATGATCATCCACTAACAGAGAAACAAGACTAAATGGTTAAGAAAAAGATCAAAGAACTACATGATAAGCGGCGTGAGAATAAGCTCGCAAAAGTCGAAGACCCGAAAGTGCCGCGTATTACTAATGAGAACGTGGCTGAGCATCGCGAAGAGGTGCTGAGTGGTGCACGTCGGTATATCTATCCACTGCAGCACTCAAAACACCGCATCGTCTTGTTGACCATTTCACTCGTGATTGCAACGGTGCTGATATTTACGACAGTCAGTGTGCTGCTGCTGTACCGTAGTCAGACGACGTCGGCGTTCATGTACCAGGTGACGAAAGTTGTGCCATTCCCAGTTGCGCGGACGGGGAACACATTTATCGCCTATGAAAACTATTTGTATGAGCTTCGTCACTACATTCACTATTATGAGACGCAGCAGGAGCTGAGCTTTGAAACCGAATCAGGGCAGGCGCAGCTGGCAGATTACAAGCAGCGGGCACTGAACAATGTGATTGATTTGGCGTACATCAAGCAGCTGGCCGAGGAAAACGGTGTCAGTGTGAGCGATGAAGAGGTTGATAATCAGATACGAATCGCACGTGAGCAAAACCGGCTCGGCAGCAATGATGATGTATTCGAGGACGTGCTGCGTAATTATTGGAACTGGTCGGTCGACGATTTTCGTCGTAGTCTGCGGAATGAGCTGTTGAGACAAAACGTCGCGCGAGCACTCGATGAAGAAGCGAACGAGAAAGCGCGAGCGGCTTTGGCAGAGCTCGAAGCAGGGAAGTCGTTTGCCGATGTCGCGAAAGCGTATTCAGAGGAAGAAGCGACTGCCGAAAATGGTGGCTTGTTCGGAGTTGTCGATGCGACGAACCGGAACGTGTCACAGCAGACCGTGGATACATTGTTCCGTCTCCCAGAGGGTCAATACTCTGACGTGCAAGTCGTGCCATATGACACCGGCTATGCACTAGAAATCGTCCAGAACAACGGCGAGAAGAGCGGTGGCCGTGAAGGTGCACATATCATTATTCGTCTCAATGACCTCGGTGATATCCTTAATGATCGTAAAGAACAACAACCGTATCGGCTGTATATTTCTCTGTAGTGCTATAGTTCTAGAAGAAACTCAACTGCTGCGTCGTTTGTGTCGGGTAGCCTTGTAGCGCCAGTGAGGCTGAATCCCATGTTCTCATAAAAGCTTTGTGGCCCTAGGTTGTTGTCGCGTGCTGTCCAAAGCCGTAGTTCGTTTCTCCCTAAGACTGAGCAGTGTTCCAGAGTTTTTTTCACTAGTGCTCGTGCGACACCTCTTCGCCAGTGGAGAGGATCAACCATTAGGAGAGCTAAATATTCAGTATCCATATTTGAGGTGGGTAAACTAGAATGCTTCGAATGATAACCTGTAGCAAAACCGAGTAATGTGTTTCCGATTTTAGATTGATCTATGGCAGCAAAAGTCCATGAATCAGGAGTAGAGATTTTACGGTCTATCTCATTTTGGACTTTTTCACTTGGGGTATTTGGGAGGGGTGTAAGTCCATCACGTGCAGCATTGGCTCGTTCCATAACTACTCCCATCTCAAAACGAGTAGTATCATCTGGCTCTATGGGCACAATGCTGTAGGACATAAAGTATATTATAACATAATATATAAAATTATCCAAGCTTGAAACACATTTTCAGTCACCCGCTTCTTGTAAACAGGGGCGGTTTCTTGTACAATCTTCTCTTACGCGGGCTCGTGGTGTAGTGGCCTAACATGCCTCCCTGTCACGGAGGAGATCGCCGGTTCAAATCCGGTCGGGCCCGCCAAGATAAAAGTCTCATGCATAGCATGGGGCTTTTTTCTTGGGCAGACTTCGTCTGCATTTGAACCGGCGGTTGACCCGCAAGGGTCGCCGGGTCGTTTTGTGAGCTAAAGAAAAGAAAGCGCCAAAGGCATTTTATTTTCGTGCGAGCAAAAGCCGGTGCTTTAGCACCAATCCGGTCGGCTTCAAGACGCCCCAGAGCGAGCAGCCTGAGCTGGGGTGGAATAGTGCAGCGCAGTTTGCGCTCGCACCCAGGCAAATCCGGCCTCGGCCCGAAACCCTATAAAAACATTCCAACATTCGCACGAACAGTAGAACAACAAACTCCATTCCCCTCATGCTTGCGTCACAATGACTATAACGGTAATATTTGCATTATGGGTGATACCTTACGAACCATTGAAATTCCGCGTACGGCTACTGGCCGAGAGCTACGACTTTTGTTAAGAGACCTGCATCCTTTTGAAGAGTACGCAGTTACACTTGATAACAGCGGAGCGTTGCTCGATTTTCCTGCATATCCACTGACGTTTGATATGTCTTCGCATAGCGTGCATACAGACGGTCAGCCGGTAGGCTTTACTCGTACTGAGTTTGGGATTTATACAACGCTTGCATCAAGGGCTAATGAAGTTATGAGTAGAGAAACTATTCTCACAGAGTTGATGGGTAGTAGCGTCGCATCATCAAGTTATGTGGACACTCACCGTGGCAATGTGGCTAAAAAGCTTAGAGAGCTCGGGCTTGAAGACCCTGTAAGAACTGTTCGAGGTGTTGGCTTTATTTTTGATTCAGACCCATCTATTCCTGAACGCCAGAGGTAGCAAACCCCTCATGTTGTAATCTTGCTGGGATTACAATAAGCACATGCAATTTTATTTAAGGTCTATTTAAGATATATTCATCTTACCTATGGGAGTTGTCTATTCCGGTATTGAGCTATTAAACGGGGCTATACCTCGAGATGGTGCGCACATTCAAGCCGCAGAAATGGTGTTAGAACGGACCCCTCGTTTGCCAGCAGTATCAACCGTACTTACGCATGGGTCAGTCATGGATGGCCTCAGCAATCTGCGCAGCGATTTAGATGTTGTGGTGGTGCATGAATGTAATGATATAAACGAGGTCCCTGAAGTAGTAGATGCTGTACACGCAGAGTTTGATCAGATTGGTAGTGAGACGTCAGTGAAAATTGAGGCTAATATTTGGCCAGCCAATGAGCCTCTACGGGCGAGAAAGCAACGCATGTATGACATACTTTTTTGCTGGCATTTAAGAGAGGCTTTTCGAGATGAAGCAGGATTAAGAGGAAAGGCAGACGAACTTACAATAGAGGTTGCAGACACCTTGCCGGCTGGGGACGTCGAATCGATTCGTGATGTTGCACTGAACTATGCCGTCTACAAACAGGGAGGGTTTACTGGTGCGCCAAGAGTTTATAGTGACGGTGACCCTCGAGCACTCACAGCAATGCAGCGGGGGCTGGAACTGCCAAAAGCTATTGGACGAAAAGTAGCTCAGTTAGTCGCTGCATGTGAAGGGCGTGAGGTAGCAGGGAATGATTTTAAGTTTGACCTTGGGTTGCTGGATGACACAACACGATCAGCGCTGGCAACACTCGCAAAAGTGAATAGTGATTATACTTACTACCTCGAAGGACTGCTCGGCGTCACAGACCCAGAGAGTGTTGGAGAATATGTAGACTGGCTAAAATCGGCATACAGCACTGTTATTGCGAATGGGACGATAGCAACATTGGGACTCACAAGGTTCATCCACGACTTCAACGGCTAGAAAAAATAACACTCCAACGTTCGCACGAACATTAGAACAACAAACCCATCCCCCTCATGCTTGCATATGACAGATCTGTAGAGAATAATTAAATTTTATGACGAGACATCACAACCCTCTAATCAGCCATTTAAGCGGAAGAGTCGCAAGAACTGTTCCTGTTGAGCAGTCTCCAGAGTTCGAAGCCATGATGGGCGACGGTATTGTCCGCAGCACTTGGGGTGACTATGCAACAAAAGCAATGGATATGTACGACCTTGAGCCTGGCCAGGCACTAGCTTTGCTCGGTATTACGAATGATGACATTGCAGACTCCACCACACACTTTGAGAATTATATGGAGTACGAGAACTTTTCTTTAGGAAGAAAAAGACGTTTTTATGATGAAGCGAAAGAGGAGTTTGGAATTGAAGCTGACAGGCTATGTGGTGTTGTCGACGTGGTCATGAGTGGCTACGCATTGCCGGACATGAGTGCTGCGAACGAGATTGCTGATAGTATACAAGAACAAATTTCTGAAGCAGATCGTTCAGAAGAGGGCTATGAAAATCAGCAAACCATACGTTGTATGGATCGTGACGCGCACGCAAGCGGCGTCAGGGTAACCCTAGATGAATTTGTTCGGGTTATGTTAGGCGCTACAAATGTTTTGGATGAAGAGATTGGCTCAGAGTTCAAGGCACAATGGGTCTGCGCAGTTAATGAGGCTGTTGAAGATATATGGAGAGACTACACACATCCTGAAGCAACACTTAGAGAAATGTTTGCTGGAAAAGAAATATTCATGATTATGAAATCTCGACTACGCTCACTGATCAGCGCACAAGCTCGGCAAGCTTCTGAGGCTCGCTGGCAACTCCTGGAGCCAATATTCACCACTGGAAGAATTGAAGACAGCCCGCTATTCACCGGCTTGGAAGAAAAATAACATTCCAATGTTCGTACGAACGTAAGAATGATGAAATATATAAACCCCTCATGCTTGCAAAACGGCTAGTGCTGACTATAGTAATTGCCTAAGAGGAGAAATGCATGCAACTAGGTGAGAATGGTGAATTTATTGTCCAAGGTCAGACCGAAGCGCGTGTAGCAGCTCATTTTTTCATTGGTAACGGTGGCCAAGGCAGAGAGAGGTTTCTTAATATGTTTAGTCCTCCTCTTCCATATCAAAAAATGGGTTGGCTCGCGTTCGCATCTTCTCGGATTGAAGACTTTTTTCAAACCAGCGACGATACACAATATGTTGTTGTAGATCCTCTCCATACCTACATTGCTCAAGAACTTATAGCACTTCATTGTGTGCCGAGTAATATATTCTTTGGGTCACCAAGACTCGGACGAAGAAGATTCCTCCAAAACAGATTCAGGCCGATACTAGATGCCTTGCGCGACAGTCAAGAAGGCTAGGGAAGCTACCCCCTACTCCTCATACCTTCAGCCCTCTAATTCTGCTATGATTTACGTTATGAGGCACCAAGAGAAGAAGTATCGAGTTGAATCATTTGAAGATGTTATGAAAATCCTCCATGAGCGTGGCGCAAAGAAAGTATCTGAATCAGTCACGCACCACTTCTACGGAGTGCAAGACACTGATGATGTTACAAAGCTCGTAGTATATGAGGATAGATCGGAGATACACATCCTCATTGAAGACAACGGCAAATTCACGCTGCAAGAGAGAATTGCCGTTGATTCCCAAGAAGAGGGCATGAAGTGGCTCAACAGCAACGGATTTACAAAAACCCAAGAAGTTAAGATGCAAAACATCGATTATGAGTATGATGACGGCGTCGTCGGCCTGTACATCATCAATGATTCGCTGCACTCCGTCATCCTCGATTTTCCCGCGGAGCAGCACGATCAAATGGAACAACTATTCGGCCTCGAAAGTGCCGAAGTCATCACGCAACCCTACAACAAATACCTATCACAGAAATAACATTCTAACGTTCGCATGAACAGTAGAACAACAAACCCCATCCCCCTCATGCTTGCAAATATGAATTTGATGACGGATAGTGATGATATGAGTTCAGAAGTTGACCCTCAAATCAAAGAACTGAGAATAAACGCAAAAGGAAGGTTTCTAACGCTAGCCCAAGATCTAGGAATTTTAGATACTGTTGCAGATGATTATCAAACTGCGTTACTTCCTGATCTTGAAAGAACAATACGAACTGCACAAAGCATGGGTCTCTTAGTTGAAGTTGTAATCAAGCCCGCCCCAGATCAACCCCAAACCGACCCAAACTAATTACACCCGAAGCCCAATCGCACAACCCCCACCCCCCAAAAAACCTACAAAAAATACCTATCAAAAAACATAAAACCAAGCATATAAAATGCTCTATTTACAAAAAAGTGCTATAATATAGTAAATATGTATGGTTCTTCACTTGCTGCTAGGTCGTGTCCTGCAGTTATTCTTGCTCAACGGTTAGATATGGAAAAAAGGCAGCTTGAATGCGCTGTAACTAATGATGAGAGAGATTTAAGATTTGTTGGAGGCATGGCAGTGGGTCAGGATATCCTGTTCTGTGCAAATCAACAAGGCACACTGCAGTCAGTAAGAGGCTTAGATGAACGAGACGATAACCTTCGTGTAGTGACTGATACCCCCGCCTCTTTAAGAGAAGTTGAATTATTGAGCTTAAGTGATACCTTTGACCAAATGAGCCCTAATAGTCTGACGCGCGCTTTTATTCAAAAAACTATATTGCCAATGTCATTGGCCGAGGATAGACCTTCAGGAGGGGTCTTGCTATTCTTTACGCATCAACCTGAGGTACCTGAGCATTCTAGAACAGGTGTTCTTGGTGGATACGGTAGGGAGGGTAATCCAGGTCCGATAGTAGCAAGCCTGAATGGTGAAAAATACTTTGTAGAAATAAAAGGTGCCGGAAATCCTGCAGGTAAATTTACGAAGATGGATCAAAGCGTCGGCTCAATCGTACTTGGCGCTCTTCCGTTAGAAGATGCTGAGAGGGAATTTGACTTCTTGACGAAAGCAAGTAGTAGCGTACTAACGCCGGTTTTACCATTAGCTATGGCAAAAGTTGATATAGGAGGTGTTGATAGCGATTTCGGGGTTGTCATGAGGCTTTCCCCGTCGACAATTCGGCTAAGTCATGAAGGGTATGATGGTTGCCTCCCGATTGATTCTAGGGAAGACACAGACCTTATACTTTCGTTGCTCGTTGAGAATTTAATAAACAAATTCCTTGGGGGTAGCTCGCAGCCTATATTCCTCAGTCCCGCGTCTCACCTAGAAAACTACCTTGTAACTGAAGGGGTCACAATATCAGAAACAGATTTTGAAGATTTTAGAGAGCTAGGTGGGCTTGATGTGCCGTTTGTTCATGAGCAAACGGGTAAATTTATTGATATGCGACTGATCTTGAAACATTATTTTGATAACTTTACCAGAGTAAAGGGGTATGACCCCGAACAGCACGAAGAATTTTTGGCTGTACTAATGCAAGAAAGACTTCAAGCTAGAGGGGTGCTAATTGACTTTAGTAACTGTAAAGATAGCGATGAAGTGGCTGAAAAATTCTGGGAAGATTTCGTATACTTCATTGATTTAGACCGTAGGTTTGAGAAGCGCTATGAGCCAGGTTTTATCCTCGAGTGGTTTAGCAAAAGACAGCTTGAACTAGAAAAAGAGTCTATACAAGCTCCGCCTAGAGAAATGCAAGATCTTGAGGAAGAACTAGTAAGCGGCAGGTTGGGCGATTTATCCAAGTTATGTAACGCAATGCTCACAGTACTTTACCTGGGGGGAGATACAGAAAAAGATAATATGACCAAGTATCAAATATATAAAGCATCTGAACACTACGTGTTTGAAGAATTGAGGAAAATTTACGGAGAAGATCTAGACGCTAGTAATCTACCAGAAAATATACTTATCGCCGTTAGGTATTTCCAGGATTATAGGAGATATATGTTGAAGCTTTTTGATCACGTAGATAGATTTAGTAAGTGGGCTGCATCGGAGTTTGATTATATGCAGAGAGCTAATGACTTAGGAAGAATCGATGGTGCTGAGCGCTTGCTCGCTGGGCTTAATGTCATTGATCGTGCAGCGTTTCATGCTTGGTCTTCTCATGACCTTGAAGACATATCAAATATGAGAAGATTTATTCGTGACGATGTGACTAACGTCATACGAGATGGATATCAGAGTATTTTCAGAACCCACGGCACTGTAAACTAACCGAAAAAAGGGTCTCCCCCCATCCCCCTCATGCTTGCAGCCCTCTAACTCTGCTATGATTTAGGTATATGAAGCAAGCGATTCTTTTACACGGCACTGGTGGAAGCGATACAGATTATTTTTGGTTTGCGGATACGAAAAAGTATTTAGAAGAACATGGCTACAACGTGTGGTGGCCGCTGCTTCCGCACACTGACAGTCCGAACTTGCAAGAAACGGTCGAGTTTTTTGAACAAAACAAGCCGGACATTGATGAAGAAACAATTATTATCGGTCATTCGTCAGCTTGTCCATTAATCTTGCATCTGCTCGAATCTTTTTCTGTTCAAGTCCGGCAGGTCATCTTGGTGGCTGGCTATTACGAACAGATATCCGAAGAATCTAACAGCATGCTGCCGGAAAGCTTTAACTGGGATGCAATACGCGATAAATCACAAGAATTTATCCTGATAAATTCTGATAACGATCCGTGGAAATGCACAGACGAGCAGGCGAGGAAAGCTGCAAAGCAACTCAATTCACCGCTTATCGTAAACTTTGGCGAAGGCCACATGGGTTCTGGATCATTCAACCAACCCTACCGACAATTCCCCCTCCTCAAAAGACTACTTAAAATCGCCGTCCCCAAATCCCAAACTGACCCAAATTAAGATTTTAATCGCTGGCATCAACAGCAGCGCAATATCTTTCGACAAGATCATTTAGTTGTTCTAATATAAGCTCCATCAATTGAGGACCAAGTGATATGCCATCATCTCCTCGTGGTGTTTTATGTCCTTTGTGTAGTGGGTTCTTACACTGCTCTAGGGCAAACTGGTCGACGGCCGGCCATTCACCATGAAAAGCAGAACTGGCAGGCGCAAATACGAAACGGTAGTCGTCTAACAATCCAGTCTCTTCCGCCATCTTACGAGAATTTGTGTTTCCTGCAAAATTAGTATCGACACGTATTTCTTGAAATTCTTCAGATAGCTCCCAGTTGACCTGATTGTCCAAGTTTTTAACATACTCTTCTAGCTCAGGGGTTGGTTCAGATTGCTTGTCTAAGTACTCTTCCAAATGAAGTTTTAGCAGTTTTATGTGTCCGCGCCCGTATTCTTTAAATTTCTCATACAAGGTGCTTTCGTCTTTTAAAATGAGCCAAGACAGAACAATCCTGGCCTCTACAAGTGAACGCATGAGTCCTGATCCGTGCTCAGTAGACCACATTTGAGGAGTATTTACTGCGACGTTTGAAGCACGTAATACTCGCGAAACAATCCCGGACAAAACTTCATATCGCGTCGGGTCGTAAATATCAGGATTTGCAGCAGTTGCAGCATCTTTGAACTTATCCCTTATGTTTTTTAGACGCTTACTAATCTCTTCGGCAAATCTTTCGATAGCTTTGGTCTCTTTTACTGAAGCGCTACTAGCCTCTTCGTCGAATGCACAGTCGTATAGGCCCCAATTAGACTGCCAAAAATCTTTTGGCCACTCTAATTTAACATCTCCATTTATCGGTGCGAGAACTACAGCTTGATACATAGCCCTCATACTAGCTTCAATTCTTTTTCTTTGATCTATCGTTAATCCTGATGGGTATTTCGGAAGTAACCCTTCCCACTCTTCAGCAACCCCCGAAGCTATTTGTATTCTACCGGCTGAAAAAACTGCACTAATAACTGCCATTTTTGCCCAAGTGGACGACTGCTTGTAACCAGACCAACAGGATTGAATTGTATCTGCCAATATTTTTTCACCGCTACTAATTTCATCTTTGGTTGGCTCTTTGGATGGCAAGGCTTCGCTCCAAATCCATTTAGCCGGTGTACCCGCATACCTATTTAGCGCAACCCCAAACTCCATTGGAAAAACAACATCGTATAAACTAAGAGCTTTTAGCCTGTTTATGATTTTCTTTCTCAGTTTTTCGGGTACGGTATCAAATGAGGAAAGCCTGCCATTTACAAATACTTCTTTTGGCACTTTTTTCATTTCACCAAATTCTTCTTTAAGCACTTCCTCGGCTGTATCAAATACCTTTCGGGCCATTACCATGCCATCTGCCTCATAGCGAGTGCACAACATGCAAAGCCACAGCATCTCCGGAAAATCATCCCTTAACCAATGAGTTAATTTCATATTTGGGAGTGTCATTAAAGGAGGTGACAACTTCTTGCCTTGTCGCCTATGTTGCTTTAGTGAACTGTTGTAGCGCTTATTACGCTTTTTCTTTTTCTTACTCATGCAGTTTCTCTAGTTTAGGCACATTATACTTAAATAATCAGTAAAATTGTCGATACAATTAAAGCGCTAGATAAGGCACCTCAGACTTTTAAGTAGGTAATTCTGTAGCGTGGCCCACCGTCCAATAACGGCTGTCGAAGAAGATGTAGCCAACCCTCCATTGCGATGAACACCTTTTGGCTGGGGTGAGCTGGGAAGAGAGGTGAGTGAGGACCAGTCTGAGACTGCTGAATATCTTGCCGTTCGGCAGGTGAAGACCGCTTGCGTTCCGCAGCGCACCTCTAGTTCTCAGCCGCCACGGGCAAAGGGCAGTTCATCGCACCGGAGCGGGGCGTTTTGCATACTTTTGCACCTGTAGGTAAAAGTATGGCTGGGTAAAGGGCAGGCATCGCCCTTTCAGAAAATTGCTATACTTATCCCATGTCAGAAAACATCACCTACGTAGATGAAAACGATGAAATCATCGGGTATGGAACTAGAGAAGAAGCTATCGCAAAAGGGATAGTGCACCGGATAGTTAGAATACTCGTTTTCAACACGAAGAACGAACTGCTAATTCAAAAACGCTCACCAACGGTAAAAGTTCCAAATAGGTGGGATCAATCAGCCGCTGGTCATGTGGATGAGGGTGAAGACTATGTGACGGCCGCAAAGAGAGAGCTGTTGGAAGAGGTTGGTATCGCAGCAGATACGCTCGAAGAGGTGACAAAGTTTTTTACAGAAGAAACGGATGATTCAGAAGTAAAAAAGAGGTTCAATAAACTGTTTGCGCTCAAAGATTATGAGGGGACGGTCACTATAGACAATGATGAAGTTTCAGAGTATCGATGGATTAGCACTGCTGACTTAGAGGCCTGGATGGCTGCTAGTCCCGAGGAATTCACGCAAGGTTTCATAGAAACTTTTCGGGTGTTTCAAGAAGAAAGTAGAGACTGAATAGTCGACATACCTTTATCTTCCCATAATATCACAAAAAGCTACAAAAGTCAAGTAAAGAGGGAAGAACTACTTCTTAAAATACCGCCGCGAGTGTCCCCATCCTGAAGCTCCAACCTGCCCAGTCTTCACCAGCTCCTGCATGTAATCCGCAACCTGACGATGACGCAGATTAAGCGCGCGGGCGATAGAGCTGAGCGACGTCGGACCGTGAGTATTCACATAGCGAATGACTTCACGGCGATTAGCCTCGGCGCGCTTGCGGCGAACGCGCACGCCAAGTTTTGAATTCCTCTGCTGGTTTTTCTTTGCCCACAAGGCAGCAGCAGCTTTGAGCTGCTCATCAGAAAGCTTGCTCACATCTAGCGTTGATATATCAAACGGCTTTGGCGCGGGTGGACTCGCTACAGGCTTTTTCTTCTCGGCTGGTTTCGGCGCTGGTTCAGGTGCTTGCTGCTTGGGCTCTGGCTTTTCTGGAGGGGGTGACGGTGTCTCCACCGGGGACTCTGGCGGTTGTTCTGACTTTGGTTCTTGCGGCGTTTCAGGCTCTGGCGTAGTCTCATGAGGGGTCGAAGGTCGAACGTCTAAGGTCGAAGGGTCAGTAGTGACTGGGGTCGAAGGGTCAGTAACTATCTCTGTTTCTTCAGCGGTCTCGTCGGGCTTTTGCTCATCATCCATATGGCTATCTTATACCAAGTCGTGAATGCAAGAAACGTCGTTATGGTTATAAAAGAGAGAGGATATATACTTACATTTAAATGCCCCGAAGACATAATCGAAAACAAAGCAAACCTTCTGATGGCCAGAGATCTTTGTACGAAGCTAATGCAATTGAGGAAGACCCAACGGTTTCTAGAGGGAATCCATTCGGCAGTCCACGTGTAAGGAAAAAGTATCTAGAAACAGGTATAGGTAGGCCACTATCTAGATCTTCACAACAGTCTATACTGCAGTTAATTGGGCTAGAGCGAGCGGGTATTAGGGGTGGCGGTATTGTATACATACCTGGCACTTTCGTGGCTTCTGAGCTGGCTTATGGTATCGGGTACGCGCGAGATGGTATTAAACCAAATCCTGAAGAACTCGCAGCTGCTTTATACCAAGAGCGTAGTAGTGTAGCAGCTGAATTATTAGCAAGAGAACATGATCCTATCGAAATTTGCGCACGTGGTCTAGCCATACAAAAATATGGTGAGCGTGGTGTGCGGATTGGGCTAGAGGTGTTAGATAGCGAGCACGAGATACTTGCTGAAAAAATCCGAACATGTGAACTACTGTCAGTGCCTCATAATCAAACACCGAAGAAAAGACCTGCAGACCAAGAAGTAATTCACGCTGTTGATCTATGTGTCTTACGAATCCACGACCAAACAGAAATGAGTGATCTATTAGAGCTCACTTCAAGCACTATTGTGGAAGGTAGCACCGTAGTACTGAATCCAGTCGGTAGTGTTCGGCGTCCTATGCCGCCAAATTAGCTACAGCACGATGGGTTTTTTAGGAAGCCTTTTTTCAGGGCTTTTTGAATGGCGGAGTGCAAGGCTCGTAAAACACTGCACGCATCTTTGTTATAGTACAACCCATGGCTCAACTGGTAGGAATATTAAATATCACTCCTGATAGCTTTAGTGATGGAGGAACATACTTCGCAGAACATGACGCTATTGAGCGGACAACACAATTGTTCGCGGATGGTGCAGGCATCGTTGATATTGGTGCAGAATCAACAAGACCCGGTGCTCAGCCGCTGACAGCAGATGAAGAATGGCAGCGACTTGAACCAGTTCTAAAAGTGCTATTGCCGATGTACCCAGGACTACTATCTCTAGACACGTATCATCCAGAAAACGTAGCACGAGCATTTTCTATAGGAGACGTTATTGTGAACGATGTAACGGGGATGACAAATCCGGCGATGGTGGACATCATTTCAGAGTTAAACCCGCGTGTGATTGTGAGCCAATTGCCGAGTGCTG
>JAUHWW010000022.1 GCA_030427365.1 bacterium | reverse complement strand
CGTGCCCGTTATCTTTGAGCCATTCAACAGGGAAAGCGCGCAAGAAATCAAATATGCCTGTGTCTGCCCACTGGTGCTCGCCGAACGTCTCATAGTCCATAAATAGGTTGACAACGTCACCGCCACCATCAGTTTCGGACAGCCAATGGCAGTATTTTTCACTAGTCAGCGGCCACTCTGACCACCCCTTATCCGAAAATCGAAAGGCAACATCATCACTGAGTCGGTAATTTTTCATGAGTAAGCGGATATTTGACGTATATGATGGCTGATAGACATGGTTTGGTGATCGCCATCCGAGTACAGGATCCCAGCCTTCGGTGATGATCGCTTTATACCCTGCTTCATCGGCCCAATAAGCCAGATCGTTGTTGTAGGCAAGTTCAGTGTTACGGAATACCTGCGGACGCAGACCAAACGTATCAAATAGCTTTTGTTCATGCTCAGCTACTTGCCGCACGAATTCAGTCCGTGAGTAGAAGAAGGCGAGAGAGTGATAATACGTTTCAGCCACGAGCTCGACTTTACCCGTCGCAACAAGCTGCTTAAAGCTTTCCAGCACATCTGGCCGCCACACCTCAAGCTGTTCTATCAACGATCCAGTAATGGACAGGCTGAGCTTAAAATTCTCATGCTCGTTTAGCAGATCAAGCAGCACCATATTGGTCGGCAGATACGACTTTTCAGCGACTTTGTCTATGATGAATCGGTTGTTTGTATCAACATTCGGCGTTTCATCATTGAAATAATGCGGATCAGCGCCGGCCTGAAAGACAGAGTATGGTTTCACGCGCCATGGCTGGTGTGCATGCAAGTAAAGGACTACTGACTTCATACCATCACTCCGACGTTTTTGTAGTGATGATGCATGATATTGGCAGATTTTTTCCAGGACTGTGCTTTGAACTCATTGTAGCTTTGTTGCCACATCTCGTTTCTGAGTGCCGGGTGCTCAGCCAGTGACAAAATCATATCTGCCATCTGCTCAACATCCCAGAAATCGACTGAGTATATATTTCGCAAAACCTCAGCGATTCCAGATTGCTTTGAAACAATAACAGCACTACCATACCCGATGGCTTCAAGCGGTGTGAGCCCGAAAGGTTCTGAGACACTCGGCATAACAAACACATCTGAAATGCGGTACGTATCTCGCCACTGCTTGCCCTGTACCCAGCCGATGGAGATAACATTCTTGCTAATGCCATAGTCTGCAGCCAGCTCGAGCAGTTCATCATCTTGCTCACCGCTGCCAGCGAGCACGAACAGCACTTTTGGATTTTTGCGGACAACCAGAGCCGCGGCTTCGAGAAGATGGGTGAGTCCCTTCTGAATGGTTTTACGTCCGATATTGGTCACCACCGTGTAGCCAAGCGACTTCATATGCTCAAGATAGGCGTGAGAGTTGTGATCCTCATCAATGCTTACATCAGTGATGTCCATGGAATTATGAACTACATGGATTTTCTCAGCAGGAATGCCATATTCGCGGACGATAACTTGCTTGGTGTATTCACTGACTGCAAATATCTTGTCAGCCATCGCCAGTCCTTGGTACTCAATATCCCGGACTGCCGGATTGCCATGGCCTCCTGCTGATTGGTCGTACTGCGTCGCGTGCACGTGGACAATCAGAGGTTTTCCTGTCGCACGTTTGGCGGCAATGCCAGCTTTAAACGTCAACCAATCATGCGCGTGAATGACATCGAACTCTTTCGCATAGGCCAATCGAGCAACGTTGTAGGCGAATAAATCCTGTTGGTTATTCAAGTCAAGCTGCTCATCATGCAAACGCACTGTTTCGGTGGTGTAATGACCGCTATCGTAGACGCCACCAGCCAATTTAACTGCTTCGACTGATTGCGGATGAGCAGGAGTAATTTTCATGAAATCAATATTGTGCTCAGCGGTGTAGGGGAGGATAAATTCAATATCGACGCCACTCGTGGAGAGTTCGCGGCACATCTGATAGCATGCAACGCCAAGCCCACCTGAATGGTGCGGCGGCAGTTCCCAGCCAAGCATTAACACTTTCATGCAAACTGCCTCTTTTTGTCTATTTTTTGGGGCGCAAATACGATTTTCGATTCATATAAAGAAATCCGGCAGATTTTACCCCTGTTAGCCATCACGCTTAAGTATAGTGCTAATGTTGCTTGAAAACAACGCTTCGTTCCGGTAATTTCAGGAATAATTAACTTGCTTAACAGGTTACGTGGATAACTTGATAAAACTCGTGCTAATTAATGCTATTTGTGATATAGTTTCTCTTCTATGTCAAATTCTTCAGATAAGATTCGCAATATTGCTATTATTGCCCACGTCGACCACGGCAAGACGACGCTTGTCGATGGGCTATTAAAGCAGTCCAACACGTTTCGTGAGAACCAAGCCGAAATGGCGCAGGAGCTCATTATGGACTCTGGTGACCAGGAAAAAGAGCGCGGCATCACCATTACAGCGAAGATCACTGCTGTCGACCACGACGGCTACCGCATCAACATCATTGATACGCCGGGTCACGCAGACTTCTCAGGAGAGGTTGAACGGACGCTGCGAATGGCAGACGGCTGCATCTTGGTTGTTGATGCACAAGAGGGCCCAATGCCACAGACGAAATTCGTACTAAAAAAAGCACTGGAACTTGGCCTTAAACCAATCGTTGTTATCAATAAAATCGACAAACCCGCCCGTAGGATTGCCGAGGTAGAAGATGAGCTATCAGACCTGTTCCTTGAGTTAGCCGTTAACGAGGATCAACTCCATTATCCGGTCTACTATGCAATTGGCAGGGAAGGCAAGGCTTGGACTGAGGTACCAAGTGACCCGAGCTCGAAAGCGGATTTAAATCTGATTTTCACTGCAATAACAGATGAAGTGAGCGCGCCACTTGTCGATGACTCAGGATCTTTGCAGCTGCTTGTGTCCTCGCTACGTTACGATTCATTCCAGGGAAAGTATGCCGTTGGCCGGATTGAGCGAGGCGCATTGAAGAAAAAAGATGCAGTGACACTCTGCCATGAAAACGGTGAGCAGAAAGCCAAAGTTGACCGCGTCTACCGTACGGTTGGACTCGCTTTTATTGAGATCGACGAGGCGGTTGCCGGGGATATTGTCTCAGTCACTGGCATCGCCGATGCAAAAATTGGTGACACGATAGCTGACGCAGACAACCCAGAAGCCCTGCCACGTATTGAGGTTGAGCCGCCAACACTCAAAATCTACCTCGGCCCTAACACTTCGCCGATGAAGGGCAAGGAAGCCGAGTTTAACACTTCGAGGCAAATTGGCGATCGCCTGCGCCAAGAGTTAGAGACAAATGTTGGCTTGCAGATCGAGGAAGAAGGAATCGGCTTTCTGGTTTCCGGCCGCGGCGAGCTTCACTTGTCAGTGCTCATTGAGACGATGCGGCGCGAAAGATTCGAATTCGAAGTCGGTCGCCCACAAGTCGTTACTCGTGTAGAGGATGGGATTGAGGTTGAGCCGATTGAGGAGCTAACTGTCGAAGTACCTGCTGAGCATGTCGGTGCGGTGCAGATGGAACTTGGCAAGCGGAAGGCGCAACTACAGTCGCAACATAGCTCTAATAAAGGCGTCACTGAGCTTGTCTACAAAATTCCTACTCGAGCATTGTTAGGTGCGCGTAATACGCTTCTCACTGCCACGAAAGGCACGATTATCATGAACTCACTGCTTGACTCCTACGCGCCGCTAGGAGCGCCGCTCAATCAGATACGAAACGGCGTCCTTGTTGCGTGGGAAAACGGCGTGGCAACGCCATATGCACTGCAGAATGCCGAAGGTCGCGGTGAGCTATTCGTCGGCCCAACTGAGACCGTCTATGCTGGACAAATAGTTGGCCTGAATCAGCGTCAAGATGACCTAGAAGTCAATGTCTGCAAGGAAAAGCACCTGACGAATATGCGCAGCAGTTCATCCGATGGCGTGGTTCAGCTCACACCTGCTACAAAGTTCAGCCTCGAGCAGTGCCTTGATTTCATTGAAAACGATGAGCTCCTAGAGGTGACTCCGAAGAATCTCAGATTACGTAAAAGAGAACTCGACCACAACAAACGCAAACGCGCCGCCAAAAACAGCTAAGCAGCTACCAGCCAGCTATTGATACCCGCCTGCTGCGACGCCGTAGTACTGATCCATTGTCAGTCCGCTTCCAACGATTGCCGCCGCGGCTGAGCCGACATATCGAAGATGCCATGGCTCATATTGATACCCCGTAATTCCTTGCATGCCGGCAGGGTAGCGTACAAAAAAGCCGTACCTATGCGCATTAGCTGCTACCCACTGTCCCGCAGGTGTGTTCCCAAAACAAGTGCTCAGATCACACCCGCTTCCAACTCCTCCGACATCAACCGCTAACCCCGTTTGATGTTCGCTGTGACCAGGACGTGCGCTGAACGTATCTGCCTGGGCTTGACCACTTCGTGCCACCCAGCGGTTATACGTAGCGACTTGCGTGCTGTAAGAACGAAATGAACTTATTATTTTTAACGATACTCCCGCTTTTGAAGCATCTGCGAACAGTTGGTTCAGCGCAGATGCGGCTTCTGGTCTCAAGTAGCCACCTTGAACGCTAACTAACGGTGGCGTATAGCTGCTGGATAAACGATGTTTCTTATTGACGACAACCGTCAGACTTGCCGCCTGAGCATTTGAATAGGTGACCGGCCACTGACTCGTTGACGGCGGAGGAGGAGTCGTTTGTGCTGGTTGCTGGACTTGTCTTTTTTGTTGTACCGCTGGCTGCTTTTCTTCTTCCTTCTCTGGCCCTACCTCCAGATCTTTTTCAAAGCTTGCATATTTGCCCGCCTCAAATTCTGTATCTTCATCTTTGTCATCATCCATAGACTCTTCGTTTGCAGCCAATACAGCACGTGGCGTCGTATCCTCAACTTCAGCCCTCGCATGTGCTATGTATTGCAACGCATCGGTGCACACAACAACACCCGCCATGAAGAATAAGGCCATTTTAAAGCCTTGATAATATTTTTGTGCATTCATTAAATAGATTATACAACATTTTACATATCCTGCACTTGGCCGAAAGCGATGCGGTCGAGGATTTCGCCGGTCATTTCGGTCATCAGCCCGGGGACAACGACGAATTCTCCGTAGCGATCATTAATCGCATCCACCGCGTCTGAAACGCGCTTTACTGCGTCAGTGGAGCGTATGCTTGCTTCGACGTCGACGACTTTCGACTTTTGACCTTCGACTTTTGACGTGCCAGCCCTAAAAAGGCTGAGCTGTTCAGGTGTATACGGCTCGAGGCCAAAGACGTGCACACTCATAATTTTCACATTTAGCGGAATTTCTGCCTGATGTAATAGGCGCTTGGCCGCAGCGTAAATATCAGGCGTGGAGTACAGACGATGGTAGACTTTCTCGCCATGCGACCATTTGCGGAACTTATGGGTATTAAAACCAGCCGCTTCATTCGCTTCCATAGGGTTGCTAGATGACTTCTTTACGTATGCGTCATCTGAGCTGTAGCCATCGCGGTACTGATCAAAGCCGAGATAAAGGTGGATACCTGTCGCTACATAGTCATTACGACGCAACCGACGGCCGGTTTTTTCACACAGTTTGATAAGTAGCCGCTCCAGCTTCGCCATATCAGTCGTTTTGTCTTTTAGGGCGTACTGATGGCCGATACTGCGCCGCTCGAACTCCACGCTATCGGCTTCATAGCCGCGCAAACGGCGAAACCAGTGATAGCCGTTAATGCTCTTGAAAACGCGGGCTTTCAGCATCTGCATGTCGGCGTGCAAGAAATCCAGCGGCGTGTAGATACCGGCGGCACGCAGGCGGCGGCGATAGCGCACATTGATACCTGGCAGATCAACTAGTGACATCGGCTTGCAGCTCTCTTTATCCTGAGAACACTCATGAAAGACGCCGCAGCGATACCACTTTTCGAGGCTGGTGTGATCAATCAGCAGCATGCCATCTGGTTTGCCGAAGCCCGCCGCGTACTTAGCGAGAAAGCGGTTCGGGGCAATGCCGACATTAACCGTCACGTATTCACCTAAGGACTCAGCGATACGCTGCTTTATCTCCAGGGCGATAGACTGCATCGCCTGATTGTGTGCCTCTCTATCATGCGTATCTGCTGCGGCTAAGCGGCTTTTCAGCATATGCGAAGCTTCAAAATTCAGCACAAATTCATCGATGCTCTTTGGGTGGACATCTGGCGTAAACTCAAAAAGGAGCGCCTTAAAGCGCCGATGCGCCTCACGGTATTTTGCTGGATCAGGCGTCACGATAGTGATATCGGGGCATAACGCCCGCGCTTGCTGATTATTGACGCCAAGTTTCACGCCCTTATATTTCGCATCGTAGCTCGCAGCTAGCACAAACCCTCTGGGCGTGTCATAAGCAGCAACGCCGACTGGCTTGCCACGCAGCAGTCGATTCGCTTGCTGCTCGATAATCGCAAAGCACGAGTTTAAGTCAATATGCATGGTATAAGCGAGCGCTTTGTTGAGAAGTAGGGTAACGTGGTTATTCATAGTGCTATACTTTTCTGGTTATGGGGTTTCGAGAAACATGTGGTGAGGTGTGGCGGGCAGCCTTTCCGTCACCGAGTAGCAACTCAAGCGGCGAAGTAGGGGCTGCTTTGGTAGGCGTAGAAGGATTGACTGCTACTCCTCCTCTGCGGCCACGATATCCGAGGATTCCACTGAATCCTGTCGTCGAGTGCCCACCTGACTGCGAAGGACCAGATAGTCCACGTCGACTGTGCGGCGACGAAATCCGCTTGCTTAACGGCGGCTGCCACGACTTCCCAGAGCAATAACTTGACATAAGCAGGATGCTTTGCTATGATTGCAAATGAAGACCTTCGGCGGTAGTCTAAGCACTACACTTGCGGAAGGCCTTTTTATTTGGCAGGGAAAATTGACATTAAATCTTTCCGTTTTGATTTGTTGTTTTCTTTCACCTGAATATAGAACAAGTCGCCTTCCAGCGTTACCGCAGCAAAACGGTAAAGTGTCTCCCTTGGATTATTTGGATTTATTTTTGCAGTAGGCTGCAGACGTCCATTGCGCAATAGATCTAGACCAGCACCGTAAAATTTAATCCGTTTTCTACGCTCTTTCATAGATTTTTGGTTTAAATGTACCCAAAATAATTCAATAAACACCTTCTGACCAGTAAAATATTTTGATCGAACATACGGCTGTCTCTTTGTCTGTCCCTTGATTTGATTGTAAAGTTTACGAGCCTGTGGGTAGAGCTCGTCATAGCTAGACCCTGCATATGACTTTGTTTTTACCTGAAAAACTTTCATGCTTGTCAGGTAGTATAACTTAGCTCTGACTGGCCGGCGAATTGGTACTCGTCCAGCGTCCAATTCAGACTCGCACTGTTAAACGTCAGTTTTACGTATAGCGTCTCATCCTTGTCAGCCATCGAGAAATGGTGCAGGGTCGTAAGGCCCTTTTTAGTTTTATGGTAAAAATCGATTTTACCCAGGCGATAATCGACCTTGTGCCAGGTCAGTATCGCCGGTTTGAATATCTTTTTGCTTTTTGAATAGATAGCCAGTACGTCGACTGGCTCATTTAGACCAGGGCGCATGCCAAAACCTCCACACCAGCAGACCTGCTCGCCGATAGCATCAGCGATGCCGCCTGCTTCTCGGCCATTTCCGGCTTAGCACCTTGCGATGCGCACTTCACTGTATAGCTCATACACCTCGTTTGCGCTTCGCGGCGCTGCACCGAAACTGGCTCGAGTGTGACACTTTTGGCTGGGCTAATTGCTCTCTTCATGTTACACCTGCCTTGCAGCGCGCAGTGGGCGATAAACGTCCAGCGAGAGATCAATGTCTTTTAGCAGCTCGCCGATTGATGCCATACCTTGCCTTTGCGGTGTTTCGTCAGGCTGCGCCGCATCAAAATCCATTTTTGTTTGCTGGATTTTTGTTTCTTTAATGACTGGCTGCCCGTCAACTTCTATAAGCTCACCAAAATAATAAATTTTCATCTTAAAACTCCAAATAAAAAGCTAGTTAGTAAAGAGGTGGCCGGTTTAACGCTCACACCGAGCCGAACGAATTGTTTTAAGATCTTGCGAGATCTAAGCTAGCTTGCTGAAGTAGGCATCCGGCTAAAAGATAGGCAGACGGCTACAAGTCTTGAGAGTCTGTGAGGAGGAACCTACCGGTTGGCTGGAGCCCTCACACAACTTACCATCTAGTATATAAAGCTTGTGCATCCACCGCAACCATTGACTTATATTTATATTGTGGTGTATAATATAAATATATAACTTATTAGGGATATTTATGTCAGATTTTGATACCAGAAGATTCTACGACCCGCATACCGGCGTCGTGCCTTCACCAATAGAGGTACACGTTGCTATCAGCGATGATCCAGAAGAAATACGCGCAGAAGACGTCAGAGAGGCGGTGCATGAAGTCAATCGTTTAAAGGGCTTTCTGTATCCCGGCGTTGAAATCGGTGACTGCATAGAAATTACGAATATAGCAGACGGTATCATTGAGCAGAAGAAAGTACAGCCGTTAAGAGGCAGCGCTGCAAAGGTGCATGAGGCTGTTGACTGGCTAACTTACTTCAGCACGCGCCCAGCAGCAACAAGTGAATACGATAGAGCAAGGCTCGCTGAGAGAACTAGGCTGAACCCCGAAAGACGTGTTTTGTCACTATATGATACTCTTGGAACCGCAGGACTGCTGCCATTAATTGGATCAGTGTCTTCTGGACACCCTCGAAGAACCATAGACACGAGACTACCAGAGAAGCCAATTCGTTTTAACGTTCCTGAAAAAGTGGAATACTTACATGAAGAAGCAGGTACAGTTGAGTTTCCAGAGAACTGAGCCAGCGTATAAATTATGACTGATAACGTGAACCCAGAAGCTAGAGATGCTGCAGATCGTACTCTTATGGCTGGTATTAGTGATGCTTTTGATAAAGGCCTTGACCCAGTGCCGCAAGTCACTCCAGAACTTCTAGACAATATTAGAAGTATTAGAAAAGCTTTGATGAGGAAAGCTTTTGGAGAAATGGCCGCAGGTCAAGCTGACAAAGAAGCAGTGGGTCCAATCGAGCCAGAGCAGCCAAGCACCGACGTGTAATTTTCGCGTGACTAAACTATTAGCATTTCTTCCTCAGCTAATAATTCTTCAGCAAAATAATCTATTCGTAAAAGTCGATTTTCTTGAGCAAAGTGTCATCGCTAAGGTCAAGTGGTGGTGCGTCTATATCAAAATCTTTCAGCATGGCGCTGAGTATGTTTGTGGGCAGGCCGATAGTGGTATCGATTCGTCCTTTCACTTCTGTGATGTGCGGGCGAATTAATGGGTGTTGCAACGCGTAGGCTCCCGCTTTATCAAACGGATTATTGGTTGCAATGTAAGCCTTAATGACGTCGTCTGGCAAATCGTCAAAATAGATCTCTACACTATCTGACGCTGTTTTTACATAGCCCTTCGCTCGGCAGACCACCGCAACTCCTGTCACTATCTGATGCGAGCGTTTCCGGTAGGCTTGCAACATTTTGCTTGCTTCCTGAGCACTGTCAGGCTTTCCTAGCTGTTTTCCATCCAAAACGACAATTGTATCCGCGCCGATAACGATAGCGTCTGGGTGCATCTCTGCGACGTTTTGGGCTTTACCTAAGGCTAACTCTTGAGCGACCTTATCGGCAGACTTCGCTTGATTGAACTGTTCGTCAAACTCACTCGGGATGGCTATGAAAGAGACACCCATCTCTGTGAGCATAAACGTTCGCCGAGGCGACTGAGACGCGAGAATAATTTGCATACACTCAAGTGTACCAAAAGAGTTATTCGTCCGGTATAATGTATACCATATTTGCAGTTCAGCAAATTCGAGAGAGGATTCTCGAATTTGAAACTGAGCGGCTTGTTTCGGTCACCGACACTGCCAAGCAAACTTGTTTTGTTGGCGGTGTGCGTGATCGAAACATCACACGCGAAGGATAGGGGCGTAGCTCAGTTGGTAGAGCACCGGTCTCCAAAACCGGGTGTCGTCAGTTCAAGTCTGGCCGCCCCTGCCAAGAAGCTTATGCTTGCATGTTTGCATAATTAGATATTTAATTATGCAAATGAGCAAAATAATACAAAGTGAAACATTCAGATCACTTGATGATTTAATAAACGACTGCTATGCCGATGCTGGTCTGGATCCACTTTGTGAAGAAGTTGTTACGAGTAGGCAGGTCGGCGACCATCCCACTGTCAGTCTTGCCAGGTATGCAGATGACGAAGTACGTAACAGCTGGCGCCTCTATGCTGGCTTGTTGGACATTAGAAAAGGATCGTCACATACACAAATCCATCAAGTTGGTTTGATAGCTACTGGATCGACCATTGTTTTTGATGAGTTTGGCGAAGGGCAAAGCTTCCGAGATACAGATGATGCGGGCGTACTTGAGTTAGTTGGACTAATCAAGCCTATACGAGATTTGGGAGCTTTCACACCAGCTAAGCAAAGATCGGTGGCTGAATTTTTTGCAGGATTAAGACGAAATTAATATTTTCTAAACTCGTCTATCAAAGGCTGCCACGAAAAGAAGTCGGTCTCATTGACCGGCTTTTTTCGTGACTTGAGCTGATAAGGCCTGCATGTCAACCAACGCAGTTGTTGCAGGTGAGAAGTGCCGGTGGCGCTTCGCAAGGAAATCTACTGATGAAAACTTGTTTTCAATCATATAGTTTCGGGCCCGCAGAATGTGGGCAAGTCCCGCTCACCCCTGCCAAACCGCTTATGCTTGCAAGTATGAACTAACGATGATTAAGTGTAGCTTAACTAAAAAGGCTAGACTATGAGCGGCAAGCTGAATTATCGTGAAGCAATTGAATTACTTAGAGATCCTAATACCACAGAATACACATGTGTTACTGGTGACTGCGAAGAACAAGGTGGAGTAATAGTATCCATAAACGATCGTACTCATGGCCATGGATGCCCTGACGAAGGAGATATCTGCACTGCTGCTTTGTGTAATATGCTCGGAAGGTGCGACGCTTAGGTAGTGCTAATCTCGTCCACTAAAGGCTGCCAAGCATAAGCAATATTATTCACGGATGATATTTGCTATATTTCATTTTTGACATTAATGAAAAATCGTCAATCTTTTGAATATGATATTGACGGGGAAAGCACGAACGCACAACGAGCCATAGCAATGGTGCAGCTCGGAGACAAGATGCAGGAGTATTGTGATACTAAAAAAGGTGTGTGTAAAAATACGGATAGATGTGTGATCAGTGCCCAATCTTCAGTTTATGAAACAGCGGTATGGGTTGAAGTCGGTTGCGATGCGCAATTCAGAAATCGTAGCTTAGGCGGTTGTGCCCTTTCTAACCAGACACCTGTAACTACAGAATCTGAAGTTGACGAAATTGTTCGTTCACTTCCAGTCGATATAAAAGATTAGCATTGAAATTCTTTTCTAAATTCGTCCACTAGCGGCTGCCAAACTTTAGAACCAGACCACGCGTCTGGTTTTTAAGTTTGATTGTGTGCAGCAGGACTTGAACGGATAGGGGAAGAATGCCAGCGCCGCTCATCAACTACCCATAAACAATTGAAGATATTGACTTTAGTATCATTTTCATGTTATAATTAACTTATGGCATTAGGAAGACGACCTACAATCCCACAGGATGTATTCGAAGCTAGGCTAACTGAGGCTTTTAGAGGATTTGCTATGGAGACAGGCACCATGCCATCTGTCGATGACGCAATCGCTTACGATATATTGCAAGGCAATGAACCTCCACTGGCTAGAGCAAGCGTTTTTAGACGATTGAATGCCTTGCTAGAAGGAAATCCAGACGTAGACAGCTACGGACTAGCTGTGGCTTTTGCAGGACAAGTGGGCATCAGATCAGCTGTTCAGGTCGATGGAGAGTTTTACGCTCATAGAGCTGAATAACGCTTTTTATACTCTCATACACCAAGGGCTGCAAAATTATGACTGTCTAACTAGACCGAGAACTTAGCCGCACGGCGCGCTTGAATTCTTTTTCTGAGATAGGGTCAGAGTAGTGCGCTATGGGTTTTGTCACTATTACGGAATTCTTGAGCTCGGAGTTTTCTTGCACCAGCAAGTTCACAAAGAAGTCTTCGATCAACCATTCACGTCCAGGAGGCATCTGACCAGTAATGCGCACACGCCACATCTTTTCACCCCAAGGCTCAGCCTCACCGACATAGAGCTTTTTCGCGAGCAGCGTCGTCTCAACGGGGACGGTACTCGCAACTTTATTTATGAGCTTTAATCCCTTCAACTTGTCATTAATGAGCACATCGACAGACATTGTGCGTAGCCCGTTTGGCGTCACATGCACACCGGTAATGTGTTGGTTGTGGAGGACGATGACTTCACCGCTCAATGACCGAAGCTTCGTCGAGCGCAGTGTCACACGCTCGACAACGCCAGAAACATCCCATAGAGGTTCTACCTTTATATGATCGCCAACGTTGAACCATTCCTCGGCGATCATCGTCGAGCCAGCGGTGATGTCTCGAAGCAGTGTCCCTAGCGTGGCACCAGCGAGCACGATGAATAACGCACTAGCACCGATAGTTGTGACTGTACTATTCTCGCGCGCAGTCGGGCTCACAATGTTCCAGACAAGAAAACCGATAACAACGACGACCACAACCCGAACAACTGCAATTAAAACGCTGAGATATGTTTCTATGCGGCGAAGCTTCAATGCTTTCTCTTCGTCTTTTGTGTTGTCAGCGCGCACCGCTACGATTTGAGTGATTCTAATGAGAATTTTTGCTGCGATTTTACTCAGATAAAACGCGAATACGAGCGATATCATCAGCAACGCTATAGATCTAGTCACACTCGGCGCTGCGAAGAAACTCTCTAAATCATCAATCATGTTGGATTAAAGTGTAACAAAAACAAGCCGAGCAATGATATTGAAATTTTTTCATATCTAATTCAGAAAGCGCTGCTACTGTCGCGTGACGACACGCCGTGTTCTGATATAATTTAGCCAGATGAGCAAGATTCAGACAACGAAACCTCTCTTAATTATGTTGTACGGCTACCCGGGCGCAGGGAAGACGCACTTTGCGCGAGAGCTGACAAACCACTTGCAATGTGCACACATTCACGGTGATCGTATCCGCCACGAATTATTCGAAGAGCCGCAGTATGACCGACAAGAAAATGCCATTGTCACGCAGCTCATGGATTATATGACCGAGGAGTTCCTATCAGCAGGCGTCAGCGTCGTGTATGACTACACCACCATCCGTAAAGGCCAGCGCCGCAAACTGCGAGAAGTCGCCCGTAAAAAGGATGCAGAGAGTGTTCTTGTGTGGTTCCAGATGGATATGGAAACGGCATTCCGGCGCCTGAGCGGCCGCGATCGGCGGCGTGCCGATGACAAATATGCGGTTGATTACACGCCCGACATGTTCAAGAAGTACATTGCACATATGCAGCATCCAGAAACTGTCGAGAACTACGTTGTGGTGAGCGGCAAACACACCTACACTTCACAGCAGACATCGCTGTTCAAAAAACTGCTCGAGATGAACATCGTTGCACAAGAAGAAGGTCAGAGCAAAGTTGCAAAACCTGGCATGATTAATCTCATCCCGCGCATGCCGTCTCACCGGCCTGGCGCAACTCGTAGAAATATAAACGTCAGATAGAAAAGCGTGCAAAAGCTGATAACTATTGAGGGTGTCGACGCACCGGTTGTTCTGTCACGCCGCAAAGGCACACGCAGCCTAAAGATATCGCTACGTAGTGATGGAAAAGTCCGTATCAGCGTGCCATACGGCGTCCCAGAATTCGCTGCCAAACAGTTCGCGCGTCAGAAACGTGAGTGGATCAACCAGCACCTTAAATCGCCAGCAGTTCTTCATAACGGCGACCGCATAGGAAAGAACCACGTTCTCGTCGTATCACATGATGCTGGAGACAGCATTCGCACCCGAGTTACAGGCAGTGAAGTACGCATTACGCTGCCGCACACTGTTAATATCGATGAATTTGATGTTCAGTTAAAAATTGCAGGAGCAGCCGAGCGGGCACTCAAAAAACAAGCCGAACGTTTGTTGCCACAACGCGTCGAATTCCTGGCACGAAAGCACGCTATCGACTACAAGGATGTCACGGTCAAAAAGCTTAAAAGTCGCTGGGGTGCATGCAGCTCGCGAAAAGAGTTATCATTCAACATCTACCTCATGCAGCTCGCATGGCAGCTTATCGACTACGTAATTCTCCATGAGCTAGCACACACACGTCACCAGCATCACCAAGCAACGTTCTGGCATGAAGTAGAGACACTCTGTCCAGACTACAAAGATCTTCGCAAAGAACTAAAATCAAAGCCAGTCTCAGTGTTTGCGACAACTCTCTAGCACGTATGATGTCGAACACATCTGCAACAGTGGTACAATACTGCTAATGGCAAACGAAAAGACAAAGCACCCTTCGACTGCAGCTATTCGAGACGAGCTGCAGCTTGAGCACCAGCGCTTTGAGGCGCTTATCAACTCGATGGCTGACGGCGTCATTGCGACTGACACCGATGGCAAGATTACGCTCTACAACGGTGCTGCACTAAACACGCTGGATGTGAATGCGGTGCAGAAAGGCCAGCCGATTGCCGAAGTGCTGAAACTCATCAGTGAAAACGGTGATCCGCTCGACGTCAAGCAAATCGTGCTAAGTGCCAAAACGCAAATTACAAGCCGTGACTACCGCATCAAATACACCGACGATAGCGTCGTGAACCTTTACGTCAGCATCTCCCCGGTCCACCTAGGCTACGGCAAGTCAGGCGATAGGGGTTTCGTCATCATTATCCGTGATATTACGCGTGAAAAATCACTCGAGGAAGAGCGTGATGAGTTTATTAGCGTTATTAGTCATGAGCTGCGTACACCAGTTGCAGTGACCGAAGGCGCCGTTGGTAATGCGCTATTTATCGTTGAGAACAACGGCGAGATTGGAAAAGTGAAAGAAGCTCTCACAACCGCACACAGTCAGGTGAAATACCTCGAGGACATGATTAACGACCTCTCAACACTCTCACGCGCCGAAAGAGGCGTTTTGGAGCGCAATGTTGAGGATATCAACGTGCATGATTTTGTTGAGAGCCTGATTGCATCCTACGCACCATCTGCCGAAAAGAAGGGGCTACACTTAACCGCCGACATAGACCCGG
>JAUHWW010000021.1 GCA_030427365.1 bacterium | reverse complement strand
AAAAATGTACTTGCTCTAGGATCGCCTTGCTAATCGAGACCTCTATAGAGGGGCTCGATTGCTATTATCTCCCTAGAAAGGAGGTAATCCATCCGCAGCTTCCGCTACGGATACCTTGTTACGACTTAACCCCAGTCATCTCCCCTACCTTAGGCCGACACGAAGGTCGGACGTCAGGTATTGGCGACTTCCATGGCTTGACGGGCGGTGTGTACAAGACCCGGGAACGTATTCACGGTAATGTGCTGACTTACCGTTACTAGCGATTCCAGCTTCATGCAGGCGAGTTTCAGCCTGCAATCCGAACTGAGACCGGCTTTGATGGGATTTGCTCCCCCTCGCGGGTTGGCTGCCCTTTGTACCGGCCATTGTAGCGTGTTTGTAGCCCCAGACGTAAGGGTAATACTGACCTGACATCATCCCCTCCTTCCTCCCTGTTGCCAGGGCAGTCTAGCTAGAAAAATACAACTAACTATAAGGGTTGCGCTCGTTGATGGACTTAACCAAACATCTCACGACACGAGCTGACGACGGCCATGCAACACCTGTCACTACTTGCCAAAAGGCACAGTCTGCTTTCGCAGTCCTTGGTAGGATGTCAAGCCTGGGTAAGGTTCTTCGCTTATCATCGAATTAAACAACACGCTCCACCGCTTGTGCGGGTCCCCGTCAATTCCTTTATGTTTTAAGCTTGCGCTCGTACTCCACAGGCGGGATGCTTAACGCGTTAGCTTCGCTACAAATCGGGTCGATACGACTTACAGCTAGCATCCATCGTTTACGGCGTGGACTACCGGGGTATCTAATCCCGTTCGCTCCCCACGCTTTCGTGCCTTAGCGTCAGTAATATGCCAGTCACCTGCCTACGCCATTGGTGTTCCTTCTTATATCTACGGATTTCACTCCTACACAAGGAATTCCAGTGACCTCTCATATACTCTAGCTCAGCAGTTTTGATAATGGATATGCGGTTGAGCCGCACGCTTTCACTACCAACTTACTAAGCCGCCTACGCAACTCTTTACGCCCAGTGATTCCGGATAACGCTTGGGACCTACGTATGACCGCGGCTGCTGGCACGTAGTTAGCCGTCCCTTATTCCTACATTACTGTCATATTCATCATGTAGAAAAGCAGTTTACGACCCGAAGGCCTTCATCCTGCACGCGGCGTTGCTCCATCAGGCTTTCGCCCATTGTGGAAAATTCCCTACTGCTGCCTCCCGTAGGAGTCTGGGCCGTGTCTCAGTCCCAGTCTGGCTGATCATCCTCTCAGACCAGCTAATGATCGTCGTCTTGGTGAGCCATTACCTCACCAACAATCTAATCATACGCAGGCTGCTCCCAAAGCGCCCGAAGGCTTTAATCCGTGGACCATATGCGGCATTAGCTACCTTTTCAGGCAGTTATTCCTCACTTTGGGGTACATTCCTACGCGTTACTCAGCCGTCCGCCGCTCGTCACCCGAAGTGTTACCGCTCGACTTGCATGTATTAGGCACGCCGCCAGCGTTCATCCTGAGCCAGGATCAAACTCTCCAAAAAAATGGTTGAGATTGATTGTTATCTGTTTAGAAAACATCTCAGAAAAAACTCTAACGAATATTGCGAACCGATAAATCGGCTCGACTTTGTGTTAAAGAAAAATTTGACGTTGAATTACACAATTCAGATTTTAACGTTCTAGCTAAGATTCTATTGAGAGATTAAATCAAGGGCGTCCTCTGTGTTAGCACGCTTCTTGCGGTGTATAATCTCGCAGAATTCAAAGCTTGAACGTATAGTCTACGCGCTTTTCATATCTATTGCAAGGGGTTATGTCGCGTTAACCGTAGTAAAAATTGCTACTTCTTTTCGTCAGGTTTACGAATAATTACCGGCACGTCTTCGATTCTCATCAGTTTCCAGTCTTCACAGTCACCTTTGCCAATCTTCCGTCCGCAATGACCAATCGCCCCTTTTACTGCTGTGGGTGCGCTGCCATTCATAAAGTAAGCTGATTCAGTTCCAATACTTTCTTCGGTTGTATACTCACTACTCCCATCCATGGCGCAAGATACTAGGTATGCTCCAGCGTCTACAGCAGAATCTACAGCATCAAATTCGTCATAGTTTCTTCTAATGCATATGCTGCATGGTTCTACTTCACGTAAATCGAAAGGCCTTTTCATCTACTAGGATAGTAACTCCCTTAACTACACCTTGCAAGCATGAGCGATTTACTTAGTGACGGCAATGTCGTTGCTACGAATTTTGTCATTCCACGATAAGTAAATTTCACTTTGCCCCTCTGGTAGTGAGTCATACGGTACAACGATATCGTCATAGGTGACACTGCGGCCGGGAAGAATCTCTACGTCTGTGATGGCTTGGCCACATATCTGGTATTCAGAGATATATTCGTCCTCGAAGAAGAAACCCGGATCGGTGCACGTGCTATTGAAATAGGTCTTATAGGTGCTTGCGGTCGTGTTCGTAATTTTCACATTTACCGTTCTGTCATCAGTCTGCTCTGCACGCAAGGACTCGCTGTCGACACAAAACTCGATGCCGTCATTTGAACGGCAGTTCGTATAGCCTCTTGAGGTAATCGTTGCGCCAAAATACAGAACTGCGATCACAGCCAAACCGACGATAACCGCTAAAGAAATAATGATCTTTTTGCGACTCATCAACGATCTCCTCTACTACTTTAGCTATTTTGTATCGTCTTGCTTAGCGTCACCATCAGCTGCTTCAGGATCTTCTTTCTTTACGAGGCCCATGGAGACGGCTTTGTCGCCTTCCTTGAGGCGCATGATACGTACGCCTTGGGTCGCACGGCCAATCTCTGGGATGTCTTCCATGCCGAGACGAATTGTTTGACCTCCTTCGGAGATGATAATCATCTCCAGCTCGTCATCACCGCGCAAGCTCGCCACGCCCATTAACTGTCCCGTTTTCTTGTTCACGACTGCGGATCTTATGCCCACACCGCCACGTTTGTGCGGGGTGAATTGGGAGACTTTGGTTCGTTTACCGTAACCATTCTCACTCATGACGAAGATGTTCGCGTCTTGCTCAACGATGCCCATACCGACGACTTCATCGCCAGCGCGCAATCGTATACCGCGCACGCCGCGTGAGACACGCCCCATAGCGCGTACTTCGCTCTCGTGGAAGCGTATCGACTGCCCTTCTCGGGTCGTGATGATGATCTCGTTATCACCACCAGTAAATCGTACCCAGCGCAGCTGATCACCGTCATCAAGATTGATCGCGATAAGGCCGCTTGCACGTACATTTTTGTAGGCTTCAATAGCAGTCTTCTTCACGACACCGCGCACCGTCGTCATGAACATAAAGCCATCTGTCGCATCAGCCTTGCTTGGGATGATTGAGGTCACTTCTTCTTCTGGCGCGAGCTGGAGAAGGTTCGCGATCGACACGCCCTTAGCGCTCAAGCCGGCTGTCGGAATTTCGTAGGCTTTGATGCGGAACACGCGGCCTTTATTGGTAAAGAACAGGATGTAGTCGTGGGTATTCGCCAGCAACAGGTGTTTGATAACATCTTCTTCACGAGTCGTCATACCGCGCTTGCCTTTTCCGCCGCGACCTTGCTTGTGATAATCGCTTGCTGGGCTGCGCTTAATGTAGCTCGCGCTGGTCATCGTGACGACAATTTGCTCATTCGGGATGAGATCTTCATCGCTCATCTTGCCGAGTTCTTGCGCGATCACCTTCGTGCGACGCTCGTCGCCATAGCGCTCTTTTAGCTCTTCAAACTCATCCTTGATGATTTTTAGTATCTTCTTCTCATCAGCCAAAATGCCTTCGAGTTCGGCGATCAGTTTCTTCAGCTCAGCGAGCTCGTCTTCGACTTTTTGCCGCTCGAGGCCAGCGAGAGCGCGCAACTGCATCGCCAGGATAGCTTTCGCCTGGATCTCGCTCAGCTTGAACTTCTTTATCAAATTATTCTGAGCGTCTTCGGTCGTTTCGCTGCTTCGAATCGTCGCAATCACCTCATCAATGTGATCGAGTGCAATCTTCAACCCCTCGAGGATGTGCGCGCGATCTTTGGCTTTACCGAGCTCGTATTCGGTGCGGCGACGAACCACATTCTGGCGGTGCTTAATATGCTCTTGAATAATGTCTTGCAGGCCGAGTACGCGCGGCTGTATACCGTCGACTAAAGCCATCATGTTGAAGTTGAAGCTGCCCTGGAGCGGCGTCAATTTGAACAATTGGTTGAGCATTTTCTTCGGGAAACCATCGCGCTTGATGTCGATAACGATTTTGACGGCTCCTCTCGAGCTCTCGTCGCGCAAGTCAGCAATGCCGATAATCTTCTTTTCTTTGTGCAAGTCAGCGATTTTCTCAATGAGACTCGCCTTATTGAGCCCATACGGAATCTCAGAAATAACGATTTGTTGTTTGCCCTTTGCGCCCTCGACGATTTCTGCGACGCCGCGCATCTTGACGCCGCCACGTCCCGTTGCATAGGCCGTACGCAAGCTTTCACTGCCGTAAATAACGCCGCCAGTTGGGAAGTCTGGACCCTTTACAAACTGCATCAAATCATCAACGGTGGCATCTGGATTATCAATCTGATGTATCGTCGCATCAAGCACTTCGGTGAGGTTATGCGGCGGAATGTTGGTCGCCATACCAACAGCGATACCGAGCTGCCCGTTGAGCAGTAGGTTCGGCAATTTACCCGGCAACACACTCGGCTCTTGCTCAGATCCATCGAAGTTATCACGGAAATCAACAGTATCTTTACCAATATCCTGTACAAGCTCTTCGGCGATTTTCTCCATCTTCGCCTCGGTATAACGCATGGCAGCCGCTGGATCACCGTCCATAGAGCCGAAGTTACCCTGCCCGTTGACGAGCATGTAGCGCATTGACCATTCCTGAGCGAGACGCACCATTGAGTCATAAATCGCCGTGTCACCATGCGGGTGATATTTACCAATAACGTCACCGACGACGCGGGCGCTTTTCACAAACTTTGAGCCTGGTCGCCAGCCGTTTTTGTCCATTGAATACAGGATGCGGCGATGCACTGGTTTCAAACCGTCGCGTACATCAGGCAATGCACGCTCGATAATCACGCTCATGGAATAGCGGAGATAGCTAGTCTCCATTACGTCTTCGACTGAGGTGTGCTCGACAATTCGCGAGTGCGAATCATCATAAGTGATCACTTCACCTTCTACCGCAGGTGTGTCTACATTTTCTTCTGGTTTCATGTCTTCATCTGCCATATTAAATATCCAGATCCTTTACGAATTTTGCGCGGCTCATAATGAAATTCTTGCGCGGCTCAACTTCACTGCCCATCAGCTTGTTGAAAATACTGTCAGCCTTTTCGGCATCTTCAGCGCGCACCTGCACCAACACGCGGTTTGCCGGATCCATAGTCGTATCGAACAATTGCTCAGCATTCATTTCACCCAGACCCTTGTAGCGCTTTATCTCCGTAAAGCCGGCCTGGCGGAAGCGCTCATCCTCTTTATTTATCTTCAGACCTTCCTTTTTGCGGCGGTCGATTTCTTGCTCGAGTATGATGTCGAGATCTTCTTCGTTATAGATCATCACATTCTCAGCTTTGCCTGATTTCACCAGCTCGAACAGCGGCGGTTTCGCCAAATACACGTGTCCGCCATCAAGCACGGGTCGCATGAATCGGAACAAGAACGTCAGTAGCAACGTCGAAATGTGCGATCCATCGACGTCGGCGTCAGTCATGATGATGACGCGGTCGTAACGGAGTCCAGAGATATCAAATGAATCTTCGATGCCGACGCCAAGGGCCTTAATGAGCGCGACAATTTCGTTGTTCGCGAGCATTTTGTCCAGTCGTGCTCGTTCAACGTTTAACACTTTACCTCTGAGCGGCAAAATTGCCTGTGATTTGCTGTCACGACCACTTTTTGCGGAGCCGCCAGCTGAGTCACCCTCCACAATGTAGATTTCTGACTTCTTTGGATCTTTATTGCTGCAGTCTGCCAACTTTCCTGGCATACTTGCGCCGTCCAGGACGCCTTTACGGATAATGTTCTCACGGGCAGCACGGGCAGCTTTACGTGCTCGAGCGGCAAGCAGCGCTTTACCAATAATTTTCTTTGCGGCACCCGGATTCTCCTCGAGGTAGTAGCCAAACCATTCGGCCATGACCGTTTCAACATAGCCACGCATTTCTGGGTTGCCGAGCTTGTTCTTCGTCTGACCTTCGAACTGTGGATCTGGTAATTTCACCAATATTACTGCGGTAAGCCCTTCGCGGGTATCCTCACCAGAGAGATTCTCGTCCTTCTCCTTCAGTAGACCGTTTTTGCGGCCGTAGTCATTCACTACTCTCGTTAAAGCTGTGCGGAATCCAGTCATGTGGCTACCGCCTTCTGGGTTGAAGACGTTATTCGCAAAGGCTTTTACCGACTCAACGTAGGTATCGGTGTACTGCAGCGCGACCTCGACCTGGCAATCTTCGACATCCTTCTCGATGTAGAACACCTCATCGATAGCGTCTTTCCCAAGGTTGAGGTGCTTGACGTAGGATTTAATACCCCCCTCAAAATAAAATGAAAATACCTTGTTAATGCGCTGATCTTCAACGCGTGTGTGCACACCCTTGGTCAAATAAGCTTGGTGGCGCAAATAGTCGAGCACCCACTCATACTCAAATGGCTCGGTAGCCATAATAGATGTGTCTGGCCAAAATGTGATTATAGTGCCAGTTTTATCTGAAGGACCAATCTTTTTAATCGGTGTTTTGGGCGCGCCCTTTGAGTATTCCTGACGATATTCAAATCCATCACGGTGCACTTCAGCAACCAGCTTTTCAGAAAGCGCGTTCACCACACTCACACCGACGCCGTGCAGACCACTGGACACCTTATACCCGCCACCGTCAAATTTACCGCCAGCATGCAGTACTGTCAGTACTGTCTCAAGCGTCGATACCCCTGTTTTCTTGTGCTTTTCGACAGGGATACCGCGGCCGTCGTCCTCAACGCGCACACCGCCGTCTTCTAGGATAGTCACGCTCACCGTCGACGCATGCCCTGCTATCGCCTCATCGATACCATTATCGGCGACTTCTTTGATCATATGGTGCAAACCATCGATACCGGTGCTTCCGATATACATACCTGGCCGCTTGCGAACTGGCTCTAAGCCTTCAAGTACTTGAATAGAACTCGAATCGTAGCCTTTGTCTTTGCTCACTTCTTTAGAACTCCTTTTTACCCCTTCAAGAGATTTTGGTAGAGATTTTGGTCTTTGCTCTCTTTCCTGCGCTCTAGTATAGCCGAGAAGGGTGAGCTTCGGCAAGATTATACTTGAATGAACACATAAAAATATGGTTGAATAGCATTAGCGAAATAGAACACAACAATTACACAAACAAAAAGGGTGCGCACTCATGTTCAGATCAATCGTCTCTAACCTGCCGTATAACCCTGGCATGCTGCAAACACTGAATTTTTACAGCAACAGGCTGAAGCAAGAACGGTCTATCCGTCGCCTAAGCTTTGTGTTCATTGCACTGACAATGGTGCTGCAGATTGTCGTTATCGCTTCACCTCCAGAACGCTCACTTGCTGCATCGTCTAATCACATCATCAATGGCCTTCGTACCCGTGATGACATCTTGCGTGCCTGGGACGCACCGGGTAGCGATGTGCCGGCGATTTATGGCACGTTTGGGCTTACGCGCGCCGATATCGAACGACTGCCGCAGAAGCCGAATGATACGATCGTCTCTCGAAATGGTGCCGGCCAAAACATATGGACGATTGGACGAAACTCGATCCGTAGTCGCAGCGACATCAAAGAGATACATCGAAACTCGCAGCTGAGTGTGCTGTACGCTGGCGAAAATACCACTACGACCGCTGATGACCGCTACGTCTACATGCGAAATCTCGAAGCCTGGAATATTCGTAACTCCAGCAACACCTATAGCGCGTTCAAGGGAACAACAACCAGTGGAAAGACGTTCTGGATCCTCGTCGACTGTGGTAACTTCACGCAGGTTGGCCGCTGGACACCTCCCCCACCTCCACCCGAGGAGCCAAAGCCTGATCCGCTAAAAGTTTCTTGCAGTATCGTAAACTCAATCGTTATCAAGCCTGATGATCAGTACGTCACTATTCCAGTTCGGATCAACATACCAGCAGGCAGCTCAATTCCAAAAGGCTCGACTGACGGCAACAACAATGGCGATGGTGGCGGCTTACACCTTGGCGTCACAACTGTTGGCGCGCCGTATTGGAACAAAACGACCTTCGCTGGAAGCGAAACGCCAGACAAGCAAACCGACTATGTGCCGCAATCCAGCGGTAACAGTGGCGTGACCTACTATGATTTCACATGGCCAGTCAACAACTTCAATTACAAACGCTACTACGTGACGCAGGCGAAAAGCACGAGCTTCGACGTCGCCGTGCGAGTAAAAGTAAACAAAACTGACAAACGACTTGCTGTGCGGCTACTCGACAGGGAGCTAAGCAAGTGGCTAGCACACGATAGCGCTTGCGAAACGACCATTACCCGAGAAAAAGAACCTGAGCCTGAACCTGAGCCACCAACGCCTAAAGTTGTCATCAAAAAATCGGTAATCAATAAGCCAACCTCCCTCAACCCTGGCGACTCCTACACATACCTCATCCAGTACCGCAACACCGTTCGTAACTCGCTAGCTGATAACGTTCAAATCACTGATGAGCTTGCTACTGAGTATTTCGAAGTCGTTTCTCCAAGCAATCTTAAGGTGCAGAACGGTACGATGGTGTATGACGTCGGTGGTCTCGATTACAGCCCTGAGTACAGGGAGCTACGCATTACTGTGCGGCTAAAAAGTCAGCTGCCTAACCCTCTTGAGTTTTGTAATGTAGCACGAATCGATGCTGATAATGCCAGCCCGTCATCAAGTACTGCAAACAGTGCGTGCGTTGGTGTTATCACCGAGTGCCCTTATGATGACCAAATTGAAGATGCGAATAATCCAAACTGTGTTCAGCCAAAGCTGGTTTGCAAAGTTGTTCTCGCAAACATTAATCGCACGACACGCAAAGTTAGTTACCGCACAGAAGTCGCCTCATCAAACCCTCGTAATACATCCGTTAGCGGCTATACATACAACTACGGCGATGATACTGAAGAGACTTTCAACTTCAACGGCTTGATACACGACCAAGCAATGCACACCTTCTCTGAGGGCGACTTTACCACGACTGTTACGGTTCGATTCACGACGACAGGCGTCCCAGGCGAACAGAGTATAGACTGTGCCAGTGACATATCGTTCCAGGACGAGCCTATCTCAAAGTCAAAAACCGTTGCGAACGTGACCCAGGATTTAACTGGCGACCGTGCAGAGAACAGTATTGTGCGAGCTGGCGATGAGCTTGTTTACACTTTGCGCGTCACTAACAACCAAGATTACGAGCGCATAAACATTGATATTTCTGATTACATCGGTGATATCCTCGACTACGCAACACTCGACACGGCATTTCTTGAAAGCCAAGGCGGGCGTTTTGATGATGATGACAATGTCCTGTCGTGGAGCGACCTCACCCTCCCTGCAAATGGGTATGTCGAAAAGCAATTCAAAGTAGCCCTGAAAGATCCAATCCCTTCGACGAACCAGCCATCGTCTGTGAGCACGACCTATGACTGTCACATATCAAACGAGTTCGGTAATCAGGTCGGCATCGAGGTAGATTGCCCTGCTGTCAAAGGCCTAGAGACACTTCCGAACACTGGTCCAGGAACCAGTGTCGGGGTTATGAGTGGCGTTACTATTGTTATTGGGTACTTCTTTGCTCGCTCTCGATTACTCGCCCAAGAAACAGCACTAATACGCCGCGATTTCGTGGCAACAGGAGGAGCGTAATACGATGAGTCAAGAACACCAACCGCGTAATCACGAGCATGCGAAACAGCTCGAATCAATCCGTGAAGACCTTGATAAAATTGCCCAAAATACCCATGAAAAAGAGGTCTCAAAAGCTGACTCTGAGCATGGTCAGGCGCATCACGTCGAACAACTTCGTTATTCAGCAGAAAAACATGCCAAAGCCCCTGAAGCTCATGCTGCACATACTGAGAAGCAGCCGTCTACGCACCCCATTTCAGCTGGGAAACAACTGAAAGAAGTGTCATACCAACGTGCTTTAACGCGGGCTCGGAAAAAGCTCTCTGCACCGTCACGTTCTTTCAGCAAAGTAGTGCACAACAAAGCTGTAGATGCCGCAAGTGAAGTGGTTGGCAACAGTGTTGCTCGCCCATCATCAATGCTTGGTGGCGCTTTTGTTGCGTTTGTGGGCACGTCCATCTTACTCTGGCTGACTCGCCGACTCGGTTACGAATATAACTATTTGCTGGTTATTATCCTCTTCGTTATCGGTATGGTTATTGGTCTCGCTGTCGAAGCAGTCTACAACACCCGAAAACAGTTAAAATAAATACCTACGAACTATCGAAGGTGTAGTGTATCTTGCTGGCCTTGCTGCGGAACTTGCGGTCCTTGTTGCGGCATAAATTGTTGTTGCTGATTTTGGGGATGGATAACGGTGGAGGGCGTCGGTTGATCGACAGCCGGTACCCCTGCTGGAACAGCAGACGTCGGCTGAGCGGAGGCAACAGGCGCATTTTGTTGCGGCAACACTGCTTGATTTGAAGGCTGCTGTTGGGGCTGTTGGTTGTTCGCAAACGGTGAAGCAGGAGTCTTAAAGCTGTTGTTCTCCTTTTTCGTCAGCCAGTCATCAAGGAAGCTCGAGCCTGTTGACGGCTTTGTCGGTTTCGCGGCACCCTCAGCGCCTTTCTTAGCGTCTGTCGGCAAAATAATGCGTGCTGTTATCTCTTTGTCGACAACGGCTTTAGGACGGCCGTATTTGGCCGCAGAGAGCTGCTTCAACGCATCAGCTAGCTCTTTGTTGTCAACATTCAGCGGTGGCAAGCCTGCCATTGAAAATGGCTGCGTCGGGACGCCGTGAATCATGGTGCGCACGGCCGCGTTACCGTTCGGGATACGCTGTAGATCATCGACATCAAAGGCTGGGGCAAATTGTTTGGCCAAGAACTCAGCATCAGCAATACCAACTCGAAGCGCAACCACCGTACCAATGTTACCGAAGACCGCATCACGCACTTCGTCAGTTAGCTGAGTCGTAAACTGGTTAGCGACAATAAGGTTGAGACCAAACTTACGTGCCTCACTCATAATTTCAGCAAATGAATCTGTTGAGTAGTTCTGGAACTCGTCGACATAGAGACAGAAATCCGGCCGCTGATCACGTGGCACATCCGCCCGGCTCATAGCAGCCGCCTGGAATTTCATAACGAAAATCATACCCAGCAGTTTCGAGTTAAGATCGCCTGTTTTGCCCTTTGAAAGGTTCACAATAAGGATCTTCTTGTTATCCATAATCTGCCGCAGATTGAACGAACTTTTCACCTGGCCAATGATGTTGCGCATCATTTCGTTTGAAAGGAACGCACCAAACTTACTGACCACCCAGCTCGTCACCTCACCAGCGTCGTTTGAACGCTGTGAGTTCGGCCACTCTTTTGTCCAGAAATCGATAACGTTATTATCCTCAACATATTTCAGCTTGCTCTTCATAAACTCAGGATCGATCAGAACTTTCGGAATATCGACAAAGGTTCCACCTTGTGGATCAGCCATGAGGAGCAAAGCAGCGTTGGTAAAAATACGCTCGAAACGTGGCCCAATGATTCCTTGTTTTTGCGGATCGTACAATTTGTAGAGCATATTGAGTGACTCTTGGATAATGAAATCTTTTTGCTCAGGCTTACCTTTATCAAACTCAAACATATTGAGACCGAGGGGGTACTCGGTATCTGATGGACAAAAGTAAATGACATCTTCAGTGCGTTCTTTCGGCACGATACTAAGCAGCTCATCTGCGACGTCACCGTGCGGATCAATAAAGGCAAACCCGTCGCCGTTCATCATATCTTGCAAAGCAAGGTTCTGCAGGAAGGTCGTTTTACCAACACCTGTCTGACCAACAAAATAGACGTGCCTCCGCCGATCATCAGGGCTGAGAACAATCTTCTTTTTGGCACCGCGAAACACGTTATAGCCAAGAACGAGTCCTTCATCAGGAACATTACGTGGGCCATCAACTTGTTTTGATGCCTGCCGTGAGACCTGTGATGTCGAGATACTTGTCGAATCAGGAAAATGAAAAATGGTGGCTAACTCGATAGAGTTCAGCACAGTTTTATCGTGCTCCGGCGGGAAGAACCGCAAGATGAACGCGGTGATAAAGCTATCTATATCCTTGGCTGGAGTGAACTTAAAACCGTTCTTACCCGGCGCATCAAACAAAGCAAACGTCGCGACAATACTGTTCATTATCGTCTGTGCGCGGTGTGAAACATTTGATGAAGCGACCACCCGAATGAGCACTTCATAGCCTGCGTGACGCGTCTTTTCTTCGATTCCTTCAATCAACGCCTGATCAACGCCACTTAATGGTTTCTCCTCCTTTTTTTCACTGCCCTTATCCTCTGGTGGCTTCCATAGAGCTGAGAAAATCTGTCCTATCCACCCCCCTGCTTTCTGTGTTGTGGTCTTCGACTTTTCATTTTTGCGCTTGCTTTGTGCCAGAGACACAGCGCTACTTCGCCACGAATCTTTTGCAGGACGAAGTAAGATTTGTATACCCGCCCCATCTTCTTTATCTAGTGACGATAATGAGTTCATCAAAGAAGACATCGTATCTCGCTTTAGTTCCTGGAAGGTCGCAATTGGATAAGCCGCATTCTCTTTCAGCGTTAGTTCGCCGCCAAACGTCCCGCTACTTTTACCGACAGTACTGAAGATATTATGATCTGGAACTTCTTCAAGCCTCGCGGTTGGATACGAGCTCAAGATCGCCTGTTCGACAACTTGAATAAGCGCTATCGGTACAGCAGCATAAAAATGCACAAATCCTTTCGTGCCGACAATCTCAAAGGCAATATGACGCTGACCATAGAAATTTGATTTGAACCCTTTTTCGGCAGTTGACGCGATAATATCGTAAAGTGTCTCTGCTTTAGATACCGTTTCATCCAAAACATCACGGGCGTCTCTTCCACCTACCTCTGTGTCAGCGCTCGGCGGCGGCAAATGTATAAGCAGCGGCACCATTTTGAGGCCACGTTCATAGTTTTTTTGCTCCCTGAACACCTTCCGCGTATGAAAAAACACAGCAAAACCGACAATTGTCAGTAGAAGAAGTAGTATTGTGACAGCTATTAGCAGGAACATACTCTACATAATCCTCATCTACGTTTGGATATCTTTCCCATATCGCTTACGGATGTAGTCAGCTTTTACTTTTGCTAGTTGATCACTCTGAGCATGAGGATTGCCAATTGTGTTATCGATAATCTCTTTTGCTTTATCAACCCACTCTTTCTCTATCAGATCTTCATCACCTGCAGACTGAGGTGTCGATATGTCATTCATTGGTTGCGTTGTCTGCGGTTGAACAACAGGCTGCACTAACTGTGAATTATCATCACTACTAACTTGCGATTGAACTGTTGGCAATTGAGGCTGTTCATCAGATGGATTCATGCGCGAATTATAGCAACAATACGCTAGTTTGGCCACGTTCGAATCAGATAGAAATTCAGAAGAACGGCAAGACTAGTCAAAAGGATGAAGTCAATAAAGGAGATATCTCCGAGCGCTGAGAAGATAGCGAGCAGAGATACGACAGAAGCAATACTACTAGCAAGCGAAATAACCATGCCGCGCTTCAATCCGAGAGCACTCGTGATTAAGATATGCACCGAGCTATACGTCATCATCCATATAAGAGAAATAGGTACGAGCGTAAACAGAAACCCCTTCTCAGCTGGATTCGTTAGTAGTAAAACAACTATAAAAACAGATAAGGAGCTGAACAATATTATGAGGTTATGTCGAATTGTTTTCTTCATTTAGTAGTCTTCATTGTACGTTAAAAAGACTCCCTATAGTAGAGAGTCTTTTGAAATGTTCATGGCAAATGCCAAAGGAGGAAAAGGAGCCAGGGACGACAAATCCGCCGCAATTATATTACTGTAGGGCGCTTATCGTCCGATGGCTTTATGACTGACCGCTCAAGAAAGCTTTAGGCTTTAACTCGAGCGATAATTTTTGTTTTATTCAGGGACTTTGTTTTTGCTGAACATGACTAGATATTAGCACAAGCATTATTATAAGTCAATAGTAAAATACTAAATATTGAGTATTTTATTTACAACACTATTCTTTAGAAGTCCATTTATTTAACTGATATACATTTTCTATACTACTTATTTCTTACAACAGTATATTATTGTTAACTTCCCTTATAATTGCATTTCAAACAGTGCTGTAGGCCCAAATAATTCCTTTGAAAAATTAGGTTTTTGCTGAACCATATTTTGCTTCTCCTTGTAGTCTTTATGAATCAAAAATCATTCTGGTATGTCGAGGAAGCCTAGAAATCTGTGTTGCAAAACAATAGGTTCACCTGGCCTCCCATATACACATACGTGAACGCATCAGGCTTCGGCAGCTATTGCTAGGTCAACCAACCGCATTCGTAAGCATAGTGTGATATTTGTGGTAGATAGCCCAAGTGACACTCGATCAAACATATTGCCCCAATCATTGTCTAACCTAGCCCTACCTTGACGGCTACTTCGTTGAAGCATTGTATTCATCATGGAATCTTGAGGCCGCAGGGACCCCTACTCTTTGTTATTAACCTTCACTTTCAGCAACCACCGCTGCCCCATGTACTGCAATCATATATTCATTTTTAGCTCCGGTTGCATAGAACCTGTTATCTGCGTGGATTTTACTTGGAAAAATCTATAAAAAATCTGTTGACTTTAGCATAAGCCCCATATAGGATAGAACTAGCACTGAATAAAATTAGTGCTCAAAAACAAAAACGTCTCTGTAACAACCACTTCTCGCAGGTGGTTGTTCTTTTTTATGGCTATCTTTCTCAAGAAATTCTGCAGTCAATTTTACGTTGCTTCAACTGACTTTATAGGGGTATGGTGTACATATGAAGAGTGTGCTTAGCGTGCAGGACAGCGGTGCCTATCAAGGAATATTGGAGGTTCAGACCAGTTTATCGAATAGCCTGCCAACACTGCAGATTATTGGTGTCGTCGGCAAAAGCTTGGATGAATCAAAAGAACGCATCCGTAGCAGCTTCGCGGCCAGCAATACCGATATGCCTCGAAAGAAAATTACCGTTAATATCGCTCCGGCAGATTCACCCAAGGATGGCTCACACGTCGACCTCGCAATTGCAGCTTCAATCTTTATCACTAGTGGTAAAGCAAAGCTGCCAGGATCACCCGTTCTCTTAGGTGAATTGGCACTCGATGGTGCAGTAAAGCCTGTCCGCGGGATACTTGGGAAGATCCGACTGGCGCGGGAGCAAGGTTTTAATGAATTTATCATCCCTGTTGGAAACGTCGATCAAGCATCGCTTATCCCTGGTGTTAGGTTGTTTTCTGTAAGCACGCTGCGTGAGCTCCTTGATGCGCTCACTCAAGATGATATTACCTACACTGATACTGGAGAGGGCGCCTCCATAGCGACCAATATCTCCGAAACCATCGACTTCTCAGAAGTTATTGGCCAAGAAATAGCGAAGCGTGCTCTCGAGATCGCAGCTGCAGGTGGTCACAACGTCCTACTAAGTGGCCCGCCAGGCGTTGGAAAAAGTATGCTTGCTAAGGCGTTAATTAGCATTATGCCGCCACTTAGTCGAGAGGAAGTTATTACTCTCACGCACTTGCACAGTCTCGTTGGTAATAACT
>JAUHWW010000037.1 GCA_030427365.1 bacterium | reverse complement strand
GAACTGAAGAAAGCGAAGGAACGTGCACATATTCTCGAAGGCTACAAAATTGCGCTTGATCACATTGATGAAGTGATTGCGACCATCCGTGCCAGTAAAACTCGAGAAGAGGCCGAGGTCAACCTCATTAAGAAGTTTAAACTCAGTGAAATTCAAGCCAAAGCCATCCTTGAGATGCAGCTACGTCGCCTTACCGGTCTAGAGCGCCAAGCTATCGAAGACGAACTAAAAGAACTCAAGGCCCTGATCGCGAAACTCGAGGGAATTCTAGCCGATGAAAAAGAAATTCTGAAGATCATCAAGACAGAGCTGCTTGAGATGAAAGAGAAATACGGCGACGAGCGACGCAGTAAGATTATTACCCACGAGCTTGGTAAGTTTAGTGATGAAGAGCTGATTCCAGAGGAAGAAAGCGTTATCCTCCTGACCACGGAAAATTACATCAAGCGTACCCTGCTGAGTGAATACCGACGCCAAAACCGAGGCGGTAAGGGTAAGCGTGGCATGACGACGAAAGAGGAAGATGTAATCGATCAGCTAGTACCAGCTAGTACGCATGACTGGCTACTATTCTTTACCAACCGCGGTCGTGTATTCCGCCTGAAGGCATACGAAGTGCCTGCGGCAAGCCTCGCTGCCAAGGGCGTTGCAGCAGTAAACCTCTTACAGATGCAGCCAGAAGAGAAGATCACATCAATTATCCGTCACGAAAAGGATGCGAGTGACGAAGGGTATCTGTTTATGACTACCTGCAAGGGTACGGTAAAGAAGACGCCGCTGAAAGACTACGCAAATATTCGTACAAACGGCTTGATTGCCATCAAACTAGATGATGGCGATGAGTTGCGCTGGATCAAGAAGACAACTGGTCAGAATGACATCATCGTGTCGACGTCTGCGGGCCAAGCAGTGCGCTTTAATGAGTCTGATGCTCGACCAATGGGTCGTGCCGCCAGGGGTGTACGCGGTGCACGTCTGCGGCCAAACGACGTCGTTGTGGGTATGGACGTGGTTCACAGCGAAGAGCAAGAGTTGCTGGTAATCAGCGAAAAGGGCTTTGGTAAACGAACCAAGGCAGAAAACTTCCCAAGCCACAAACGCGGTGGTGTCGGCATCAAGGCAGCGGTAGTGACTGCAAAAACTGGTCCGATTATCTCTGTGCAAACGATTGAACCCGATATGGCTGAAGCATTGCTGATTTCAAAGGCAGGACAAACAATTCGTCTGAGCCTGAAAGATATCAAGTTGCTCGGTCGAACCACCCAAGGTGTGACGATTATGCGACTATCAGACAGCGATTCAGTGTCTTCGATTGGGTTGATGCCTGAGCAAAGTAAAGATTTGACACAGGAATAACCTAGATGAGCGGCGTGTCACCCTACCTGATAACAATCGCCCTAGCATGGATCATTGCGCACGTCATAAAATTTACAATTGCATCAGTAAAAACCAAGAGTATTAAAAACTTCAAGCAGTTTTACAGCTCCGGCAATATGCCAAGTGCTCACACCGCAACAGTAGTAGCTCTTGTGACAATAGTAGGAATTCGCGATGGAGTAGACTCTGCGGTGTTTGCCGTAGCTGCACTTTTTGCAGGGGTAGTTATGTATGACTCGATTAATTTACGTCGTTCGGTGGGTGAGCAAGGCAGAGCGATTCAGGCGCTGATAAAGGAACAGAAGAGTAAGGTTGTTCTACGTCACGTAGCTAAAGGGCATACGTCACTTGAAGTATTCGCTGGCCTAATCCTCGGTTTTGTGGTTGGATTCGTTGTCTTTATCGCTACGAAATAGATAGCCCTAGGTGCTTGACGCACCTCTGGAAATCCTGTATGATGGATAACAGTCTGTTCGTGAACTGCGAGAAAAACGGGGAACCGAGCCAGATTAAAATGTTCTTTAACAGTTTAATTGTGCAATAACATCGTCAGTCTATTTTATGTTTGATACTACCGAGTAACGGAAGTTAGCAAACTTTTTATGGAGAGTTTGATCCTGGCTCAGGATGAACGCTGGCGGCGTGCCTAATACATGCAAGTCGAGCGGCAGCGGGCTCACAGTGCTCTGGTTCTAGTAACGAGGGTAATGTGAGCGCCGGCGAGCGGCGGACGGCTGAGTAACGCGTGGGAACATGCCCCAAAGTGAGGGATAAGCACCGGAAACGGTGTCTAATACCGCATATGCTCTTCGGAGTAAAGCTTTATGCGCTTTGGGAGTGGCCTGCGTCCGATTAGATAGTTGGTGAGGTAAAGGCTCACCAAGTCGACGATCGGTAACTGGTTTGAGAGGATGATCAGTCAGACTGGAACTGAGACACGGTCCAGACTCCTACGGGAGGCAGCAGTAAGGAATCTTCCACAATGGGGGCAACCCTGATGGAGCAACGCCGCGTGCAGGATGAAGGTTTTCGGATCGTAAACTGCTTTTATAAGTGAGGAATATGACGGTAACTTATGAATAAGGATCGGCTAACTACGTGCCAGCAGCCGCGGTCATACGTAGGATCCGAGCGTTATCCGGAGTGACTGGGCGTAAAGAGTTGCGTAGGTGGCTAGTAAAGTGAATAGTGAAATCTGGTGGCTCAACCATCAACCCATTATTCAAACTCACTAGCTCGAGAACAGCAGAGGTAACTGGAATTTCTGAAGTAGGGGTAATATCCGTAGATATCAGAAGGAACACCAATGGCGTAGGCAGGTTACTGGGCTGTTTCTGACACTGAGGCACGAAAGCGTGGGGAGCGAACCGGATTAGATACCCGGGTAGTCCACGCCGTAAACGATGGATACTAGCTGTTGGAGGTATCGACCCCTTCAGTAGCGAAGCTAACGCGTTAAGTATCCCGCCTGTGGAGTACGGTCGCAAGACTAAAACATAAAGGAATTGACGGGGACCCGCACAAGCGGTGGATCATGTTCTTTAATTCGATGCTAAACGAAGAACCTTACCAGGGCTTGACATCCAGGGAAGGACTACGAAAGTAGTTTGTGCCTTTTGGAACCCTGTGACAGATGATGCATGGCCGTCGTCAGCTCGTGTCGTGAGATGTTTGGTTAAGTCCATCAACGAGCGCAACCCTTGTGAATAGTTGTATTTTTCTATTCAGACTGCCCCGGTAACGGGGAGGAAGGAGGGGATGATGTCAGGTCAGTATTTCTCTTACGTCCTGGGCTAGAAACGTGATACAATGGCAAGTACAATGCGCAGCGAAGCCGCGAGGTGAAGCAAATCGCACCAAAGCTTGTCCCAGTTCGGATTGGAGGCTGAAACT
>JAUHWW010000020.1 GCA_030427365.1 bacterium | reverse complement strand
GATTCTTTGACCTGCGTTTCTTGCAATTTTCGCTGTGACTCATGTGTGCGAATATGGTTGGCGTACTTATGCGCCTGCCACACCGCGTCGTTGTTCGTGAAATTCTTTTGCGCACTCACCATGCGCTCTCCCATCGTCTTCCCGGCTTTATTGCGCTTTTTGAGCACCGTATCAAGTAACTGATCAGCTAGTAATATCGCTTGTGGCCAGTTGCTCGTATCGGCACATAATTTCTGTATATCACGCCACTTTTTCGTGTATTTTGAGCGCTTCAGCCGTTTTGGTGTCTTGCGATATAGTGCAACAACGAGCGTAAATCCAACAATAATTGCACCGACAACACCAAGGATTGCTTCTGGTGACATTACGCGGCTCCCTCAAGTTCTTCACATGCGCGGCTAAAGGCTAGCACTCCAGCATCATCGCCATACTTGCCGATGACTTGCAGCCCAACCGGCAGAGAACTACTCATCCCACACGGCAAGCTGATGGCTGGCAATCCCGCTAACGAAACACCGACTGTCATGACATCTTGCAGGTACATCGATAAAGGATCTTCATTCTCGCCGATTTTAAAGGCTGTTGTCGGCGCTACTGGCCCAACGAGCATATCGACACTTTCGAACGCTTCGGCAAATTCCTTGATAATCTTCGCACGCACTAATTGCGCTTTTCTGTAATACGCATCGTAGTAGCCAGAGCTGAGCACATGAGTTCCTATCATAATGCGCCGCTTCGCTTCTGCTCCAAACCCATGCGAACGGGTTTTGGTATAGCTTTCTTCGAGCGAACTCGCATCTTTGGCAGAAAATTCGAACCGCTGACCATCATGTCTTGCCAAGTTACTGCTGAGCTCCGCCGGCACGACGATGTAATACACCGCCAAAGCCGCATCCAATGTTGGCAGGCTTACTTCTTTAATGGTCGCGCCAGCCGCCTTCATTCTATCTATTGCTTCTTCGACCTGCGTGCGGACGCCTGCATCAAGCCCGCTCGCAAAGTACTCTTTGATGACGCCAACTGTCTTTCCCTTTAATGTTGCCTGCTCCTGGACGGTGAATTCACTCGTCATAGTGGTACTATCCAGCGGATCGTCTCCAGCAATGACTGACATCACAAGCTCGCTGTCCGCAATAGTGCTCGTAAGCGGGCCCATCACATCGGTGCTACTTGCCATCGCCACCACGCCACTACGCGATGTGCGGCCGTACGATGGCTTAAAGCCCACAACGCCGCAAAAGCTCGCTGGCTGCCTGATTGATCCACCGGTATCAGACCCGAGGGTAAATGGTGTCAGCCCTAGCGCCATGGCTGCCGCCGAGCCGCCGCTACTTCCGCCCGGAACCCGTGAAATATCATGCGGGTTTTTCGTCACGCCAAAATCACTGTTCTCAGTAGAACCACCATGTGCAAAAGCATCAAGATTTGCTTTGGCAACGCAAATCGCCCCTTCGGCCTCAAGTCGTTCAATGACCGTCGACTGGTACGGGGCGGTGAATCCTTTAAGTATGTTGCTCCCAGCAGTCGTTTCAGCGCCAAAGGCTAAATAGTTATCCTTCGCAATAAATGGTACGCCGGCCAATTTTCCAGCAGGCTTCCCATCTGCAATGTCCGCATCAATGCTATCGGCCCTATTGAGCGCACGCTTTTCAGTAGTCGCAATAATGCAGTTATATTCTTCATTCGTCTCGGCGATCAACTGCAGCGCCTTCTCAACGTTCTCTCGAGCCGTAACAGAACCATCAGCTACCTGCGCAGCGATGTCGGCAATAGATGGCCATTGATGAACCGCAACACTCATCCGATCATCCGTCCTACTTTTATGTAGTTACCTTCTGATTGCGGCGGTACTTTGCGCAGTTCTTCTGGTTGAGCTTGATACGACACCACTTCGTCAGGGCGCATGACATCTTGCAGCCCGCCGACTTGCGTTGCAGGCTTCAATCCAGTGACGTCGACAGATTCAAGCTGCTCGACATACTCGAGAATGCTGCTCAGCTCGTCTTGAAATTGCACCACCTCATCCTCGGTGAGTTGCAAACGACTGAGCGCCGCAAGTTTTAAGACTTGGTCTTTCGTAAGTTTAGCCATGTGTTCCTACTAGTATAACGTAGGAACAACGGCTTTTTAAGAGGAAATTACCCTAAATCTATAGGTATCGTGCCCAGAGATCCTGTTCGGCTTCTGACAATTCACCTGCCTGCGTCACGATCTCAGCAACCGTGTCTTTAGATAACTCCGCAACAAATCCTGCATCAATTACGTCGTTTCGACCGAGTTCGTTCACTAAGTTAGTCTCAGCGTACAGTCGTTGTTCAGCATTCAGTGTTACGCCTTCATCACTCGCGTAATCAGATACAATCTGGCGAACCATAACTGTTTGATTGTCACCCTCGCGCGCCGTCGCTTTATAAGTAGCATCAGTTGATTCAACTTCGACAGGGCCTGCCATCGGCTCAGATCCAATTTCTTCATTCACAGCTTCATCAGATGCCTCGTCAGCTGATGCAGTCTCATTATCCTGCATTTCGCTTGTCATCGCCTGATCGTCATTTTGATCACTATCAACGTTATCATCGTTGCTCGCGAGCGAAATACCCACAATCGCGGCTATGACAATCAGTGCAACAGCCAACGGACGACCGTACTGATTTAGTTTTTCTTTTATATCCATAAGTGAACCCTCTCTTTCAAAGTAGCCCACCCAGTTTAATGCTTATGGTCTAATAGTAGCAGGCTTATTTTGTGCTTGCAACTACTTCTGCTCGCTTGCGGCGTGATAGCAGTAGGCCCATGCCGAGAATCGCAACCCCAACGGCAATTTGCACGTTAGCACTTGTTCCAGTCGATGCAAGAACACGCGGCGTTGTTGCGGCCAGTACTTGCGGGTTTTGTGGTTCACAGTTTTGGTTAGATGCTGGGTATACAGCAGTCGTTTCAACGGTCGGATTCACTGTGACGACGACATTCGCTTCAGGTCGCAAGTTGCCACCGAAATCACTTGGATCTTCGACCCAACGGCCGTCCACGAGCTTCCAGCCCGGCCAGTCCGGATTCGCCTCGTCATCGTCTGCACCTGGCCATAGTACGGTCGCGGTGTAAGACGTTCCGTCGAAACTTACCTCTGAACTTGCAGGCGTGTAACTATCTGACTGCACCAGCTCGCCAGCGCTGTCTCCGGCATTGTTACCAGTAACGGTGTACCACTCGACAGTAAACTGCGTTGGAGTGAAGTTTGGTGTCACTGTCCATGTCGCATATGGGAAATTATCTGTACACACAGGAACAATGCTTACTTCGATCTGTTTTTCATAGTTACCAACATAACAGTTTCGTACATCACCGTGACGAACACGCGTAGTTGTCGTCTCACTCATCTCTTCTTCGTACTCATCAAGTGCAATTCTTGTGTCGACTCGCTCAATCATTCGCTTCTCTTCACAGTACACATTTGTCTGCACCCAACCGTCCTGCTGGATCTCACCGACCGTGTATTCGCCCGGTAGAAGGTCCGTAAATGTCGTCGAGCCGTCTTCACCTGTCGTCTGCATCATGTCGACGTTTTCGTCTTCACATTCGTTGTCATCGTACTGAACGAGTGCAGCTACAACGTCGTCGTTTATGACAATCTCACACTGATTCTCGCCCTGAAGCGTGATATCCCAACCTGGAAGCGCCTCTTCGCCTTCGTCCCAATAGCCGTTCTGGTTTACATCGTTGAATTTGGTAACGACAATCTCGTTTCGCTTTTCGTTCTTCACCTTACAGAAATATTCTTTTCCGATCTCGGCTTTGAATGGGTGCCCCACGTAGTAGACACTGCCATGATGCTTTTTGTAGCACTTGATAGAAACGAGGTCCCAACCTTCTGTTTCTTCTTCTTGAATACTCACCCAACCGCTCTTTAGATCGTAGCCAGTCTTGTAGTAAGATTTCACGCCATCATCATATGGATGTGTATCAAGAGTGAACGTATCGTACTGTTTGTTATTAACACGTAGGCTGAAGTCAAAGTTTTGCTTATCCCAGTATGGGTCTGTTTCCTTAATGACTTTTACTTCAGGAGCACGGTCGTTGTTGGTAATGTAACAGTGCTTTGTCTCTCCGTTGCGGACGTACATCTTGCGGCAACCATCGTATGAAGCGCGATATGCATAGTGCTCGTCCTCGTAGACAGAGTGCCAACCAGCGTCGACGTAGACAACATTTGTGCCATCCCAGTCGAATCGCTGCCATTGACCATTATGATCAACCTTGAACTTGAAGTCCTTTGCTCGCTTAGTGCCACCATTGTTATTAATCACTTCTTTGTGAACGACGATCTTTCCAGGCAAGTCATTGTTAGTGATTGTGCATTCGTATACACCACCGTTTTTCACTGTAATTTGACCGTGGAAATTACAATCACCCTTCCACCAGTCCCAGCCCATTGACCAGTAGCCGTCTTGCTGAACTTCACCAGCGTCGTACTGGCCGGCGTTAAGCATCAACACCATGCCGCTTGCAGTGTAGTTGAAGTAGTCATTATCGACGCCTTCTACAGTAAGTGGGAAGTCAAGTGGACCAAGCTGACCGCCATCATCGTTAATGACGTACTTGTACAGCGTCAGGTAAGCCGGCAGATCATCGTTTGTAATAACGCAAGTTGTTTCTTCACCATTCTTGAGCTCGACATTACAGTTCTCATATGTCGTGCTGTAAGCATCAGTCTCATTCTCAACAACTGTGTAACTTCCTGCTGGCACACTCACTGTTGCCTCACCATTCTCATCAAAGTAGACTGTATCACCGCCATTTACTGTGAACCCGAAGCTAGTGATCGGGTCGGTTGCTCCATTGTCTTGCGTTAACTCTTTGATCACCCTCAATGTCGCTGGCTGATCATAATTGTAAACATTACAGACAACTAGTTCTCCCGCGGTAGGCGTGTAAGGATAACCGACAGACTGACTATCAACAAAACAACCAATTGACCCCTGATCATACCCGTCTACATCGTCTTCACTGATGGTAAATTCTTCACCTGCAGGAACTTCGAGCGACTCGAAATTAGCGATGCTGCCAAAGTTCGTACCTGGACCTTCGCCGGTTGAAACAAGCGGCTCACCATTCACAGCTAGCCCAAACTCGTCGCCTTTGACAGTTCCACCATCATCATTATCAACGAACTTATTAACATTTAACGTCGCTGTTGTTACCTTTTGTTCGCAAATTTGATTTTCGTTGGTGCTTGCAGTGCCGTTGTATAGGTTTGTTGGCGTTGTCAGAACCTTTACGCCTCCAACAGATGAATTGGTTGTTTCAAACACTACCATGTCTTTATCAATGTTGCCTGAGCTTACTAACTGTGTCGTCTCGTAAGGCACAGATGCTGGTGCGTTTGCATCAGAGTTGTTGCCTTCGTATCGTATGCGGAAGATGTAATCACCGTTGTTCACATTGACGTCTTGGTTCTCACTACCATCCCAAGCGAGTGCGACGCCATCAAAGTCTGCCTTACAGATGAATGTGACACGCACAAACGGATTATCCATTGGGTCTGCTTGTTCACAGTCTTGGTTCTCGTTGGTGCTTGCTGTGCCGCTGTACAGGTTTGCCGGTGTTGTCTGGACACTAGCACCAGCAACGCTTGAGCTTGTTGTCTCAAAAATAACTTCGTCCTTATCTATATCGCCACTGGCTAAAAATTGAGTGGTGCTGTATGGCACCGTTGCAGGAGCGTTTGCATCTGAATTCGAACTTTCATAACGAACTCGGAAAATGTAGTCACCGTTTGAAACGGCTACTGGCTGGTTAGCATTGCCATCATAGGCCAGTGCGACACCATCAAAATTAGCTTTACAGATAAAAGTGATGCGTACATACGGATTGCCGACCTCAGCATCAGGTATCTGACAATCGTTCTCTAAAATTGCTTGTCCAGCGGCAGTCCAGTTAAGACCTCCATGAACATTAGGCACAGGAGGGATGATGTCTCCCCAGTCAATCTGGTCATCTTTTAGTTCCTGCGCTTGCTCAAGTGTTTCTGCTAGTGGACCGGTGTGCTCAAGGTAATGATCGCCGTTTCCGATACCGTCGATTGCGCTTTCATTTACGTTTATAGCGTTGTATGGGTTTGTAGCGCTATTTGTTGCGTGACAGATGTCGTACTTCTGTTCTTGCGGAGCAGGCGTGTAGTAGACAACTGCAATAAGGTGGTCGACAAAGATTTCGGTGTCGCCAGCACAGTTTGTTCCTGGATCGTAATCCTTTATCTTTACGACAAAATTTGTCGATGATAGTTCATCTGTTGTCCACGTGCTTCCCCACTGATCGCTGCCACCACCAACAGCAATGTATGAGAAGTCAGGAGTCAAGCCTCTGGTTTTGAAAGCAGAATAGGTGCTTCCGCCGTCGCCAGACACTGCAATTTGCAACTGACAACCGTTCGTGAGTGAACCTGTTCGGGCAGCGAGCGTGTTAACAGCGATGCCGTCGATTGTACTACCGGCTGGGATGGTAGAAAAATCGAAACCGCTATAACCTTGTTGCTGGCCTCCGCTTTCAGTCGCATAGTCGAAATCATCGGCCTGAACGTTAGCGACGGTATTAACGTCCCAATCGTTTGGTGCAACAGCTGTCGTTGGCACCTGGCCATCTGTAACGGCTCCTGCTAAATTCGGCGCAGTAATAAAAAGGCCCGCAGAGTATGCGAGCGATTGGCTAGCAACGAGTGCGATTGATGCGACGACCCGCGTCGCTTTTTGTGATAGGTTCTTAAATGAAATCATAGCAAAGAGTCTCCCAGCTCTTAATTTGGCAACATCATGCGCTCCTATCCTCTACAAGTCAAGCGTTAGCGTTTTTCATGTGACAAATATCACATAAAATACTTCCCTACTAACTACATCCTGTGTTGTATTTCAAAAGCGGACTTAAATCCGCTTTAAATCCGTTTTTACGTCTACTGAATAACCTCTGTAAAAACTACATTTTTGACTTGATGTCTTGTATGAGGTCACGAAGCTCTGCCGCTTTCTCAAACTCGAGGTTAGCGCTCGCTAGCTCCATTTGACTCGTGAGATCACGCACCAAGTGACCATACTCATCCTTTGGAATCTTACGAAGGTCAATCTTTTTCTGCTTATCAGTTTTTGACTCTTCGTGACTCATTCGCTCAGCAATCGCCTTGCTCACCGTCTCAGGTGTAATGCCGTGCTTCTTGTTATGTGCTTCTTGGATTGAACGACGACGGTTTGTCTCATCGATCGCCGCCTTCATACTTTTCGTAATAGTGTCTGCATACATGATGACCTTTCCTTCGACATGTCGCGCAGCACGGCCGATAGTCTGCACCAGAGCGGTCTCGCTTCGCAGAAAGCCTTCTTTGTCCGCATCAAGGATTGCCACGAGGCTCACTTCCGGCAGATCGAGTCCTTCACGCAAGAGATTAATACCGACTAAGACGTCATAGATGCCCATACGTAAATCACGCAATATATCTGTACGATCGAGTGTGTCGACTTCACTGTGCAAATACGCGACTTTTATGCCGAGCTCTTGCAAATACTCGGTCAAATCTTCGCTCATCCTTTTTGTGAGCGTTGTCACCAGCACGCGCTGCTTTTTACTGACGCGGTCACGAATCTCAGCAATCAAATCATCAACTTGGTGCTCAATCGGACGAATAATTATCTCTGGGTCGAGCAGACCAGTCGGCCTGATGACTTGCTGCGCTGGCTCTGGACTTCGTGACAGTTCATAATCGCTCGGTGTTGCAGATACATAAACGACTTGGTTCACATGCCGCTCAAACTCAGAGAATTTTAGTGGGCGGTTATCCAAAGCACTCGGCAAACGGAATCCATGATCGACAAGCACTTCTTTTCGTGCTCGGTCGCCGTTATACATTGCCCGCACTTGCGGAACGGTCATATGCGACTCATCAATAAGTAGCAAGTAATCATCAGGGTAATAATCAAGCAACGTCGCCGGCTGCTCACCCTCTTCACGCTCGGTTAAGTAGCGGCTATAGTTCTCGATACCTTTCACAAAGCCCGTTTCTTCCAGCATTTCTAAGTCAAAGCGAGTTCGCTGCACAATGCGTTGCTCTTCAAGCAGTTTATTCTCTCGCTTGAACCAGGCTGCGCGCTCTTCCATTTCCCGCTCGATTTTCACGAGTGCTTTCTTTAGCTTTTCCTGTGGTGTAGCGTAGTGCGAGCTTGGGAAAATCTTGATTTCATCTGGTTTTTCGAGAATTTCACCGGTCAGTGAATCAATCTTGGTCAGATTATCAATCTCGTCGCCAAAGAACTCAACGCGGTATGCAATCTCCTCACCAGCCGGGAAAATATCCACGACATCGCCGCGGACACGAAACGTCCCGCGGTGAAAATCTATATCATTACGCTCGTATTGTATATCGGTCAGGTGGCGGATGAACTTATCACGCACACGGCGTTCACCCTTTTTTACTTGCAACGATAGGTCGGCATAGTCAGACGGTGAACCGATGCCGTAGATGCACGATACACTCGCCACAATAATGACATCACGGCGAGTCAGAAGCGCATCGGTCGCGGCGTGACGCATACGATCGATCTCTTCATTCAGCTGTGAATCTTTCTCGATGTACGTATCACTGCGCGGCACATAGGCTTCAGGCTGGTAGTAGTCAAAATAGCTAACAAAATAATGCACCGCGTTATCCGGAAAGAAGTTCCGAAACTCTTCATACAGCTGCGCAGCTAATGTCTTGTTGTGACAGAGCACGAGCGTCGGTCGCTGCGTTCGCTCGATCAACTTTGACATGGTGAACGTCTTTCCCGTTCCGGTCGCGCCGAGCAGCGTCTGTTCGTGCACGCCATCTTCGATACCCTTTGCCAATTGGGCAATCGCTGCCGGCTGATCCCCCGCGGGTGCAAAATCACTTTTTAGTTTAAATCCCATATCCTGATAGTATAAAGATGATGAGTGCAAAAGATAGAATTTCTCAAGTTTTTAATAGACTATCACCACCTGCCATCATTTATGAACCACCTGTCAACCCTGAGACTTGGAGACCAAGACCGCCGAGAAAAGGCCAGTATGATGATATCAGGGGAGCCAATGCGAGAGAAACGCTTGTCGCACTCGCTATACATTCTAGTGAAGGCGGAGTCACGAAAGAGAGATTAATCACAGCGCTTGGTGAGGCAATTGAAGAAGGGTGTTTACCTAAAGACCAGCCTTGGCAGGAATTGTACGATCGTATTCGGACTGATACCGATTGAGCGATCTAGCCGAATCGCTTTGAGCCAGATTCACCGATCTTGAAACCAAACTTTCCGGCCAGTGGCTCACAAATACTTGCCTTGACCGCCCAGTCTTCTTTGAGACCATCCATTTTTAAGTCTTTATCACGCACGTCGAGAATATCAATAATTTTCTTCACCAGCCGCTCTGGATCGTCATCGTAAACTACCAAATCTTTGGCTTGCTGTCCTAGCTCTTTTAACTCTTCAAGCAATGTTGGCAAGTAGTCAGCTAATCCACCGGAGCCAAGTAGCACGCCGCACGGAATATGTGCTTCAATCGCTGTCGTGAACTCATGCAAACTGCCCATTCGTCCTCCAACACTGATTACTGCGTCAGAACTTTGCACGAGATGGATGTCACGTCCCATGTACTGCATACCAGTGAAATTGATGTAGTCATAAAAACCGATTGGCAAGCGATACTTTTTAGTATGTTCACGCAAGCTTTTTGCCGGACTAAAGCCAATGCTCATGCCGCCCGCGTCATGCGCTCCTTTAGCAGCATAGAGTGGCAGCCCAACAGTCGCACCTGTTGTCGTCACGTGCCCTGCTTTTGCAATGTGCACCCCTAATTCATACGCCAGGCCGCAACTCGTTGCAACGGTGTCACCTGAGGCAGCACCGGAAATACAAATACTGTGTTTTATCATGCTTATCCTTAGGCGTTAGTATAGCACGAGTTCTTCGGTGCTTTGTAGCTGTTTCGTCAGTGCTTGCTGGAACACGTCTTCCTTGAGATAGCGGAGCTGTAATTCATTCCATACACTCGCCTCCACATGAACCCGTGATGATTCTTTATCAAGTGCTAAATCGCTCGCGATATCAACGATGTGCAATGATTGGATGCCGTCTTCTGTGGCATACGCAAGATAATGTGTATCAATCCAATACCCCATCTCAGGAATTAGTTTCGCAAGCTTCATCTCAACGCTCTCCCACCTAATTTCATCAAGGACAAAATCGAGGGTTTCTTCACTCAGATTATTGCTGGCCATCTGGTACACCACGTGCCAGGTTGGTAACAAGCCATGTATGCTCGTCAGTTGCGGCTGCATGTCATGAGCAATTTCCTGCAACACTGCCTGATGGCCGCGCAAGAAATTCCGTCGTCTGTAGGGCAAAGATTCTACGGCAATACGCTGCGCCGCCTGCAAAATAAGGCTGAGGGCAAGCGTGCACGTTCCAGCGCGCGAAAGCTTAACTTTTGGTAGCACAATAACAGATGCTGTTTCACGGTTCACAATATAAAACCCGCTCACATTAAGTGCGTCTTCCAGCTTTTCAAGCCACTCTGGTGGCATCGCGATAACGTCTACCGCGTGCTCAGCCACATCGCGTCCTTCAGCGCGGTTCAGTCGTGCGTGTACCTGCGAACGCCAAGATTTGCTTTCAACTTGCAAAGCAGCTGCATACAACAATCTCGGATCGTGGCGTTTCATGACTGACGGCAACGATCGTAACCCGAGTGCTTTCAGCGTTTTTGTCGGAGGCACCGCTTTCAAGACACGCTTCAGTCCAGCGGGGGTCAGCGCCAGCGCACGTTCATTTTCACTCATTTTTGTGGCTGTCATAACAATGTGCTTAGTGATTTTTTCGGCTTTATCAGTTTTCGTAAGATGCAATTTTTTCACAAGCAACGTATCGTCATGCGCCAATTTCTCGCGCAAGGCTTTTCTCGTCTCAGATAAAGAGGCATCTTCACAGTCAAGCTGGGCGAGTTTCACCTTCGCTTTCGTACGAATTTCATTGGCAAGCCGGATATCTACCCCAGGATTGAGCGCAACTTTTTCAAGCCGATCGATATATAAGCGAAACTCTCGCTCCTTGACGTCAAGCAAATCGACGAGAAACTTTGACACCTACATCTCCGTTGGGTGGTAGTACTGTGGCGCGTTGCGCAAATAGTACTCGATTTGATCTTCAGTCAAAAGACCTTCTTGCGCGCCGACATGCTGTACGACGTTCATTGAGTTGATCGGCGCCCATAGCAGCGCGCTTGGCACATCAGCGCCTTTCATGAGCGCTGCTGTAAAGGTGCTCGCGAAGGCATCACCGGCGCCAGTGCGCTCTTTCGGTGCCGACGGGTCAGGATAAAGCGGCATTTTCCAGCGCTTTGTCCCGTCTGATGCATACGCACCATTTGGACCGTCGGTGACAAGTGCAATCTTGATACCTGCTTCATGCATTTTGTTGAGCTGATCATTGACGTCTTCGTGATTCGCGCCAAACACATCTGTTGCTTCTTCGCGGTTGAGTGCCACGACTTCTGCACGCCGATACAAGCGAAGCATGCGTTCGCTCAATTTCTCACTCATCTGGAAAGTACCTGGCTGGAATGCAAGCTTTACGTCAGGGTTTTCATCAAGCCAATCCGACATTTCATCATGATACTCCATGGCATTTTCCGCAATCGAACTGAAATAAATCCAGCGCGGGATATCGCTTTTACGGAATTTCGGCCAGTTATAGTCATACGCCTCGTGCTTGATAAGGATGGTACGCTCTTCTTTAAACCATAAAACATAGTGATAGTTGCTCACCTTACCTGGGTTTTCATGAACAAAGCGCGTATCAACGCCGTTTTTCTTTAGCGCCCGGATAATATCTTTCCCCCAGTCATCACTACCAACGTTTGATACCAGGCCACTATTCAGTCCAAGCCGTGCAAACGATACACTCGCATTTGGCGCATTCCCAACGCCTTCGATCACTTCCGCATGATCATATGGAATTTTTGTACCCAGTGGGATATTGAGCATTGGCCCCTTACCATCAGGATCTTGATCAACATACTCATACTTTTCTATGAGATCAATAAACGCATCAGTGACGACATCACCGACGGCCAATACATCAAGTTGTTTTTTATCATCTGCCATTTTGTATTTACCTCGTCTTTGCCTTTCCTGCTGAGTTAAATAGTCCTATCTTTGCTTCGACGACTGATTGTACCGCCGTTATCACCTCATCCATTAACTTCACGACTGCGTACTCTGTTTTATTTTCTGCCAAGACGCGCTCCAAGGTGTCGCGGTACATTTTTCGCATGTCACTGTTAATATTAATCTTCTGTACACCGACTTTCACTGCTTCTTGGAAATAATGCCCAGGTGTTCCTGAACCGCCATGCAAAGAGATATTACACTCGATAGCATCTCGAACTTGCTGCAAAAGCTTGATGTCGAGCTCTTTTGGCACCGGATAGCTGCCGTGCAGGTTACCGATGGCCGCCGCAAACGTGTCAATCCCTGTGGCATCAACGAATGACTTAGCACCATCAGGCGTAGAGAACGTCTTCTTTATCTCATTGAAATCAAAGGCTTCAGTATGGACATTACTCGAACCGCCAAAATAATGCGGCTCTGATTCGACTAGTGCCCCAGTAAACTTGGCATAGTTAACGACCTGCTTAGTTGCTTCAATGATCTCTTCTTCAGTTGCATCGTGATTGGCCTGGCTAACATCAATATGAATAAACTCGAAGCCAGCTTCTATCCCTTCGATGGCATCCTGCACACTCGGTGAATGGTCAAGATTAACGTATATTTCGACGCCATACTCTTCTTTGTAATTGTCCACCATGTCTCGAACGTTATCGATACCCATCGCCTTGACCTCACCAGCCGACAGCTCTACGAGCACCGGTGCGTTGAGGCTTTTCGCCGCACGGCACACAGCAATCAAGGTCTCTTGATTATCGAGGTTAAAAGCACCGACTGCGAACTTCTCCTCACGAGCACGTTGCATAAGCGCCCGTGCATCTTCACAATTCTGACGTATTTGACGTAATGACAAACTCAAAGTAATCCCACCTGTTTCATTTGAGGTCAGTATACCTGCTTATGCTTTCTTCATGCAACATTATCTGAACAAGAAATACAGTCCAATTGCGGAAAACACAAGCCCGAGGAGTTTTATGCTAAGATGATCTCTCTCTTTGAGGAGGTAATATGACATCAAAAGTGTTAGCGCAATACGTGCGGCGCTCGATAGTGAGACAGAGATCACACTACCAGAAGAATGTATACTAATGACGAAAAATAATCCTGAAGTTCCCAGTAAACCGGCGTACGTCCACACTAACCTATGAACGTTTGCCGGTAAACGACGTAATGAAACGCCGTTCCAAAAAATTGATGCAATAATAAAACTTGCAATTGCCTGCAGTCCCCAGCCGAACAGCAAGTACGTTTCAAGCCCTGTCTGTTCTAGCAAGTAGCTTTCATTTGTTAGTGCTGGCCCAGCGACGACGGCAATTGAGACTGCGACAAGCAGCCCTTTCCCTAGTTTTGTCCTTTTTTTATTGCGTCGTGTATTATTTTCACTTAACACAGCCGTCGTTGTAACCGAAAGTGTTATAAATACCGCTCCAAGCATTTGATTGTACGTCACAGTATCTTGCTTAAAAATACCAGCAGAAATCACTACGGCAACTGGTATTAGCAACGAGAGGAACACCCCCACAGAGGCGGGCAAGAATCGATAAAGTTTGATCTGCATTATATTGACAGCTGCGAACAACACACCACCGAGCAAAAAATGATGCTTCAATTCCCACGCCTTATCAGCTGCAATCAAGCTAAAATTGCTCAGGGAGAAAGCAATACCAACTGCAGCAACAGCAACAAAAGATGCTGCAAGTGCGTAAGCACTTACATCTGTTTTGAGAATGCCAATTCGCCGATTGACGATTGCTCTATAGGAGCTGAACAGAATGTAGATCAGCGCAGTGACTTGCCAGGGCATTATTAACCAGCGATTTCGTGAACTTTGGTCATAACGTGTTTTTTGCTCAGTCCATAGTGATCAATAAGTTCTTCAGGTGTGCCTGTCTGTCCGTACTGGTCCTTTACGCCCATGCGAATCACTGGCACGGGGTCGTGCTCAGCCAGCAGCTCACAGACGGCGCTGCCCAGCCCGCCGTTGATTTGGGCTTCTTCGAGCGTGATGACTTTGCGCGTTTTCTTCACGCTTGTCAGTATCGTGGCGTTGTCAAGTGGCTTCACGGTTGGACAATGTATAACTTCGACATCGATGCCGTCATGGAATAATGCGTCAGCCGCTTGCAAAGCGATAGACGTCATGGTGCCGTTTGCAACGATCGTCACGTCTTTTCCAGGGCTAAATACGTAGGCTTTCCCTATCTCAAACGGTGTCTCAGCAGTTGTCATAACCGGTGATTTGTCTCGAGCGAGACGTAAGTAGTTCGGTCGTTTATCCTTCGCCATCGCTCGCGTCGCTTTTTCTGCTTCAACGCTGTCACCCGGCACAATCACCACCATGTTTGGCATCGTCCGCATCAGTGATACATCTTCGAGCATCTGGTGCGTCGCACCATCTGGGCCGGTGTAGAGTCCAGCGTGTGCACCAATAATTTTGACCGGCTGATCATTCAATGCGACCGTCGTCTTTATCTGTTCCCAGTTTCGTCCAGGACTAAAGGCCGCATAACTGGCGGTAAAAGGAATCTTTCCTTGATGCGCCATACCACTGGCAACCGTGACCATGTTTTGCTCGGCGATGCCCACTTCGACAAAACGCTCAGGGAATTTCTTTGCGAACGGTTCAATCTGAACTGAGCCCGTGAGATCCGCACACAATGCAACCACCTGCTCATTCTCCTCGCCAGCTTGTACTAAACCGCGTCCAAACCCTTTTCGTGTCGGCTCACTGCCCCAATCTTTGTGGTCAAGTAAATGCAAATCAGTCATGTCCGTGCTCGTTCTTTATTTTTCCCCGCATCGTTCGCAGCTCTTTGAGTGCAACCTTGGCTTGTTCATCAACTGGCGGCGCACCAGCCACGTCAGCCAGCCCTACCGGCATGCCGTGCCAATGATAGTCATATTCCATGTAATCAACGCCTTTTCCTGGAATCGTGTGTGCGATGATGCAGACAGGCTTTTCGACGATAGCCCGTGCCATTGCGCAGGCATCAATAACCGCTTCGACATCATTGCCATCAATCTCAATCACGTGCCAGCCGAAAGCTTCCCACTTAGCACGAAGATCTTCCAGCGGCATCACGTGCTCAGTCGTACCATCAATCTGTATGTTGTTGCGATCAACAATCGTCGTTATCTGGTGCAAGTTATACTTTGCGATTAGCATCACTGCTTCCCAGATATTACCCTCGTTCAGCTCACCATCACCCGTAACGCAGTAAATCCAGCGATGTGATTCATTGTTCATATTCATGGCAAGTGCCATGCCAGCTGCTTGACTCAGCCCACTTCCAAGCGGGCCACTCGTATTCTCAATGCCTGGCAAGCTCTTTCGCTCTGGATGACCCTGCAATCGCGACTTAAACTGCCGCAACGTCGAAAGTTCTTTCTTGTCAAAATACCCAGCATTGGCCATTGCTGCATAGAGCACCGGCGCGCAATGCCCGTTACTAAGCACAAACAAATCACGCTCATCCCACTCAGGATGCTTCGGATCGTGCTGCATAATATCGAAATATAGCGCCGTCAAGATATCTGCCAGCCCCAGCGGCCCTGCACTGTGGCCCGAGCCTGCTTTTTCAAGCATCTTCACAATGTCCTGGCGAATCGTGTTCGCCATCAATTCAAGGTCTTCGATACTTCGAGTCTTCTCGTTATAGTTCGTTGGCATACTTACCGCTTATGATAACAGTTTTACGAGGTCAGCATAAGTCTTTTTCGGATTTTTGGCGTTTTTTAGATAGCCGCCGACGTTTAATACATCGACGCCTGCGTCTGCGATCTGCCTCGCATTCTCAGCATTCACGCCGCCATCCCAGGCAATCTCGATATCAGGATACTCTTCTCGCAGTTCACGCACTTTATCGAGCTGCGTCAGGTCTGCCTTCCCGCCTTGGTAGCCCAAGTGCCCGCCAAACACTAATACGTGATCGAACAGCCCGTCGATATCCATTTCTTTCAGATCTGCTAGCGTGCTTTCCGGAAGTAGTGCGACACCTGTGCGTGTACCGTTCTCACGAAGTGTATGCAGACTCGATTTCACGTTGTCAGATTCTATATGAAGAATAACCAAATCTGCCTCGAGCTGCATAATGTCATCAATAATTTCACCCGGATCTTGATACATGATATGGGCGTGGGTGATGAGATCATCCGATCGCCACGCGTCCTCAATCGGAAGAAGCGTTTGAGGAGTAAACACGCCGCCAGAAAAGTCTAGGTGCACTCCCTCGGCATACGAAGCAATCAGCTTCATCTGATCACGGTATTCATGCGGATCGCTAGTAGTGATGGTTGGGGTGATTATTGACATGTATAGAAATGAGGTTTAACTTGTACGCATGGGGACTGATCTAACTCCAGCATTGTACCGCAGGTCTTGTGAGATAGTAAATCCTGAACACGGCTGTGATTTGGCTTTGTTCGAACCGACTGCTATCCCTATTGAGCAAGAGTGGTTTGATTTTAACGACCCCTCGTCATTATTTTTAGGTAAACATGCTTCTCTAGTTTGCGTTTCAGTTGACTACCCTGAGGGCTGCGCGTTTATTAAACTTGATGTGACTGACGCAAGCAATGAAAGCCTCTACTTCCCTGGAGGAGCGTACGATGAAGTAAGTTCAATATTCTACGCTATTATTCGTGCTACAAGTGCTTCGTTAATAGTACCTGAGAGATATGTAGATAGCTCGATAAGCCCAGCAGAGGATACTGCTCGGCTTATCGATGACTGGATAATCGATCCTTCATATGCGGGATACCTTCGCAAAGCGCACGAAAGACTACTTTTAGATGCTATTTCTCACCAGACAGAATTCCGTCTCGAAGCATAATATCAGTCATCCAGCTGCGCGATACGTCGTTTGTAGCGAGGTGCTCCAGCAAAGTCTGTTTTGAGGAACGTGTCGATAATGTCTTTCCACGCTTGCTCATCACCGTCCAGTATCTCTGCAGGCAACGCCAGTACATTTGCGTCCTCATCATTACGGCCCTCGCTGGCAGCTCGTTTGCTCCAGCCAAGAACAGCACGTATGCCCTTATGTCGGTTCGCAGCAATCGCCATACCCTGTCCGCTGCCGCACACTAAAATACCGCGAGCCCCTTCATCATCAGATGCTTTCATGCTATTCACCACTCGTCCGGCAAATACCGTAAAATCATCGTCAGGATTAAGCTTTTCATCTCCTTCGTCATGGACGTCGTGACCATGTTCGCGCAAATAGCCTTCAATCTGTTCTTTCAGTTGATAGCCGTTATGGTCTGCGCCGATGTAGATCTTCATAGCTTACTTGTGGAGTGATTTACCGATGTCACTTACGAGTTCGATTAGACGATTAGAAAAGCCCCATTCGTTGTCGTACCACACCATGATCTTCGCCAAGTTCCCGCCGACAACGTTTGTTGA
>JAUHWW010000019.1 GCA_030427365.1 bacterium | reverse complement strand
ACTGTTTTAGCAACGGACTATTTTTTGGTGATTCTAATTGTTTCTTGTGAAAGCCAAACGAAAATAACAACACTAGCTTGTTGTCTTCTAGCCGAGGCTGTGCCATGCGCAGAATGCCATGCAACGTGTTGTGCTTTGAGCGCACATCAGTGAGCATGGTTTGCCAAGTTTCGTCGAAATCAGTATTAGTGACTGGTCTTTTCTTTGCTGGCTTTTGTTTCTGATCGGTCTCAGGCTGAGAGTCAGCTGGTTTCTCTTTCTCTTCTGGCTCGGGTTGGCTTTCTGGCGCAGCTTCCTCTGGCGGTTTGTCACCACTTTCCTTAGGCAGCTCTTCTACTTTCGGAGGAGTTATTTTTGCTATAGGCTGCTTGGCTGGCTTTGGTGCAGTTTCTTCAGCGGCAGGACTCATGACTGATAGCAATGCTAGTTCAAGCTGAAGATACGACGAGTTACCGCGCTCGTTGAGGGTGCGCAGCAGATTGAGCGTTTGGGGCTCCGAAAGGACAAATGATCCACTCGCAAAGTGATCGCGCAGCGTGCGGCTAACCGCCTGAATCGTCAGTGCTGCATCGTGACCCTGGCCCTTCATGTCATCGATATGGCTCAGTAGGGCTTGGCGATCGCCCTCATTCACCTTTGTGAGTAAAGTCATAATATCGTCCTCACCGGGCAATCCGAGTAATAACCTGACATCGGTCTCATCGTAGCGCTTTTTCTGCATACCAGAGAGCTGATCGAGCATGCTGATACTGTCGCGGAAGCTCCCCTGACCGTGTCTACTCAGTAGTTCTAGCGCTGCATCGGTGATATCGAGCTTTTCTTGCTTTGCAATAGCGCGCAGATGATCAACCGCTTTGCTCTGCTCAATTGGCTTAAACGTATAGCGCTGGGTGCGGCTTATGATGGTATCAGGGACTTTGTGCGCTTCGGTTGTCGCCAGAATGAACACGGCGTGTTCAGGTGGTTCCTCAAGTGTTTTCAGCAAAGCATTGAAAGCTTCGCGCGTCAACATATGCACTTCGTCGATGATGTAGACCTTGTACTTTGAGCTTGTCGGTGCGATATGTACCTTGTCGCGCAACTCCCTTATCTCATCGATACGGCGATTGCTTGCGGCGTCAATCTCGATGATATCCAGGTGGGTGTCTTCGCCAATGTACTCTATATCGTTAATTGCATGCGCTAATATCCGTGCCACTGACGTTTTGCCGACGCCGCGCGGACCAGTGAATAAATAGGCATGCGAAATCTGCCCTTTTGATAGGGCTTTTTTGAGCGTCTCGGTGATGTGCTCTTGTCCGATTACTTCATCGAGACTTTTAGAACGGTGTTTTCTGTAAAGTGCCTGCGCCATGTAGCATTAAGTATGAATTATCAGCGTTGATTTCTGAATTTTTAATCGACAACAGCGCTTTTTTCGAACTCTTCAAAGTAGCAGTTACCGCAGAGTGCCTCATAGGTAGTTTCATGCTCGCCGTCGATCGCGACCTGTGAGCCTTCAAATACGAAGATATCTCCAGATTTGCGCGCATTCAGCATTGCCTTGCGGCCGCAGCGACAAATCGTCTTTAGCTCCTCAATAGCGTGTGAGAGCGCGAATAAGCGCTGGCTGCTTGGGAATAACTGCGTCTGAAAGTCTGTTCTGAGGCCATAGCAAATCACTGGGATGTTTTCATACACGGTCAGGTTGAACAGCTCGTCGATCTGCCGCGGCGTCAGGAACTGTGCTTCATCCACAAGGACACAAGCAATTTTCTCGACATCTTTGTGCCACTGCGTAATCGCACTATATACATTTGTATCTGGAGCAGCCAGGATATCCACCTTTCGCTCAACGCCGAGACGCGATACAACTGATTCGCCGCCTTTTGTGTCTACTTTTGGCTTTATGATGAGGACATGCATATCACGCTCTTCGTAATTATGCGCAACTTGAAGCAAAGCGGTCGTTTTACCACTGTTCATTGCGCCGTATCTAAAGAATAACTTCGCCACACATACTCCGTTTCGCGTGAACGTTTTTGGCTGCCATTTTCGCTTCATGCTGTGCTGCGGGGCGCTTCACCGTACGCAGAAGGTACGTTTCTGCGTCCGCTGCTCGCCTTAAGACGAAACTGCCTAGCCAAAAGCCATTCACTTTACAGTGGTTACATTGTACTACCTTTGCAGGTGTTTGAATAAAGTGTCTTTAATAGCAAAAGAGAGCCTTTTGACGGGCTCTCCTCTGTCCGCTACTAACGAGCCGGAGCTCGCTTTCGTTAACACCTCACGATGTTCGTACTGATAGTGTATCAACCCACTACATACAGTGCAACGTGATATTCATCACACACTAGTTATCTAAACATTCCTCTCTAAACACTTATAAAATATAAATCGGAATCTTGCCCTTATCATGAATTTGGCTCGCTAGATACAACAAGGCATCTCTTGTTTCTTCTGCATTCGGATAACGATCATGATCCCATTCTTCGCTTTGGTAAAACCATGACTGCATTTCTGCACTAACTTTTTTACTGTTGCCTGTTCTGTAGATCATCCTAAGTCGATAGTTACCCGCGAATGTTTTCACCAGTTCTAGTTTGTCAATATGTGAGTATTCAATGTAGACAGGTCTCCAAGAATAGTAAAACTCAAACAACACACCTCCTATCGGCACGTTGGTGAAAAATGTTGTTTTTTGTTGATCGTTTTCTTGAGTGCAAAAGAAGATTCCCATTTCATTTGGAATGGCATACTTCGTCTGCCCATGCCGGGTGCTCCCCGAAAACTTTATCCGTATATTCTTGTATTTGTATTTTGGGGTGTAGGAAAACGGTTCAGTATTTTTATCGGTATTACGATCAGTAGTAGCTATGCCCAGTGGCTGATCTATCGTCAGTTGATTTTTTCGTCTGTTTTTTACGTAAACTACCGCTGTCCAGAGAATGAGAATAGGTAGAAAAAGAAATAACAACAGGTATTTAGCTATGAGTGAAGCCCAGGCGTCGGCATAACTACCGCTTGAAGATAGTGCCACGAGGAGTAAGAAGATACAAAAACCAGCAAAAACTAAATATGCTCTAGATAAATCTTTGATTTTCATTTGTTCTCTTTCTTCGAAAAAATTACAAAGCAGCTTCGAGGGCGGCCCACTCGGTCTCGAGTGACTCATCTTCGGGTACGTTGATACTCACCTGATCGCCAGGTTTTGCTTTGAAGTAGGTTACGCTTGCAAGCAGCACACGATATTCCTTGTCCCCTACCGTCACGACGTAGTGTCCATCCTTCTGTGCAAGCGCTCCAACGAGCTGCTTGCGAGGAATTGGGCCAATTTGCTTATACATAAATGATCCATCTTCAGCGATGGATAGCTTCAGGATGTCGCCCTGAACAAGCTTTGACTTACTGGCGTAGTTTGCAGGCACTGGATATGTCTTACCATCACCGCCAACCATGTTTTGACCGTCAAATACTCCCTCGATAACTTTACCGATGTTTTCTTCTTTGGTAGCACGTGCTACGACAGGGTCGTCGCCAACTAGGCTAATTAATAATTCTTTCGCAGCGCTAAGCGAAGTCTCCGCTTCCTCAATCAATGCTTTTAGGCGCTTTGCTTGCTTATCAGGTAGATCTGGCATCTCGCAGCTTGCCAATCCCTTCTTTTGAAACTTTTGTCTCTCTTTTAAATATACATTCTCTATTTCACACTACCACTGAACAGTGCGACTGTCAAAATATCAAGCGGAAAACAATGTAATCTGTGGATAACTCAATAGGATAGACGATACCCAGTTGTTACTACTGCTGAACTTTCTCTGACGCGTTTGATAGTAGCTGCTCTGGCGTCGGTCTGCAGCAGCCCTTGTTGGATAAGAAAAGAAGTAAGTACTGAATCAGCATCTTTCATAGTACGTAAAATTTTTCTCCTTGTCTTTTCATCGAGTCCTGATAGTCTATCCCTTGGATTCATCACTCGACGTGCGATGGTCTCAATAGGAACAGTGCTGCTATAGGAATTTCCAAGACTTCTTATGTGCTTACCTATAATATTTGTAACTTCTCTGTCCGTCGATGGACCTATCAATAAAGGGTCACGTTTGTGAATTTGTACTCCTGGTGTTAGGTCAAAATAATCAGTTTTCGATTTAGCTGTAGCACCTTTCACAGGCAGGATAATATCAGGGAGCAAGAACCTGCTTCCTGGTGGTAAGCTATCAAATATAACTCCTCCGGGCATACAATCACCTGGTGTTGGCAGGCGGTCAAAAGGCACAGACCCAATACTGCCGTCAGGAAATTCAATAGGGGCTGAAAATCGATGAACTTCTGGGTTGAATTGATGGATAGACATAGTAATTATTGATTATTGAGTCGTTATATATTCTGCTATTTGATCAACGACTGCCCGGTGATTTCCAAAACGATTAATAAAAATCCCGTCCATATTTTCTAGTGTCTCTCGGTTGGTGTCATTTGGGTCGTTTTGCTGTCGCTGACGTATCTCAGCACCCGATATTCCCGAGGCCCTCATCATGATCGGAATATTAGCAAAAGAATCAGGCAACATCATTAAAGCTTTTGCTCCAAAGCGCAGTTTTATGTCTAGAGCGGTTTGTGTTGCTGAAGTAACAATGAATGCATCATCTGTTTCAGTAGCGATTTCTAGATCATGGATAGCTGTTCCATATCGCTCACCGTTAGGTAACTTGATGCAGGCGCATAATGCCCTATCTCCAATCATCTGTGAATATTCATCAGTTGATACAAAGTTGTATCGGGCGGTGGACATGTCGTCCTGGCGTAAGCCTCTGTCTGTATACGGTAAAATTGTCCTTGCTACTTGAAGGGCATTAAGCGCTTCAATAGTTACAGACTTGCCAACTCCTCTTGGTCCAGATAGGGTAAATAAAGCCATATATACATTATAACATAAAAACAGCTCTAAGTAAATACTTAGAGCTGTTTTATCTCTTGAACCTAGACTAGTTCAACAGTAGCGCCAGCTTCTTCGAGCTTAGCTTTTGCTTCTTCAGCTTCTTCTTTTGCGACTTTTTCCTTGACTGCTTTTGGAGCGCCGTCAACGATTGCCTTTGCTTCACCAAGACCAAGACCTGTAATGTCTTTAACAGCCTTGATAACAGCGACTTTCTGACCGCCTGCGTCCTTGAGCATGACGTCATATTCGCTCTTCGCATCTTCGCCGCCTGCTGCGTCGCCGCCGCCTGCTGCTGGACCAGCAACAACTGCTGCAGCAGCCGCTGGTTCAATGCCGTACTCGTCTTTTAGAATGTCCTGAAGCTCTTTGACTTCGAGAACAGTTAGCTTTGTTAGCGATTCTGCCAACTTCTTTACATCTGCCATTTTAATGTGTTCCTTTCGCGCGCTAATTTGTCAGCGAGCACCTGCACTCATTGCTGTGCTGCGTGGTGTTTCACCGTATACTTGATACGCTTCCACATCCGCTGCTCGCACTGAGCACATCTGCTCGGCTGAAAATAACCGCTTTACTCTGGTTAATTTATCTTGTTAAAACTACGCTGCTTTTAGGGCAACTGCTTCTAAGAGACCTTGCAAGTTACCTGCTAGGCCGCTGGTTACGTTATTAACTGGGCTCTTGAGCGTGTTGACCACAGTTGCGATCATTACCTCACGGCTAGGAAGCTGGGCGAGTGCCGTCACTTCATCGGCTGAGAGGAGTTTCCCGCTAGCGTCATATGCGCCGACGAACTCCAGTTGCTTTTCTTTCTTTGCGAGCTCATGAATGATTTGAGCTGGCGCGACTTCATCATCACTGTTGAACGCGTACATAAGCATGCCTTGCAGCTGCGCTGTATCGCTGTCTTTGTGAGAGTCAGACGCTTCGAAGGCCTTCTTTACGAGACGGTTCTTCACAACTTTGATAGATGTGCCGTTCTCTTCAGCGCTGCGGCGCAATGATTGCATCGCTTGTACTGTGGTGCCTTCGTATTTCACGACAACCGTCATCTTTGCGTCTTTCAGGAGACCTGAAAGTTCGCTGACGATTTCGTTCTTCTTTTCCTTCGTTAATGCCATAAAGTTTCCTTTTAGCGTTAGAGTTCTATTCTATCGACCAAGAATAGTTTGTTACCGAGAAATAAAAAACGTCTCCGGTGTAACGAAGACGCATTTTAATGCTCAAAAACAAAACGTTGGTGTTTTATCCTCGGTAGCTGATTAAGGTTGCCCCGCTACTGTCTTCGGTAACCCCTCTATTTTATCTTTTTTTGTAAGATTAATCAACAAAAACTGATAACAGTGCCACCTGCGACTGATGGGTCGCGCGGCATAACAGGAACAGGCTTGTCTAATCTATCCCACATGCCTTCGGTTGGAACTCTCGTTCCATCAAGACGTCGCTCATCTAATGCGCTGAGTTCAAATGCGAGAGACCTATCAACTTCTTCTCTCGTTCGACTGCCTGTGCGCCATGCATGATCTGCTAAATCTGCATGGCTCGGGTCTAAGGCTCGTATAATTTTATTCATACTGCTCTCCCTGTTGTGAAACCGTATGGATAATCTGGATCACCAGTCGAGGAATTCATAATCGCTTTCCTGACTTTCTCGAAATTTTCCTCAGTCTCAGAGGGGTGACCTCCGATCGTCTGAACCTCTTGTGAAGGCTATGTCCACTAGCCCTTGTCCGGTATCTCTAACTTGTTTAACTGCTTCAGACACTAAGTAACCAACACATCCTGCAAGTTGGAACAAGCCATCACTTGTATGGGTTCTCGGTGCTTCTTCAAATCCTGTATCTATTGTTGTCATTGTTTTTCTCCTATAAATTAAAATTCGACCGTCAAGGTCGAAGCATGTTTGGGGGGGTTATTGGCTCTTTTGCTTACTTCTTGTTTGCTTCAACCTTGACAACAGCAAAAGAGCCTCGCGTCGGAATGACGAGGTTCTTCGCGTAGTTAAATGTTGCCTGGAAGAAGTTCATTACACCTCGACCATACACCTGAAAAACGCACGTGTCAACATTGACAAAGAAGCCAATGTTTGCTATAATATAAAGATATGAGTAAGTTTGACGATATGAGGCAAGGTCGGACAAATGTTCGAGATCTCTTCGGCGGCACAGTTACTGGGGAGATGTCTAAAGAGCTTTTTGATGATGCCTCAAAAGATTCAGCTGTCAAAAAGGCTGTCGACATTGCAATAGCTCAAACGCTTCACATTCACTCCATTGGTAATCAGCTTCTTTCCCCTAAAGATCGTAGTATGCTGGGAAAACCTGTTGTTTTCAGCCACGACCTTGGAATTTCTGGGAGAGCTTCTGGCGCTTATTTTCGAGCGTTAGCCGTTGCACAGTCTGCACGAAAACTCAGACCACCTCTACCAGCACTAGCTCCTGATATAGAGTATGTTATCCAAAACGAAACTACAGGTAGAGTGCTGTTTGGACAATTAGTGGATCTGACAGATCAAGAACAAAGAGACAAGCTTATGCCTGGTGCAGAGGAAAGAATAGAAGCTCTAAAAGATGAAGACCAAAGTCTAGATGGAGTAAGGTACCTAGCTGCATTTACAGTTGGTGAGGTAGGTAAATTTAATGATGATTTGTTCGAAATTGCCGATGCAACTGAAAGAGCCAGGAACGCGAGTTTCTATGCAGGTGAATTAGGCGTTGATGATGAAGCCCAAAGCGCGTGGAGAAACTCTTTTAGGGGCTGGGTATATGCTGACTAAAATCAGCAGCAGTTAATCATTTTAACTTCTCAAGCTTATACTGCGTGGCACGTTCGGCAGCGAGGCGGGTTAATTCCGGGTCTTCGTCCTTATTCACAAATTTCATTGATTCGCCGATGATTGGATGTTTTTCTGATAGCTTCTGATGCATTTCCTTCACCAGCTTGCGGTAGCCGGGGTGTCCATGAGGGGTGGTGCGCAACTCGCTCCAGTGGAACATCTGACGCGCGTTCATGGTGATCTTCCAGCGCATCTTGTGTCCAAGTAATGTCGCATATTGCGCTTCTTTCTCATACCCGGCCTGAACGAGAATGCTGTGCAGTCTGAGGGATAGGTCAAAGCAGTGTTCAAACTGTTCGGTCAGTCCCGCCTCAACAACGAGCTCAGGGATGTCATAGCCATAGCGCGGCGTCAGGTCTTGCCACTCTAGATCGTCGACCATGCGGTGGCGCTGCAAATCACGGAAAATTCCGTAGTCACAGACGAGGTCCCAATTGTAGTGAATCTTCTCGAGCGCACGTCCGGGTTTATGGCGGCGGTTGAGGCGCTCGCCCATGTATGAACGTAGGGTGAACTCTTTATCAGCATAATCCCACGATGTGACTTCTGATTGAATGTCGCGCAGTGTCATGTCTGTGTGTTCATACAGCAGATCAGGAACAATATCGAGCTCGTTCAGCGGCCAATAGCTGACGAGGTCAACTGCTTTTGTCTCGGTGCTGTGCGTGGACGGCAACTTTTTGTCGGCAAGTGTTTTCATAGCAGCCTTGGTGTTAGCCATGTAGGCCACCATTGCCCCGCCTCGCTCTGGTTTATCCGCCCGCTCGAGGAATGTACTGAGCACCTGCCGCGAATGATGGAGCATCTTCTGACCGGTTTCGCGTGCTTCTGGCAGCTCATCGGCCATAAGGTGCATGATGAGGCTTTCGAGTGCTTGGCCGGAGGCGAATATGCCGACGGTTGACTTTGTTGATACTGGGAGCACCGTACGCACGGCGTCGCAGGCCTGAGCACGGGTTGCTCCCTTCCATGCGACGTCACGTTCAGTAGCTGGCACGTCAGAATTGTTTCGTACGTAATCTGTTAGGGCACGTACCATCGCTGAGTATGTGTCGAAAATCATATCAGTGATTTCGGTGTAGGCGTGCTTGGTTTTCTTGTCGAAGTGTTCCGGCACGACGTAGCGGTAGTTGCCCTTTTCGTCCTTTTGATCAAAGAAAATATAACGTGTTGACTGTTCGAGGTAGCTTGCGAGCCTGCCCCATTCGAGTTTCTTTGTCAGTAAGTTACTCGCGCCTTCGACAACGACATGCTGGCCAACCAGCTGCTGGACTGAGTCGTCACCGTAGGCTGTAATGACTCGCTTCAAAAGTGCCTCATCCTTTTTCCCGGTCGAACTAGCAAATTCATCGAGGATGGTGACGCGCATGTCATCAGCGCGGCGAGAGAGACGTGCCATGGCTGCAGCCACGGTGATAGGGCTCATGTTTTCGTTAAAGGCATAGACGTTGTCTTCGGTTGATGTGACTGCTTTATCGAGGAGTTTCTTCCCAGCTTCTGTCATGACGGTGTTGTCGTGTTCGTTTTTTGTGACAAGCGGTTCACTGCTGTGAGTTGATGAGCCTTGTGCAATGCTGCCTTTTTCTTTTTCAGGCGCTGGAAGCATTGGCTGCAGGCGCGAGTACACGAGATCGGCAATTTGCTCGCGGGTCATGAGCTTATGTCCACGCACGCAATCAATGCGCAAATAATCCTTTGGAAATAGTGCACAGAGATCATCGTAGACCTCGACAGCTCGGTTAATGTGGTCTTGATTCGCTTCGTGAATGTCCTTTTTACGGTTTTCTTCTTTTGATCGCTCATCGAGCAGTTTCTTTATAATCTTTGGTTCAACGCGGAGCACGATATTGGCGTCCGGCCGAGGCAGACCGAGCATACTGAACTCGAGATTGTCGTTCCAGATAAAGTAGCCCTTTCTTTCCTCACTACTTGCGAATTTGGTGCCCTGGTGTGCCATATTGCTGCCGACGTAGCGGTTGGCGAGCACTATTTTTCCCTCGTGGATAGCCGCCGCTATAGCCTCCTTGGCGGCAAAACGATCAAGTGCATAAAACACGCTGGTTGTATAGGGTCCGACCTGGTCGACACCGCCGTAGTTCCCAGCTAGGTATTCGCGCACAAAATAGCTTGATTCACTCTCGTACTGCGGAAAGTCAAACGTGACAACGTCGTACCCCTCGCCGGCCAAACGCTCAGCAAGCATCTTAAACTGCGTGCTTTTACCGCTAGCATCAGTGCCTTCTATGACAAAAAACTTCCCAATCATTTATAATTGCCTCGGCTTTCTACGCTCATCGAGGTAGGCGCGTGGGAGCATTTGCTCCGGGCGCCAGTCGTTCATAAGTTTGACGAGATCCGTATCATCGCCTGGCTGGTATTTGCCGCTGATTTTCTTGTACTGGCCATCGACCGGACCGGTGACGTAGAAGACGAGCTGTGCGATGCGTTCACCAACCGGCAAAACGACCGAGTGATGCTGGTTCATGTTGTAGATTTCCATTGTCCAGCGGTTTATGTAGCCAGGATCGCCCCAACCTGCATCGAGACAGACAGCCACGCCGTTGCGTCCCCATGTGCTTCTAGCCTGCATGGTGCTCGTCCCTGGCGGTTTAATGCCGATAAATTCATGCGTATGTGCCAGGATTCGCTCGCCAGGACCAAGCACAATGATCTGTTGATCTGGCGGGATGCCGTCAAAAGGTTTGCGGCCGTTTGCCTCCGCCCACATTTCATGCGTTTCAGCAGCCAGTGGCCCTTCGAAATACTGCTTCACGTCATTTTCGTCGAACGGGTTATAAAAGCCGCCGTTGGAATTACGCTCTGTCCGGAAATACCAATGACCGAGGGTGACGTCAACACTCGACCCAGCAATGTGGTCTTCGATATATGGGTGGAAGACAATGTGACCATCAGCAATAGCCTGCTTTATCTGTGTATTGGAATACACACCTGTAGCAGAAGGTACGCGCCCACCCCCAGCAGTGCTAGGGCCCTCATTCATGACTCTATTGTAATAAATTTCTACTCAAGCCAAAAGTGTGAAAGCGATGTGCTATTTACATGTTTAGAGATACTTTTCTGCTATCCACCTGCAGATTTTGAGAGTACCTTCATCCAGGTCGCCAGAATCATGGAAAGCAATAATTTCTTCGATGGTGAACCAACCGATTTTTTGCGACTCTCCTTCAGCGGGTTGCAGCACATCTGATTTAGCTTGGATGAGGTATGGTAAATCAATATGCCAGTGGTCGAGATCACCATATCTCCACTTGTGTAGCCCGAATGGATTCGGCATTTCATCAGTCCCGATACCTTCAGGCGCATCATGTGTTTTTATGAACTCATACTGATAAGGTTTCAAGCCAGTTTCTTCGAGCATTTCGTGCTCGAGACACTCCAGAGGATCTTCGTCCATTTCAATATGCCCACCAAAGTTGTTCCAGAATCCAAGCTTGTCGTGCCAGTGAAGCCCTATTTTCGGCTCGCTAGGATGGAGCACGAACATGCTCACCGTGAAATCGTATTTATCGTGAATGTGCGGCATCGATAATCTCGTACATTTCTTCATCCATGTATCGTAATATCGCTTGGGTGGCATAGCTCATCTGTTCTTCGTCAGGATTTTCAGCTAAAAAATCTAGCAGTGAGTCTACAGATTGCCATTGACCTGGTCTGTGATCCTTTCCTCCAATAGAAGACCTTTCATCTCTGTGTGATCTGAAAACATCAGGACCAGACACACTTAAGTCAACTAGACTTGAAATGATGATTTTGCCCTTTTCGCTTTCGTTCGAAACACCCATCAGTTCGATAAACGAAGTGTTGTCTGACTGAACCAATTCGACATTACCTAAAGACGCCACAGTTAGGTAAGATCGTGCGGATCGAACTGAGACTTCCCCATAGTTTCGATCGAATCCTTGAAGCTTAACTCTTGGTAGGCGTATTCCACCTTGCTTATTGACTTCGGTATAGATAAGTTCGTTAGGGTCACTAAAAACAATATGGACTATGACTTGTCCGCCATGAAGTAACGTATCAGATGCACGTGAGCGTATCTCATGTTCGTCTGTTCTCAGCAGCTCAATCATTTACATCTCGCTTGCGGCGATTTTGATGCTTGGGCCCATAGAGGTTGTCGCGTAGATTGTATTAACGTAGGTTCCTTTTGTGCCGGCTGGCTTTGCTGATTTAAGCGATGCCATAACAGCTTGCGCGTTTTCAAGGAGTTTTGCATTGTCGAATGAGACCTTGCCCACAACAGTGTGTACAATGCCGGTTTCGTCGACGCGTAGTTCAACTTTACCAGCTTTCGCTTGAGAAACAGCCTTTGCGACGTCTTTGGTAACGGTGCCGCTCTTTGGGTTTGGCATCAAGCCCTTTGGTCCAAGCACGCGTGCATACTTACCAAGCTTTGCCATGACCTGCGGCGTTGCAACAAGCACGTCGAAGTTGATTTCGCCTTTATCAAGCTGCTGTAAGAATTCATCGCTGCCTGCAATGTCAGCGCCAGCTTTCTTTGCAGCGGCGACATCATCAGCCTCACCGAACACAGCGACGCGAACAGCTTTTCCGGTGCCGTGTGGCAGAACGAGAGATTCACGAATATTCTGGTCAGCTTGCTTTGGATCGACGTTCAACCGGACGTGCAACTCAACAGATGCATCAAACTTAACAGTTGATGTGCTTTGAGCGAGTTCCAGCGCTTCTTTGAGGCCGTATTCTTTGCCTTTTTCTATCTTTTCTGCAGATTTACGGTAGTTTTTGCTTGAGCGTTCTAGCTTGCTGCGGACTTTCTGAACGTGTTTTGGCTTCTCAGCTTCTTCGTCAGTATCACTAGCCTTACGAGCCTCTTTTGCAGCTTTCTCTTCAGCTTCTTTAAGTGCTTTTGCTGAGCGCTTTCCAGCTTTGGCAGTCTTTGGCTCTTCTTCAGCTGCAGCTTCTTCAGCGACAGCATCAATCTTTGGCTTACCTTCGTCGCCAGCTTCGTTTAGCTGTTCGCTTGGCGCGTCAGCTTGCTTACTTTCAATTGCTGCAGTAAGTTCTGCAATGGTGTTTTTGTCGTTTACGTCGAGACCGAGGCTCTTTGCCTCTTCAAGTAGTTCAGCCTTCTTGGCCATAGTGTTCCTTTCGTGGTGCTTTCGTCCACCAGCCGGCGGACTCCCACAAGTTATAGTTTAGTTATTATAGCACTTTATATGCTAGCTATCCAGCCTAAACCTTCGATATATTGATGAGATCCATTTTCGGGTCCTCGAACATGAGCAGCTTCTAGGTCTATGTCATCTCTACCTACACACTCAGCGCTTGCAATGTGCGCGCTTACGTCCCCGTCTCCTACTACAAAATATATTGGACGACGACGATCATGAACGTTACCTTCACCATCAAAATCACCAACGTTCGCAGAAAATCCTGCCATTTTTTATCTCCCTGTTTTATTTATGCTGAAGATAATAATATTGATTCGCTTCAATTGCAAACTGTCAGACTTAATTACCTGGCCACTCGTTCGTGTCTGTAGTGCTATCAGGGAAATGGAAGGGTGGACCGTTCTCGTTTGTACGGTAAACGTCTTCACCAACTGGTCGTGAGCTTGGGTCGTCCAGACTTGATCTTCTTAATGCATCACTGTGAGAGGCTCCAGAGTCGCCAAGCCCAAAAGGACTGTCTCGTAAGGTCTGGTCAATTTCGATGTTTCTTCGTTCCGGATCATCCATATTAGCCTTCGACTTCGATACCCATGCTGCGGGCGGTGCCGGCAACCATCTTCTTTACTGATTCGAGACGGTCGGTGTTCATGTCTTTCATCTTGGTTTCGGCAATTTCAGTTAATTGCGCCTGGGAAAGCTTCTTCGAAAGCTTTTCTTTATTCGGTACACCTGAGCCCTTGCTCTCACCGAGAGCCTTGAGAATAAGCACGTCTGTTGGCGTACCAACAACACGCCAAGTCATGGTCTTGTCTTCATGAATAAAGATGTGGACGGTGATGTCCTGACCCATGATGTCTTTAGTCTCTTCGTTAAACGGATTGATGAAATCCATCATATTAACGCCGTATTGACCCAAAGTTGAGCCAACTGGTGGCGCAGCTGAGGCTTGTCCGCCTCGTAATTTCATTTTCAAAGTCGCCTTGATAGGTGACGCCATAGTATTTCTCCTAGAGTTTAAGGTCGATAGTAGAAGCTTCTCAACCTGTTAAAACCGTGCGTAACGTGAAGTAGATAATACTACAGACACAATAAAAAGTCTATAGTCGTGATAACCACAAGAGCGCTCTTCCAGTCTCGGGTGCTCGCCTATAGTCGAACGCTGCACCCTCCAGATCGAGCCGTTGCTCTTCCGTTAAGGCACTGGCACCTCTAGTAACTGCCGTCCTAAGATGTTCACCAATTTCAGGGTCATCAAGAGCAAGTCCTCCTGCAGCGATAGCGGTTGCTGCCGACAATGGAGAATAACGATTAATGCGTCCGTGAACGCCAACGACGGTGCTGTCTCTTCCCACACTCAGAAATTAACACAAGCATTAATCAAGTGCAACTAGAATGCTCTGTGGTTATAGACAAATAGTTCAAGACTTTTTAACTTGGAGGCCGTCGAGTTCGACCGGTGTTTCACGGCCGAACATGTTCACGAGGACTTTGAGTTTGCCCTTCGCGGTATCAACTTCGTTAATCGTGCCGTCAAAGCCTTTGAACGGACCGTCGATGATGCTGACCACTTCGCCTTCTGCAAAGTCGATCTTGTGCTTGGGCTCTTCCTTGCCCATACGTTTCATGATCTTTTCGATTTCAGCATCCTCAACAGGACTTGGGTCGTTGCCTGAGCCGACGAAACCAGTCACTGATGGCGTGTTGCGCACGATAAACCACGCGTCTTCGCTCATTTTCATCTGCACGAGCACATAGCCTTGGAAAATTTTCTTCTCAACGACTTTGCGCTTGCCGTTCTTGATCTCGATCATCTTCTCTTTTGGCACGAGAACCTGGAAGATTTTGTCTTTCATATCGAGTGATTCCGCACGTTGGCGGATGCTTTCTGCGACTTTTTCCTCGTAGCCTGAGTAGGTATGAATTGCATACCAAGATTTATTTGAATCGTAACGTTTGCTCATTTATAAAATAACCTCTCTAAATGCTTGTTCTAATAGATGATCGAGTACTGCGATGAAGCCGCCAATGATAAATGCGAAGACGAATACAGCGAAGACGAGCTTCCATGTGGTTTTGAAGCCAGGCCACTGTACTTGCTTCAGCTCCAGCCACGCGTTGCGGAAGTATCGCGGCGTGAGTGAGCGCGATTTCATGAAAAAGCCAGGGTCTTCTTTCTTTGGCGTGACGACGTGGTATTCACGTGTCAACGCGCCGCCGATTCGTTTACTGCCAGATTTTGCGCTGCCAGCTGCCTTTCGTACGCGGCTGGTTTTACCCTTTTTGGTTGCCGCCTCAACATTGCGCTCACGCAGCGTTGGTTTCTTACGCGTGCGTTTTTCCGGTTTTTCCACCTGAGTAATTTTTTTGCGACTTTTCTTGTCCTCAGCCATAGCTGGCGTCTCCTAAATTAAAAAGAACCTAATGTAGTAGGTTCCGCTCAACGTCAAGTATACCCTGCTACTTACAGATAAGTCAATGGATAGAATCGATTATTGTAGTCGCCAAAAATCACCTGCAGCTGTCGTAATTTGGGTAAAGTATGAATCAAAATATCTCATCATGCGGTAGGCCGGTAATCCATGAGTGTACCCAGAGTCCTTTGCATCGGCACGAGCCCATAGCTCAACATGCTTGCTTGATTCACCCCTTGCTTGGCCTACTTCAAATATACCCTCCGGCATAACAAAGCCAATAACATGACGACCTTCACTGCTATCTACAGCGACAACGTCAAGTAAGTCATCTTCAACAAAGGGCTCAATATTGTCAGCAGGGCCAAATTCTTGATTCTCTAATAGTTCGACAGTCCACGATGTCAGTACTCTAACGCCAAGCCCGCTGCTTCTGATATCAGGACGATAACCTGCAACCAGTGCGTTGTAGTAGTTTGCTTCTTTTCGAGTGGCCTCTGCTCGTGCCATGTCTTCGAGTGCTTCGGTCGTAATTCTACCAGCGTGAACATGCCAAAAACCATCATCCATATATGACCTAAAGCATCGTTTGCCTACATCGGCGGAACGTGCTTTCCTGCGTTGTTCTACGGCAGCAGCATGTGGAGCAAAAAACTCGGCATGTGTTAAGCGTTCAATATCTGAAGTATTCACGTAGTCTCCTTTAGCTGTATTTAATATGATGTCATAACTCAATGCAAGCGTGAGCATCTTTTCCTATTTTTTCGTATAATGACGGTAATGTTTGTCTTAAGTCTGATTGCTTCATCACTACTCAGTGAGCTATTGGCTATTGTCACACATGGGTTTTGGCGACGCCTACTCGCTGCAGGAGGTGTTTTGCTCCATTTTGTTGTTGTAGGAACGCTGCTAGCGACTGGCGAGTTCTTGCCGGGTAGTCTTCTACTATTTATCGGTATGTTTCGGTTTATCAATGCGTTGAGGCTCGCCCGACCGCAAATGCACGAGAAGGCGCTTCGCAAGCGCTCATTACGGACGTGGCTATTTATGTTGCCCTTAACGCTGCTCGGACTCGTAGATTGGCAGTTTTCGCTTGATGCTACCATGCTTGGGTTGACTATCGCTTCCTTCCTAGCATCATTAGCGTTACTTCTTTCGGTCGTCATAAGCTACAGAAAATACCGCATGACTGACAATAGTGAGTTCGCAAAAAAACCGACGGTATCGCTTTGTATCCCAGCACGTAACGAAACGCAGGATCTGCCGGGATGCATCGAGGCGGCGCTCGCATCGAGCTACTCAAAGCTAGAAATCATCGTGCTGGATGATTGTTCGCACGATAAAACACCGGAAATTATCAAACACTACGCGCATCAAGGTGTACGATTCGTCCGCGGGCAGGAACCGGGGGACAAATGGCTGGCAAAGAATGCCGCCTATGACAAGCTGCTCGATGAAGCAACTGGCGAAACTGTTCTCTTTATCGGCGTCGAGGTGCGACTAGGAAAACAGACAATTACGACGCTTGTTGAGCAGCTTGGCGACAACAGCATGATTTCTGTGTTGCCGCGACGCTCGCTTGATAGCGAATCATCGTTCTTTATTCAACCGCTACGCTATTGGTGGGAACTTGGGCTGTGGCGGTTTAGGGGCTCGCATCCGCCGGTGCTCAGCACGTGCTGGATGGCAAGAGCAGAATTTTTGCGTCGAAATGGTGGGTTCGAGGCGTATCGACGGTCTATTAAGCCAGAAGCACAAATCGCTCGGCAAGCGCGAAATAAAAAAGCCTACCAATTTGTGATTGCTAACGACGAGCTCGGCATTACCTCTCAAAAATCACCTCAGGATCAGCTCGACACCGCCCTCCGTGTCCGCTACCCACAATTGCGCCGCCGTCCAGAAGCTGTGCTGGTGCTTATTGTTATTCTGTCAGTTCTTGGGATTGTGCCGATTGTTACACTTATCTATAGTCTTTCAAGCGCGTATTTACTCTCAAGCCTACTCTCTGGCGTTTCGATTGTATTCCTGGCATTTGCCAATATGGTGTTATCCCGGCTTGCCCTGCGAAAACTATGGGGCTTGGCACTCTTTACAGCCCCTGCGCTGTCGGTGATTGATGGGTATATTGCCATCCGCTCGATGATTGCCTATGAAACAGGGGTGGTAATCTGGAAAGACCGCAACATCTGCCTACCGATGCTACAGGTTGAGAAATCATTGCCAAAGTATTGACAAATAACACTCATAGTGCTATAATGTAAAGATGAGTGAAGTATTACCTTTGACACGCAGCGAGCACCTTGTTGCAGCGCGCGAGTCCAGAAATAAAGAAGGTCGATTTATCGGTGCGGGACTTTTAGCAGCTATTGTTGGCGGGGCTTCTTATAAATATGGGATTGATAACAATAGTATTGTGCCAATTACGATGGGTTCATTCAGTGTAGTAGCTGCTGGCGGTGCTGCATTAAGATCAAGAATACACGCCGGTGAAGCTAACTACCATGAACTAGCGGCTGCGAATCTTGTGGCTCAAGACGAGTAAGAATACCCACTAGACTTTTAGCTCAAGTTTGGGAAATAGATAGAAAACGTTGAGCCGTGGCCAAGCTGGGACTCTAAATTAATCTTGGCTTCTGCGAGTTGGGCTAGCTTTTTCGTGACGTGCAGGCCGAGTCCGGTGCCGTTTTGCGCTCTGGTGTGATAATCCTCGGAGCGGAAAAACTTATCAAATACACGTGCCTGATCGCCCTTACTGATGCCAATGCCGGTATCGGTTACCTCAAAGAGCACGCCTTTATCTTGTTTTTTGGCGTGCACCACGACACTTCCCTCTTCGGTGTATTTGATCGAGTTTGTAATAAAGTTCTGTAGTATTTCTTGGACGTACAATTTTACATTAC
>JAUHWW010000018.1 GCA_030427365.1 bacterium | reverse complement strand
TCGCAGACGGAAAGTTCAAGACTTCAGAAGTCCAAGCTGCGATAGGAACATCAGTGTTTGAATTCGTCGGCAAAGACCGCCGTGGCAACGAAACGAAAGTAACACTCTCGTTAACTGTTGTCCGTGAAGCGAGCGTGCAAGAGCAGGGCATACAAATTGACGTGTCACAGACTGGTGACACAGTAACCGTGGAGTGGATTGCCGTAGGTATCAGTGTCGATGACGGCGTATACATCGCATACGACAAAGATAGCGGACCAGTGTACCCGGACAGCCCATCTAAGCTCACGAAGAAGTCAAAAATAACAATAGATAAAGCAGATGCCGGTATGACAAGCGGCGATACATGGTACTTCCGGGCGTGCCGTTATCTAAAAAACAGCGATACGTGCGATAACTACAGCAACCAAAAATCAATCGAAATAGAATAAAGAAAGCCCACTTTGCGCAAGTGGGCTTTTGCTAAGTAACTCGTGGATGATCACTTTTTGCGTGGCTTTACCGCGCTCGGGTGCACTCCATAGACATACAGCTGCATCCCAATCGCCATACCAATGATTGGGCCAAGTAAGAATGACCAATTCATGCCGCCGTTTGCTAAAGCGACTGACGGATTAAGGAATCCTGGTGCTGCAACAGATGCGACAACCGCACCCAAAAACAGCGAAAAGCCGATGGTAAAAGCAGCTTGCATTTTTTCGAAACCTTGCCAGACTGCTGCAGCAATCCCAAACCCAAATACTGCAGACCCGAGTAGCTCACCGACAAAAACACGGCCATCGGTCGCAGCGCCAAAGGTAAAGTCAATGCTTTGATCAATCATATACGCATACGTAACAAGCGCGAGTAAGCCGCCAGCAACTTGCGCGGCAATATAGCTTGCTGCTTTCTGCAGATCAACCTTACCGAGTGTAAACAGCCCCAGTGTCACTGCAGGATTGACATGGGCTCCCGATACACTGCCGATTGTCCCGACTAGCACTGTCAAACATAGACCAACGGCGATTGCGGTTGGTATGGTGCTTCCTACCGTCGCGAGTACAACGGATGCGAGCATCCACGTCCCAATTAGCTCCGCAATAAACGCGGCAATCATGTTATTTTGCTTCATATTTGATGTACCTCCCTATTGATACTACGAGAAGTATATCCTGGGTGAGAATTCGTACACGTGACAAATATCACACTGTTCGCTGCGCAGTATTGAGTAAGGACTGACTAAATCCTACTTAGCTCGAGCAGCTTTTTCTTCTTCTTTTACACGCAAACCGAATTTCTTTATGAAGGTCGGTGCAGCAAATGTCGTGAGAATTACGACGAGAACGATTGTGCTGAATAATTCGTCATTCAAAACGCCGAGAGCGCTTCCAGTCGCTGCAAAGATAAGCCCAACTTCACCACGAGGCACCATAGACGAACCAATCATCATCTTTTCTGCCATTGTCCCTTTAGCACCAAAGCCTGCGATAAACTTCGCGAGGAAGGCGAATAATGCGATGATAACAGCTGTGAAGTACAGACTTGGCTCCAATAACGACCCAAAGTCAATCTGCAAACCAGTGTAGACAAAGAATATCGGGATGAAAATAAGCCCCATGCTATTGATGAGATCTTCGACATGCGCGTGACGGTGTTTCTTGATAATTGATGCAACCGTTTCATCGCTTTCCAGATGACGAATATCTTCGATAATCTCAGGGTCAGAAAAGGACTCGAAATGGACAGCATCAAGCAATAAACCAGCCGCAAACGCACCGATAATCGGCTCGAGACCAAACAATTCAGCAACGTAGCCGAAGGTAAGTGCAAAACCGATAGCCAGCGTTAGTTTCATACCAATGCCGCTACTGACATAGCTAAAGAGTCGTGACAACGGCTTTGCGAGCAAGCCACCAAGGATAATTGCTCCGGCAAGGAACCCAACAGACTTGGCAACCAACCCAGCGACCAAGCCAGCAGATGCGTCACCACCGGTCGCCAACGCAGAAACAATAGCTAGTACGATAAGTCCAATAACGTCATCCATGACTGTGGCGCCAAGGAACGTCTTTGCTGCGTTTGTTTTTAGCAGTTTCAATGAGCGGAGAATCGTTGAAGGAATTCCGACGCTCGTCGCAACCAACGCGGCACCAAGGAACAACTTGGCATTTGTCGACTGGTCACCAAAGAAGATCGGCCCAAATACGTATGTACCGAGGACAAACGGGACAACCACACCGATGAGCGCAACCCGCACGGAGCTACTGCCAACCTTTATGAGATCCTTAATATTTGACTCTAGTCCAACAGAGAAGAGGAGGAGTACCGCTCCAAACTGGGATAAGAAACTAATGATTTCATTGCTTGCAATATCACCGATAAATCCCCAGCCGAAGTACCCAGCAGCTGACAATGCAACGCCAGCCAGAAGTTCACCGATGACTGCAGGCTGACCGTATTTCTCGACGAAATTACCTAGTTTTCCGGCAATCAATACTAGCGCAAACATCGCAAACACGATGCCAAAGTGATGCGCGCCTTCTGCATGTTCCTCATCCACGTGTTCTTCGTCATGCTTCTCGGCTTCGGTGCTGCCAACATGCGCATCACCCTCATAGGTCATTTCAGCCATAGCGACTGTTTCATGCGTCTCGTGCGCTTCCTCAGCTGAAGCGAGTGATGTGTTTGTGAGTGGAATGAGCGTCAATGCAAAGAGAGCAAAACCGGCGAGAACTTTTTTCAATGTCATAGTTAAGAGACCTAATTTGTTACGTTAAGTGTATTATATATCACACTTTTTGTGTGTCAAGCATCACACTTCAGTAATTTAACGGCGGTTTCGGCGTTTTAGTTCGGCGATTTTTAGGCGGGAAGCTTGGCGATCGACGAGAGCCTGGGCTTTATCGAGGCTGGTGCGGTCTTTGGCTTCGGCACGCAGTTGCTTCGCGCGGGCGAGTGCTTCCTCAGCTTCTTTAGCGCTGACTTCTGAATCTTTCTCAGCTTCATCGACAAGAACGCGCACGGTGTTATCTGCAATTTCTATAACGCCACTATCAATCGCGTAGTTCTGCTGCATATCATCAGGCGTGTTGCTCTGCTCACGTACGGTAATCACGCCAGGGGAGGCAAGTGTGACTAATGCAGCATGGTTCTCAAACACTGCAATCTGTCCTTGCGGCGTCGGCAATTTTACCTCATACACCTTTGTTCGTAGTTTTACCCCAGATAGTGTAACTAGTTCTAAATTAATCATAATGTTATATCATCCACTCCTCTTCGCTTCCAACCCACCTCACCATATCCTGGGTGGGGTTCAATAGGTGTTATCCTTCGAGTCGTGACACTGGCTTCAGTTCCTGCATCAGCAGCGCTAATGGAGCTCTTCGGGCCACCTCTTACTGGCTCCCGTGGACCTCGCTCATAGCCCAAACCGATTTCGCGTCCTCTATCTGCTGATGATGCATCAATGCCGCTCATTCTGATAGCCTCATTTCATCATTAATCCTCAAATCAGCCCCATGACCGAGCCCCGTGCGTGCGTGACCACTTAAATCTAGCTGCTTCCATGCTGCCATATTCCTCGGATCTTCATCAGGATCACCAAGCTCTTGGGCAAGGCTACGTGCTGCTTCCTTGGCACCTCTTATAGCAGCTAGTCCAGAGCTAACGAGTCTATGCGATACATCATATACGGCAACTGCTGCCGTGAATGCTGCTGACTCAACTCTACCAATTCCTTCCATTATTGGATCATCTAAACGTTGTTCTGGCGTTGTCATAGCTCATCTCCTCCGTATCTTGAGCCTTTTCCTGCTTGCTCCGAAGTTCCTTGATCGACGAAGGCCATAAAAGAATCTCTCGCGACGCTGACTCTTCCTTTAGCCTGGAGACCAATATCAGTAATTTTACCGAGTGCTTTAGCGACCGGCACTAGTGTGCATCTCTCCACTAAGCGATCTTGCCATCGTTGCTCAGTCTCGCCAGGCATCCTGTTCGGAGCCCAAGGCGTCATTGAGTCATCGTAACTCACTATTTCTTCTCCTTGGCCTTTGTTTTCGCCTGAGCGATGTCGCCAATCATGTAGAAGTCACTCTCCGCGAGATCGTCGAGCTTGCCGTCCAAGATCTCACGGAAGCCAGCGATTGTGTCCTCGAGCTTCACGTACTGACCAGGGTTACCCGTAAATACTTCTGCGACGAAGAATGGCTGAGTCAGGAAGCGCTGGATGCGGCGTGCACGGGCAACTGTCTTTTTATCTTCATCGGAAAGCTCTTCCATACCGAGGATAGCGATGATGTCCTGCAAATCCTTATAGCGCTGCAATACTCGCTGCACTTCGCGGGCGACGTTATAGTGCTCCTCACCAACGACCTCAGGGTCGAGAATCGTCGAGCTTGAGTCAAGTGGGTCGACAGCAGGATAGAGACCTTGCTCGGTCAACGCGCGGTTCAACGAAATCGTTGAGTCAAGGTGAGCAAATGTTGTTGCTGGCGCTGGGTCAGTAAAGTCATCCGCTGGCACGTACACGGCTTGGATTGAGGTGATGGAACCTTTTTTCGTCGACGTAATACGCTCTTGCAAGCCACCCATTTCCTGAGCGAGGTTTGGCTGGTAACCGACAGCTGACGGCAGACGGCCGAGCAGGGCAGACACCTCAGAACCAGCCTGAGTAAAGCGGAAAATGTTGTCGACGAACAATAGCACGTCTTTTCCTTCGTCACGGAAGCCTTCGGCGATCGTCAGACCCGACAGACCAACGCGCAAACGCGCTCCAGGCGGCTCGTTCATCTGACCGAACACGAGTGACGTCTTATCGAGCACGCCCGACTCTTCCATTTCGTAGTAGAGGTCGTTTCCTTCACGAGTACGCTCACCGACACCAGCGAATACTGAGTTTCCGGAGTGGAATTTCGCGATGTTGTTAATGAGCTCGGTGATCAAAACAGTTTTACCAACGCCGGCACCACCGAACAAACCAACTTTACCACCCTTGGTAATTGGGCTGATGAGGTCGATGACCTTGATGCCCGTTTCCAGCACTTCGGTTTTGCCGCTGAGATCAGCGAGGGCAGGTGGATCGCGGTGAATTGGGGCTGTTTTTCCTTTTGGCGCTGGCTTACCATCGATTGGTTCACCGACGACGTTAAACATACGTCCTTGCGTCTCTGGGCCAACTGGAACTTGCACCGGCGAGCCAGTTGCGATGACTTCAGTGCCTCGGGTCAACCCGTCTGTACCGCCAAGTGCGACTGTGCGTACTGAATTCTCAGACAAATGCTGCGCGACTTCAAGCGTAACTTTCTTGCCATCGAGCTGCAGCTCGAGCGCGTCAAAAATCGCTGGCAGTTCGCCATCAAATTCAACGTCGACGACCACGCCGACGACTTGTGTTACTTTTCCGTTAGTTTTCGTTGCTGTTGCCATTTATTGTTCTCCTTGTTCTGATATTTGGTTGAATCTTGTAAATTTAACTCGCATAATGATTATTCTCCGCAGCGATTGTCTCATGATAACGACGTGTCTCTTCAGTGACAGCATCATCAAATTGCTCTGCTTCTCGAAGCATTTTTTCTGCTACTTGTTCTGTCGTGAGAAGTGGCTCAAGCCCTGCACGTTCTTCGAGTACGCGTGCAGCATACCCAGCATCAACGCTGTTCTGAAAATGGCGGAGACCAATTGCCGTTTCAGCTAAGATACCTAGCTGATGTGCGATTTCTTCATCAATCCCAAGCTCGACTGCATGAGCGGTAATTTCTTCTGACATACCGCTATGTGTTCTTTGCGCGATATCGTGTAAATAAGTTGGGGTAGCTATCCCAAGTTCAGAACGACCCTCTATGCTCGCTACTCTCCCTGGTTTTGGGCCAACGCCACGCGGGGTATTCCCATCATCGATAAACCTACCCATTAACTTATCGCCTCCGCGCCACCGGTAATTTCGGCTAACTCTTGAGTGATCGCTGCTTGCCGGGCTGTGTTCATCGCCAGCGTCAGGTCGTCAATCAGTTCTCCGGCGTTATCACTTGCTGTTTTCATGGCCATCATACGGCTGGACTGCTCTGATGCCTGACTTTCCAGATAGGCTTGCCATAGCTGGACATCAACCAGGCGATCTGCGATGGTGTTCAAGACCTCTTGTGGTGAAGGTTCAAACAACGCATCGTCGATTGCATGATCAGGCCGATCGCCCTCATGCGTGGCAGCAGGGAGGAGGCGTTGGCTGGTGACTTCTTGTAACACGCTTGATTTGAAATCAGTATATATAACATCGACGGCGTCAGTAGTCGCTTCGGTACCATCATCACTGCGGAATGCGTCCTTGACCGTATCGAGAATCGTATACAAATCGGCAATCGTTGGCTTTTCTGGCATATTATCGTAGCTTGCAATGACATCAATATCGTCGATCTTGGCCACAAATCTGGCGGCTTGCTTACCGATGGTGATAAGCTGCGTTTTGACACCAGCGTCGCGGTCATCTTTCAGCTCTTTGGTCAGTCTGCGCAATACATTTGAGTTATATGCACCAGCGAGACCACGGTCCGAGGTAATGACGACCAGAATACGGCGGTTTACCTCACGTACATCGAATAATGGATGCTTTGATACGTCAGTTAAATCGCGCAAGCGAGTCAAAATCTGACGCGCTGTGATCGTATAATCACGGCTGGCCAAAGTCGCTTCCTGCGCGCGGCGCATTTTTGACGCACTCACAAGCTCCATCGCCTTGGTGATTTGCTTGGTGTTTTTAACGGTCCCGATACGGGCCTTAATCTGCTGCGTACTAGCCATTCAAATCTCCGTAATCATCGTCACCAAATTGATGTAACAATCTTCCAGCACCAGGAACGTTTACACTCAAATCCAATACGCTAATAAGTGGGTCTGCCGCATTTCCATCACCTTCATCGCTCCAATCAAATTGAGTAGGACACAGACCGCAAACACCTTCACCTAGACATTTGGAAAGTTCCACACTTCCATCTAAATCAAACCTACCGTCTAGCGCTGCATCAACGGGTTTCTCACCTTGAAAAATACCCATATCTACGCATACTCCATTAACACTTTCGTCAGCTCTGCAATCAGCCATTGGGTTAAATTCTGTAGTCATTTATATCCTTGTCCCACCAAACCTTACTCTATCTACATGCTCGATAGCATGAGAGGGGTTAGATCCGTGATCAATCACTGCGGTCAGTAAAAAATCTGTTATAGGACCCGGCCTTAATCCATGCTTCACAAAGGCTTTCATCGTATCAACTAAATCTTGAGGTAGCGGTGGCTGCTGCTTAGCCAGCCTTTCTTCATCAGAAATGATGTCAAAAACTCGTCCGGTTGAAGACCCAACTTCTACTGAAAACCATCCCGTTTTATTTCGCTCGGTCATACCAAGCCTAGCAGCAAGATAAATCTCTCTTTCTGCAGGAGCTTGCTCAAAAAGCATTCTAGCAACATCGCCTTGAGATTGTTGGAAGTTAATAGTTGGGTCGAATGCCATACTTACTCTTCCTTATATTCCTTTGCGACGGTTTCGGCTTGCTTCATGATGAGGTCGACGACCTTGTCATCGTATTTACCACCTTCATTCAGCTTCTGCATATCTTTTTTCTTCTCACTCCACAGTTGAGAGAGCAGGGCATGCTGCGCTGGCTTAATCTTCTCAACTGGCACGCTGTCAAAACCACCGTTGGTTGCCGCGATGAGGCTGGCAACTTGCTCCCACACGCTGAGTGGTGAGTACTGTGGCTGCTTGAGCAGTTCGGTCAATCGCTGGCCACGCTCAATGCGAGCCTTGGTATCAGCGTCGAGATCGGATGAGAACTGGGCAAATGCCGCCAATTCGCGGAACTGCGCGAGGCTGATGCGTAGTGAACCAGACGCGTTTTTGAGCGCCTTTGTCTGAGCAGCGCCACCAACACGAGAAACAGACAGACCAACAGAGATAGCCGGACGAATACCTTGGTTAAACAGGCTTGATTCCATGAAAATCTGACCGTCGGTAATAGAAATCACATTCGTCGGCACGAAGGCTGAGATATCGCCTGCCTGCGTCTCGACGATCGGCAATGCAGTCAACGAACCACCGCCTTCTGCGTCAGATAGTTTTGCTGCGCGCTCGAGCAGGCGAGAGTGCAAGTAGAACACATCACCTGGGTAGGCTTCGCGTCCTGGTGGGCGGCGAAGCAAGAGTGACATTTGACGGTAGGCAACGGCGTGCTTTGACAAGTCATCATACGTAATCAGCGCGTGCTGGCCATTATCGCGGTAATATTCACCCATAGCTGCACCAGAATATGGCGCGAGGTATTGCAATGAAGCTGGATCTGAGGCGGATGTCGCAACGATAATCGTCTGCTCCATCACGCCTTCACGCTCAAGGCGTTCCACCATGCGAGCGACCTTGCTCATTTTCTGTCCGACAGCAACGTAGATGTTGATGATGCCGGTGCCTTGCTTGGCTTGGTTGATCATCGTATCGACAGCGACAGCAGTTTTACCAGTTTGGCGGTCGCCGATGATAAGCTCACGCTGACCACGGCCGATTGGCACCATCGCGTCAATCGCCATCAGACCAGTCATCATTGGCTCATGCACTGATTTACGGGCGAGCACACCAGGGGCTGGCTTCTCAACAAGTCCCATTTGCTTCGTCTTAATCGGTCCTTTATCGTCCAAAGGTCGGCCAAGTGGGTCGACAATGCGGCCTTGCAGCTCTGGACCAATTGGCACTTCGAGCACCTGACCTGAAAGCTTCACCTTTGCACCGGCCTTAACCTCAACATCACTGTCCAGAAGCACGGCACCAATTTCGTCTTCCATGAGGTTCAGGGCAAAGGCGCGAACGACGCCGCTACCAGTTTCTATCTCAAGCATTTCTGAATAACCAGCACTCGAAAGGCCATAAATCCATGCCACACCATCACCAATTCGAGTGACTATGCCAGCTTTTTCAACGTCACCGCTGGTCTTTAGTTCGTTAATCGCCGCGCGTACTTCGCTGGCGAGTTCTTTTACTGATACATCTGTTGCCATATTTTTATCCTTCATATCCTTCATTTACTCTTCGTTGCATTTCTTCTAATCTGGCTGCTCTATCTTCATTGGTTTCTTCTGGCTCCGTAACATCTATTGCAACAGCTGGATCAAATACGCCGCTAAGTTCCCATTGTGAGGCTACTCGCTCAATAGCTGCTCTTTCAATCTGACCAATGTTCCATGGACTTCGACCGCCATCATCTAAAGACATTAGTTACCCCTCATGACTGCTGTTTTAAATCTTGCTAATTTCGACTTCACGGTCAGGTCGATTTGCTGCTCACCGGACTGAGCCTTCACGCCGCCGATGACGCTTGGATCAATAACTTCTGAAAAGAGCGGTTTCTTAGCGCCGAGCAGGGAAGCCAATTCATTCTTTACCGCTTCAGATACTTCATGGGCGCTCGTAATCGTCACGTGATCGGTGCCGCGTCGAGCAAGCTCGACATCAATAGCTCGCATCACATCCGCCGCATCGCGCGAGCGACGCTCATCAAGCAAAAATGCTGCAATCCGACCAGCAAGCTTACCAGAATCAGTGCCAGCTTCAAGCTGATCAACTGCATACTTTGCTAGTTCTTGCGTTGAAACTTTAGACATCTACGGCCTCCGAAACAGGCATACCCTCAAGCGCATTGTCTACAGCTGAAGCAACCAGTAGCTGAAGGTCGCAAATTTCACGCAATATTGCAGGTGGATAAAGCGTCTCATGAACGGCACGATCTCGATTGCGAACAGTATCTCTCGCTTTCGCGTGTAGCTGTGGCTCGACAGAATCTACAGCACTTTCAACATGAAGAAAACGCTCAGGAACTACTCCTAAGTGTGGTCTGCGAACTTTTAATAACTCTATTGCCGCGCGCTCCATTACTTCATCGCCTCCTTGAGGTAGGTTTCGACGAGTTTTCTATCCGATGAGCTGTCAAGTTTTTGGTTGAGGATGGACTCGGTCGCTTCGGTAATCAGCTCAGCCATTTCTTTCTTAAGTCCTTTGCGGGCTTCAGCGATATCACGCTCGATTTTGCCCTCAGCTGCTTTCTGTATCTCGTCGGCGCGATGAGAGGCCTTTTTCTCTGCTTCGGCAATCATACCAGCGGTTTCAGTGCGCGCTTCGGCAATAATGACGTCTGCTTCTTTTCGGGCACGCTTTAATTCCTTCTGGACGGTTGCTTCGAGCTCAGCCTTTTGCTGATCGAGTTCAGCTGTCAGGTGCAGGCCGCGGTTAATGTCCTCTTCACGCTTTTGCAGGTTCGCAACGATACCGTCGAGAGCGAATTTCTTAATCACATAAAACAGCACGAGGAATGTTACGGCTGATGCGAGCAGGGAAGGAAGACTGAGGCCGAGAGCGCCAATGCCTTCAGACGCTTCTTCAGCGCTGTGAGCTGCTTCGCCGCCACCAGAAGCTGCAAATCTGTACAATAAGTCGTTCATATCTGTTAGTATTATATCCTTTCTAAGACCCATCCCAAAGTATGTTTTTAAACTGCAAAATATTTTTGCTGACTTATCAACTATTTTTCCTTCGCACCTTATCTACGGATAAACTTTGTCAGAAGAAATAGCTGCTAAGCCGATCAAAAAGTATTTTTCGCTTCTAAAAAATACTTCGGCATGCGTCTGCCTGAAACAACCATAAGAGGCTATTCGAGCTGGGATTAGTTGTTAATTCTAGGATGTGGAGGCCTATTTAGACCTCCACCCGAAGGCGTTCTTTGCTTAGAGCAAGAAGGCGCCGAGAAGGAAGGCAAGTAGCGCCGTCACTTCAATCATCGCTGCGATGATAACGATCTGGCTTGCTGCCTTACCAGCCTCTGGATTGCGTCCAAGGGCTTTCATGTAGTTGAGACCAACCAGTGCGAGACCGAAGGCTGCAAAACCAAGCGCGAGGCCGAGCATGATGCTCTTTCCCCAAGCTTCTGCAACCTGCACGTCAAACTCTGTGGTTTCAGCTAGCAAACTTAAAAATGTCATTTTTTCTCCTTATCCTTAAGCGGATGCGGTTACTTTTTGGTTAACATCTGGCAGCTCCTCGACCTTTTGAGCGTCCGTGTGATGTTCTTCTTCATGGTGGTCGGCGTGTTCAATCGCCAACGCGAGATACGTCGCGGTCAATACAGTAAAGACGTATGCCTGGATACCTGCTACTAGCAGCTCGAACAAAATAATCGGAATGACCGCAATCGGCGTGCGGCCGTCAGTGAGAATCAGGCTGGTAAATACCGCGATGAGAATTTCGCCCACCGCTGTGTTGAGGAATAAACGAAGAGAAAGGGATAGGATGCGAGTAAACTCACCAAATACTTCGAGGATACCGATAAAGAAATTGATTGGATTCATCGGCTTATCAGAGAAATAATGGGTGAGGTGACCTTTGAGGCCTTGCTCGCGAATGGACAGATACTGTACGAAAAGGATGGCCACAACCGACATCACGAGCGTGCCGTTCAAATCAGCGGTGAACGGACGGAAGAGCGGAATCTCACCTTCAGCCGTCGTGACTTCAAAGGCTGGGCCGACAAATGGCAAAATTCCTGAGATGTTCGTAAATAGAATGAAAATGAAAAAGACGCCCATGATAGGGGCGAATTTGTAGGCTTTTTTACGCGAGCCGAAGGCGCTTTCGAGTATACCGACGACAAAGAGCACGATTGATTCTACAATTGCGACAGCGTAGTTACGCTTGGCTGGCTTCACGCTTGATTTCTTTCCGATGCGGGTCAGGAATAGCCCCATAACGATCGCAATCAGCAGACCATACACCATCGAATTGGTGATAGAAATCCCGCCAACATTCCAGAGTTCTTCAGCCTTGAGCGATACGTGGATACCGCCTTCAGCGGCAAACGTAAAAAAAGAGCCTAGCATGAAGCTGCTCCTTTGATCAAAAGGGAACCTGACGTCGGCATCTCAGCTGGCGCTGTGGTTATTCTCATTTCTTATGTATTTTAACAGCCCGACCAATGTACATGCAAACCTTTTTGTGATAAAAATCACACGGCAATCGACCAACATGCAAGACTGAGCACTCATCCTGCTTTAGGTTGCGATTTTTACGTTTTGGTGAAAAGATGAATTTAATAAACGGAGATTCAACTGTGAGAATAATGGATAGCCCTGAGATGCAACATCTAGCACGAAGGTATGTGAGGTCTAGTCCTGAGCTTAGCGAAGTGCTCTTTAGTACACAAGAAGACATGGGCAGCACGAAAGAACTGATTGATCACGTGATAGACCACGGACTCACACCACCGCATGAGTTGATTATTCACGTCGAACAAGATGACAGCCTTAAACCCGGACAAAACGCTCGAAGCCGCTATGTGTTAGTTAACGCTGAAGTGTATCCACCATACGATGACCCTACTGAAAATGATCGACTCGTCACAGGAGTAATTGAGCTCTTAGAAGGAAGCGGAACTCCTGTCCCTGTTGCTGCTTAAAAAATACTGCGTCAATTCAAACAATTGCTGATACATTGCCGCACTCATAGCTCTTTTGTAGTGTTTCCTGGATGTATAGTCGCTGTTTTCGTGCCATATCTTTCCCAGCGCCTACCATTCATGTCAGCATCATTCCTACCCGTATCACCATTTGCAACATAGCTTATTTCTGGTCTTTCACCACTACGATCAATGATAACGCTAGCTGTTGATGAACCCTCCGACGGCACGATTGGTGGTTGAGGAATATCATCATGACACCCACCATGGACAGTCGGCCTTTTAAACAGTAGCCCTGAAGCCCATAGCATTGAGCGTCGTCTGGCTCGTAAGCTTGGTTCTCTTTCTAGATCATCTGGCATTTCTGGCTTTTACTCCCAAAATTTATATGTCTTTTCGATGCGTTCGCTGAGTGTCAGCACGTCGGCGCCAGAGCAGGCGGACGGGTCAGTTCGTTTGTTGTACTCTTCAGCGTCTTGCTCTATCTGGTTAAACTGTTCATTGAGATCGACGTCTTGCTCTGAATTAATGCTAATCAGTAAACGATCTTCATCTTCAATAACACGGTTGGCGGTTGCCCCGACTTCTTCGCCATTGAGCACGTAGGAAATAGACAAGTCATCTCCTTCGACATACACGGACTCGTCCGTCTTAAACACCGTATCTCCATGTGCGTAGCCGATATTACTAAAGAAGTGACCCCACGTTACGAGATCGTCATGGACGTGCACAACATGAGATACACTATCGTGCATGTGTACGCGAACCTTCGGGCTCCCTTCGCCGCCGCATGATTGAACTTCCTCGTAGAACGTAAACTTATCGAATGGCAACCGCTCGCCGTCCACGAACACGCCAAAGTTGGCATGGTAATGGACTGAGTTGGCACTCACGAACACAAACCGAAGACCAAAGAATAATAGGGCTGTCAAAATCGCAATGATACCGCCGACTTTCAGGTGCTTTTTATCTACATGCATGCATATATCATAGCGCGCTCACAACCTCATCCTCAAACTCAATATCATAATGCTATACTTTGGATATGAAACTACTTACGTTATTCGCACACGCTGGAGAAGAGCACGCCGACAGCGCTGAATCGCTCGCCCACACGATATCACCGTGGTACATCACCCTGCCGCTATTCCTCCTCCTTCTCGCTACCGTCGGGTACATTACCTGGGTACTCTCAAAAAAGAACCTCGGCACGACCCTCATGGTGCTATCAGGTGTGATGCTGATTTCAGGTATTGCACTCTATGAAATTTCACCGCTCATTAGCGCGTTATCAATCATTGGCGGCATTGTAATCGCCGGTTTTCTCGCTCTTGCGAGTCTCTCGACACCAGAAAAGTAGTGATATCTATCACCACAATATTGTAGTTATATTCACTGCAGCAATCTAATACTTTACATACTCTAGCCACATGGGAGCAAGGCGACTTCAAAGACCTGGAGATCAAGATCGACGTAGGTTTGAAGTTATAAACGGCTCCGGAGAGCATGATATGTACGAAGCGGCGGCAACATACGTACAGCGCGAAGGCGGAGACCTTTTCTGGGGCACAGTAACCGAAGTTGATGGTGTTTATGTCGCCCAGGCTCTGCCGCAGAAGCTTCTACTGCTCACAGAAACCGTTCGACTCATTCCAAGCGAAGAACTTGATTGGCGAACAGAGGACTGGCTTGCTGGTCAATTTCGGATGTCTAAGGTAGAAATGTCGAAACTTTTAACGGGTGAAGGCACGCCAAACTATCCGTCAGGGAAGCGCTCCTATGGCTATAAGTATGCTACTGAAGAAACTCTGCGTATGGCGCTAAAATGGCTAATTGCTGAACACGAGCATCCAGCTGCAATCGTCCATACTATGTACCGTAACCATAACGCAATGACAGCAGTTGATGAACGAAAGCTTGCTTTGGGAAATGCAGCCCTCAGACATTTTTACTTTGAGGTAGGTGGAGAACTCGCACTGCAGGCTTTGCGCGATGCTTCGTAGAGTCACTTCAACGCTGCTACAATAAGCTCATGGCATTTGAAGATTTTAAAACCAAAGACGCGGTTCGGATTGTCTATACCGGAGAAGGGAAGGGCAAAACTTCGGCTTCGCTCGGCCTCATGGTGCGAGCGCTCGGCACTGGTTGGCGCGTCGCCTACATTCAATTCGTAAAACATTGGACGGTTGGGGAGCATGACTTTATCAGCAAAATTCAGGATGTCTTTGGCGATAATTTGATGTTCTATAGAGGCGGCAAAGGCTTCTACGACGCTGGCGATATCAGCGCAAAGAATGTGAGCGAAAAGGAGCACAAAGACGCGGCTGAAGAAACCCTGCGCATAGCACTCGATGCAGCAACTTCTGGTGATTTTGACCTCGTTATCTGCGACGAGATCAACAATGCTGTGCATGACGGCCTCCTGCCACAATCAGCACTCGAAGCGTTGCTGACAAAGCATGCTGAAAAAACCAGCGTCTGCCTCACGGGCCGCAATTTCCCAGAAAAATTGCTGAAACACGTTGATATTGCCACCGATATGACGAAGATAAAGCACCACTACGACGAAAAGTTCCTCGCCAACAAAGGTATTGATTACTAGTCTTTTTTGTGATATAATAAAAATATAATGACAGATACCGGCGGCGCTGAGGTGGGCATTGAGCGCGTATTACCCCTTACTATCGAACAAGACAGCCCTTGGCTTGATCAACTTCTACCATTTGGTATAACAGATCAATTTTTGGAACGATGCAATGATGTTCTCAGCAACGGCGGAGGCCAAAACGCTCTCTTTGAAATAGGAATTCTCACTGAAGATGATTCAAGGCGTAATAAACAGTTGCTGCGAAATCTGCCCGAGGCCGGAGACGTTATCCGTCTGATGCGTGCATGTACTACATTGGGCTGGGATGTAGCCGATGTTGCCGATAATGCAACTGTGCTTCTAAAACGACCCCAGGACGCACTTGAAGTCATCGAGGTGCTGCACGATCAAGATAGCGACGCAGTGGATTTAGATATCTCTTTGGTGGTAAATGGGCTAAAGAACGCACTTTTTGCAGATCAAATCGTAGAACTTCGCCAAAGCAAAGTTAGCCAAGGTAGCAGCTTGGGGGATACGAGACCGGATCAGCGTGCACAACAAATTAGAGCTTTTCTATCTGATCCCGTCCAACAAAAAGCAGTGCAATCATACAGAGAGGCCGGGCTGGATCCAACAAATTTTGTCTCTTACCGCCACGGGGAGTGGCAAATTGCCGAACCCGAATTGGCTACACAGTACATGACTACTTTGCGCAGCATTTTACCTACCATCAGTGAACACAGTCGAGCGAAAATAGCGAACGATACTATCCAATCTGGTTACAAGTTAGAGGCTGTACTCAGAAATATCAAAGAAATTACGATAATCGGCGAACGATTCGGGCTAGATATGGATAATATGTATCGTAGGACTGAAGTATTAAGGCGGAAACCTCGCAGTGTAGAAGATATACTGAGCGACAGAATACCTAAGCTTCGTGAACTTGGTCTGCCAGAAAAGCGAATTCTGCAAATGATATCTGATGGATTGATTTCATTATCAACGGCAGATGACAACTTTAACGCACGTCTACAAATTGCGCAGCGCCAGAATAGGCTCTCTATTTCAAGTCTGACAGATAGTGGTATTAAGAGTTTCTTTGGGTCAAGGGGTGCTGCATATTTATTGGTGGCCATATTGTTACAGAAAAATTTAGCCCGGACACCGTCCCAGGATCAGATCCAAGACTTCATTAATAGACCTCACCAGCTCTACAAGTCTGGCCACACTGCGCAGGAACTAGCTACTATGGCGCTAGAACAAAGGCACCGTTTTGACCAGGATGAGGCAGCTCAGGTCTTACTGCGCATTGTTGAGAAACGGCATAAAGCTGCGACAACGTCTGATTGATGAATCAGGTATTCAAGCAATGACACTTACCCACGACAGATTCCTAGCTAACAAAGGTATTGATTACTAGACGATTAGATCCCGATGAGAAAGTACTGCGGTTATGACAAGTTGGTGGGGTTCGAGTCGTTTTACTTCTGGAGAGAATTTTTGCTGTGACTTTAGCCTATCATATGCTCTTACCAAACGCTCACCGTCAAGGCCCCCTACATAACTCTCGTAAAGCACAAGGTCCGGCTCTTCAGTTTGCAAACGAAGAAAACGTTCTGCGGTATTAATTTGAACTGTATCGTGCTTTAGACCTCCTGTTGCAATTAACATTTCAGGTCGTGCGACTGGATGAGCACGAAAATCACCGTGACAGACACTACAGGGTGGCAAATTTAAACTTGGTATGTCAGTAATGCTTCTGTTCTGCTCGATTGTATTGTCACTCACATTAAACATACCTATTGTTCTGGTCATGCCTTCATCTTCTGCTGCTTCTAGGTCTTTCTTTTCCGCACAACTTTTTTCGTCGTGCTCAGCCTTAGTATTATAGCCGTAGGTCAAAGCCCAGATTTCTGAGCCTTCCACTATAGAAAAAGCTGCGCTACCAACCTCTACTGGCTCAGGGCGATAAGAGTATGCTTCCTTAACGGCCTCTCGAGCATATGTTCTTAGGTCGGGTAAAAGGCTAAGATACATTCTGAAGGGGTCACCCTCAGGAAAACCCTCACCTCTTCGTATTAACAAATTACTTCCTGGCATTACAGTTCTCCTGATAGTCGTTCAAGCGCGTCCAGAAAGCGGCGGAGGGGTTTGGCATGTTGGTGGATGCCGTAATACACGCGCAAGTGATCGTGTGAGCGATCGGAGGCGATGAGCCCTGTTTCGACGAGCAGCTTTAACTTCTTCGAAAGCGTCGCTGGATTTATGTCGAGCTCATCGCGCAACTCACTAAAATTCTTCTCGCCATAGCGTTCGAGCTCGTAGAGAATTTTCAAACTCGCGCTATCACCGAGGATGTAAAAGCCTCTGTAGAGCTCAAGTAGTTTGTCTTCAGTAACTTTCGATTTCATACTTATTTACATAATATACTAATTACATTTATGAACAACTATGTTTTCTAAACTACTATTCCCAAGCTGCTAATGTTACTATTAATCAAAAGAGGTAGAGCCATGGATCAAAAAACATACACGAACTTCAGCTGGATTACATTGATTGCGGTCATGACTGTTGGCATCACCGCCTGGAGCCAGACGATCAGTTGGGATTTTGGCTCGCTTACAGCCTATCAGTGGTTCCCGCTACTTGGCATTTTAGCCTGGATGATTATGTGGACCCACTACATCACTGCAGTGCCGCGAGTAATGAATCCTGAGCTAAAGAAAAGCCGCTCGTACTATAAAGTATCATCCTACATTGTTCTGGCGTGCCTACTCTTGCATCCCGGTATCCTTGCACTCGTGCAGTTTCAGAATGATCAAGGCGTGCCTCCAAATAGTTTCGTTGAATATGTCGGCGAAAGTATGCGATTAGCAGTGTTCTTGGGCACCATCGGCCTGACGATATTTCTAAGCTACGAGTATTTTGAACGTGTCCAGTCGAAGGCCTGGGCAAAGCGGTGGTGGTGGCTGGTATCTATCTCTCAGAGTCTAGCGATGACGGTGATATTCGTACACGGCCTGCGCCTGGGCACGACCCTAGGTGACGGGTGGTTCCGACTGGTGTGGTTTATCATGGGCGCAGCCTTGATTCCGTGTTTTTACCTCTTTCACAAAGCCGACTTTACCCGACAATAAACTCTTTTTCTTTTGATCAAAAAGATACATGCGGGCTGTGCCGCCCCACGCCCAGCCATCCATTTTTGTGTCGACAAAAACGGAAGCCAAAAAGCGACTCGCAGCTGATAAAACGTCTTGTCGCTCAAACGAAAAACTACCGTCCCTGCGGGACGCAAGCGATCAGCAACGGGTTTACAAGTTACTTGTTGCTGACTGGTCCTCGGGAATGACTCGATAGTTTTTCGCCTGAGAGACAGAGTTTTCTCAGAGCGAGACAGGCGGAAACCAAAGATTTCCGGCCATGTAGCTGTAGCGTAGACCAGCATAGGTCGAGCTACATTCCCGCTCTGGAGAGACACTTTCCTATGAAGTAAAAATTGCCGAATCAAGCGGCAGCCGGAACCGAAAATAAGTAACTACAGAGCCATTTTCGGCGCTTTAGCGTTCTGCCGCGCGGTTATTTTTGCTTTGTTGGAAAAAGCAGCTCTCTTCAGTCGCGGGTTGGTTTTGTCCAGGGTTTTGCCAAATCAAAATCCAAGTTGCGCGCCGCCGAAAAGGGGCAGTTTGTATAAGATAAGTACTGATTCATGTAAAATACCAACTATGGCAACCCTTCATCTGCTCGTTGGACTTCCAGGTTCAGGCAAAACAACCCTCGCGAAGCTTATTCAGAAAGAAACTGGTGCGATTCGTATATCATCGGACGATTTTCGACTATTGCTGTTTCCGGAGCCCACGTTCACCCAAAAAGAACATGACAACCTCTACGCACTAATTGATCACAACGTCGAGCATTTGCTGCAAGCAGGTCACAGCGTGGTGTATGACGCCAACCTCAACCGACGTGTCCATCGTGACGAAAAATACGATATGGGAAAACGCCTTGGCGCAGAAGTGAAAGTCTGGTGG
>JAUHWW010000017.1 GCA_030427365.1 bacterium | reverse complement strand
TCTGATCACCACGCGGCCGGTGCGCTCACCGCATCACAGCGCTAGTGATGTGGCCATCATTGGTGGCGGTCAGCGCCCAAAGCCTGGCGAAGTATCACTCAGTCATCACGGTATCCTATTTCTTGATGAGCTGCCCGAATTCAAACGCTCGACACTCGAAGCGCTGCGGCAACCACTCGAAGACAAAGTTGTGACTGTCTCTCGGGCCCAGCACAGTAGCCAATACCCTGCTGATTTCTTGCTTATTGCGACGAAAAACCCCTGTCCGTGTGGCTTCTATGGCAGTGAGAAGCCTTGCGTCTGCAGTCCTATCGAGCTCGATCGTTATCAAAAGAAACTCTCAGGACCACTGATGGATCGTATAGATCTACACGTTACGGTTGACGCCGTTGACCATGCCGCATTGCTCGCAGAGCAGAAAAAAGAAGATAATAACAGAGAAGATAGTGCGACGATTCGCTCGCGAGTGGCAGCCGCCGGACGAAAACAGCAACAACGGCTCGGTGGTGTAACCCGCCGAAACGGCAGCATGTCGAGCAAGGAAATCAAAAAACACGCCCAGCTCACAGATGAGGCAAAGTCATTCCTCGACAAAGCTGCTGACAAGCTTGGGCTTTCAGCCCGCGTCTACATGAAGGTCGTCAAAGTAGCCCGCTCTATAGCCGACCTTGAAGCATCTGAACAAACGACGCTTAAGCACGTTAGCGAAGCCTTGCAGTACCGACCAGTAAAGGAATGATGTAGAACGGCTTGATTACAGGGGCAAATTTTGTTATCATGAACACCTTACAAAACGAACGGAAATAGGAGCAACCAATAGCTAACTTCACTCGCGTGAATGAAAAGATTCGCGCACCGAGGCTTCGGGTTATCGACGAAGAAGGATCACAGCTCGGCATCCTGTCTCGACAAGAGGCATTACAGGCTGCTGAAAACGCTGATCTTGATCTCGTTGAGATTTCACCAAACGCAGACCCTCCTGTTGCAAAAATCATTGATTGGGGTAAGTACAACTACCAAAAGACGAAGCAGCAACAGAAGAACAAGCGCAACACCAAGGCACAAGAACTCAAGCAAATTCGCACCGGCCTAAAGATCAGTGATCATGATCTCGAGGTCAAAGCCAAGAAAGTGCGTGAGTTTTTGGAAGCAGGCCACAAAGTGAAATATACCCTCCGTTACAGAGGCCGTGAGTTAGCCCATAAAGACGTTGGATTCGCTCTCGCTGACAAGATTATCGCGTCGTTCGGTGAAGATATCGTGGTTGATCAAAAGCCACAATTTGCCGGACGCCAGCTAAGCTTCGTCATCCGTAATAAAAGTTAAGAATACGTTAAGTTAAGAGGACCTACTATGCCTAAATTAAAGACCCACAGTGGCACCAAGAAACGCATGCGCGTCAACAAGAATGGCAAGGTGTTGCGACGCAAAGCCACCGGCAACCACTTGCTCCAGAAAAAGAGCGCTGCTCGAAAGCGCCGATTTGCTGGTGTCAAAGAATTGACCGGCAAGCAAGCAAAGAACGTAAAAATGAATTTGGGGCTTAAATAATGCGCGTCAAAAGAGGTGTTACCGCCCGAGCCCGCCACAACAAAGTCCGCAAAGCCACCAAGGGCATGCAGCTCACCCACCGCTCTAGCTATCGCCGTGGTAAGCAAGCCGTTGTTCGCTCACTAGTGAATGCACAGCGTGACCGCAAAAACCGCAAACGTACCTTCCGCCAATTATGGAATGCCCGCATCAATGCAGGTGCTCGCCAAGAAGGCACGACGTACAGCAAGCTCATGCACGGCATGAAGGAAAACGGCATCGACCTCAACCGAAAGATGCTCAGCGAAATCGCTATCCACGACCCAGAAGCCTTTAAGGTTATTGTCAAAACAGCCGTAAAATAATCATTCAGCCCAGGGGCAAAATAAAACACCAGCGTTATTGATGCGCTGGTGTTTTCATATATGCTCCAGAGACTACTATAAGCCGGGTTTTGTTATCGCTAGTCATCTATCTAGACCAACCGTCGCCGATTGGTTCAAGCGGGTCGATGTACGCGTCCCATGCGAGCAGGATGCTAGCCGATCAAAAGATCGACACAAGCGCTACGGACGCTCCTTGCAGCAGGCAGGGTTTACCTCACGACCACGTCACCGTGGCCGTCTGCGGGGCTCTTACCCCCGCTCGTTTCACCTTTGCCGCGGAACCTGATACAGGCTCATGTGCGGTAGTTTCGTTTCTGTGGCACTCATCCCTAATCTTGCGATTGGTTGCCGTTAGCAACTGCCATTTCCTCATGCTGCCCGGACTTTCCTCCCTCCAGCTGAGCTGGACGGCGACTAGCCATAATCTCTAGAACTCTTCAATTATATCACTGAAGTCGCTCTTCGCCCTTCACCGCATCCAGCGCCTTATTCACTTCCTTATCCGCGAGCTTATTCATCTCACGTGGTACATGCGACACGGTGATTTTCGAGAACTTGGTTGTTAGCTTCTTTGCGGTCTCATGCAGCGTCCACAGATCACGATTTTTCACCTTGAACTTCCCTTTCAACTGGTTCACGACAAGCAAACTATCGAGCTGCACCTGCAGCGTCGTAATCCCGTGTTTCAGACACCACTCCATCCCCGCTATCGCCGCGTGGTACTCCGCCTGATTGTTTGTCGTAATGCCGAGATACCTATTCCAGGACTTAATTACCCTCTTCATGCCATCATCAGTCATAACGACGAACCCAGCAGCAGACGGGCCAGGATTACCGCGTGACCCGCCGTCGGCTTGCATGATACCGCTGCTCACGCGCTCGCCACTATCTACCATCGCAAGATACTGCCGCGGTTCATCATACGGCGCATAGTCAAAACTAATAAGCGATACTGGCGAATCCTCAGAAACGCTGTCCCCATAAAATCGTCGCAGCAAAGAGATTGTTTTTTCTATATCGCTGCCAATTTCACTTTGCTCGAGCAGCTCACGCGGCACGTCCCCAAGTCGCTGCGAGTGAATGGCTGTCACCGTCATCTCGCCAACAACCAGCCATTCGTCTGGCTTATCGATAACTGTTTTATCGATCAACTCAATCCTATCGCCGACAGCAAATGATTGGCCGCCAAGCCGCAAAGTAACCCGTTTGTTGCCCTGGGTTATCTGCGTTGCGAACGGATGATTGAATTTTAATTGATGCATGTTGGTTTTTGGCAGCTCGTACGTAGCCACGGGTTCGGCCTTAGATTTACCTGGCTACATGCTAGGTGGGATCTGTCCTTATAGGTGAAAGCCGAAGCTTTCCAGATATGATCCCTATGATTTCGTGTTCAGGAAATCATATCGGCCGACGTTATGTGACTACGTATGAGACGCCAATTGTTAATACTTCTAGTATAGCGCCGCACGCGACGTCATTAAAGTAATATTTGTAACAAAAAATCGTTAACGCTGATTAATATCGGACTAATAACTGGTGAGAGGAAACTAAGTATCAAAATAATAACTATGAGCCCCATCTGCTCGATCTGCTCCATCACTCGTTGGACGCTCGGCGGCGCGAGAGCGTATAGCACCCTCGATCCATCCAGCGGCGGGATCGGTAGCATGTTAAAGGCAAACAGCGCAATGTTCAGCTGCACGAACAGCAGCGCGATATCCAAGCCGACACCGGCAAGGTTACCAACATTGATAACAAGTGCGCCAAGCGATGCGAGGGCGAGGTTGGTGAGAGGCCCTGCCAGACCAACGGCGGCCAATCCAAGCTCCTCACCACTGATGCGATTCGGATTTATCGGCACTGGTTTGGCAGCGAGAATTGGCGGCAAACCGATCAACACCATAACTGTTGGCAGTGCGATAGTTAAAAGTGGATCGATATGGCGAATTGGATTAAAACTAATCCGTCCTTGCGAATGCGCCAAGTCATCACCAAGTCGATAAGCGACATAGCCGTGCATCATTTCGTGGACACTTATACTGACAAATAGCGCCGCTACAAACACTACAATGTCCAAAACTGTATTATCAAAAAGCATTGCCACTAGTATAGCAGTGGCCGCTCGCCTAAAAAGACTTGAAAAACAGATTGAAAAGTAGTAAGATAGAAAGCCTATGAAGAAATGTGATATCACCAATAAGGGCAAGCAATTTGGCCACAACGTCAGCTTCTCTCAGCGCAAGACCAACAAAGTATGGGAGCCAAACCTTCAGAAGAAGACCCTGATTGTTGATGGCAAAAAAGTCCGCATGAAAATCAGCACCTCTGCCCTGCGCACCCTAAAGCGCAAAGGCATCGTTAGTTAACTCAGTTAACTAACGAATAGCTAGACATCCAGCGAGAGGCCTACGTAGGTAGGCCTCTTTTTTATTTTACGTTGAGAACGATGAGTCTTGTCTGGCTTGCATCGCCTTCGGTCGCCTTGCTGAGTTTAAGGCTGTCCTCAGGATCTTCAGCGGTCATAGATGAAACTTTCAGAAACTCTTCTAGCGGCGCAAATGGCACTTCGTTCGTAATACCCTTTGTCTCATATGCTGTTGGCACGACGACATCCGGCTCTGTTTTCTTAATAACACCAGCTGCACCAGTTGCATCGAGCGTGTAGCCATTACCCCCGACCGGTATAAACATCGCATCAGTACCCCCAACCAACTCCTGCACTTCGTCAGATGTGTTCGGATGAATGTGTCCCAGTATCGTTACCGTCTGGTTCCCATAGGTGAATTGGTATACCGTCGCCGTTTCCGTGCCCTCTTCATCCATATGCCCACGCGTCTGCAAGCCTGTAACGGTCACGTCACCGACTTCATACTCACCAGCTGTATCGATGACGAGCCGAGCTTTCTCAGCGGCTTTTTCGTCATGCAGCATTGTATTTGTATAGACGAGAACGTTATCCTTAGCCGTGGCCGTCTTGCCGCCAAGCTTTGACAGGTTGTCATCGACAACAATAGTCACTTCTTTCGTCTTTAGCTTTATACAATTCGCGCCGTAAAATTCAATTTCCATAGTTCCCTCTATTTATTATCTACAATGTACCATTTACTGCGGGCTAAACAGCCCGCCTTTATCTTTCACAATCTGCTTCTTACCACCCATGACTTGCCCGTAGAACTTATCGTTCACTTGTTTCCGGTACTGCCACTCTTCCGGAGTCATAATTGCGTAGCGTAATTCCGTGTTTTTCTCTTTCTCAAGCTCCACAATCGCAGTCTCTGCCTGTTTGACTGTCACCCCACCAATAATCATGATATCTACCGGTGAGTTCGTTTCTCTTGTGAATACACCGCTATATAGCAACCCATCAAGTTGAGGCACCCCGCCCCAGACCTTTTCATCAGCCATAACAGCTCCGGCTTGAGCAGCAGGTTTTTTGGCCAGCGGCTTCTTCTCTTCAGTCTCTAATTCTTTTTCTTCAGAGTCTGCCTTTGCTTGAGTAGCGACTTTCGGCTTCTTACCGGTGAACAGAAGTCGGAGAGCGTCGTAGTGCTCATAGCCTTGGTTCACCTCGTAGTAGAGCTTATTGTTTGTGCTGTCAGACGTGATGATGCCCATACCGAGCAAGTTTGATAATTCACGGCGCACTGAATTGATCTGCTCCTCGATTTTGCGCGTAATTTCACGAACGTAAAATGAACGGTTCGGATTACTCATAAAAAGTTTGAGCAATTTTACCCGCGTCTTTGAACCAAAAAGCTGTTCCATGTGTTCACCTCTCTGCATCTATTGTAACAGCTTTGTTCAGTTCTTTTGTGAGAGAAGTTGGTAGACATGCTCATATGCCTCGTCAGTTTGTTCAAACCAGCGAATATCAGGTTTCCGTTTGAACCACGTCAACTGACTTTTTGCATATCTTTTGTGTGCCGATATCAGCGCCGCTCGCAGTGTCTCAGCATCACCTCGAGCAGCCTGAACAATCATGCTGTAACCAATAGCGTCCCAGTCTTCTGGTGGTTGCCCATACTCCGCCGTGATGCGCTCGGCCTCATCAATCCAGCCCTCCGCTAACATGTGATCTATGCGGGTTTCAATGCGTTGCTGCAGCTCATCTTTGGGTGGCATAATGCCAATAATCATCGTGCCCTCCTTCAGCTCACCGCGCTTCGGTATTTCGCCATCAGTCTCGATAACACGAACCAGATGCCGTTTATTCTGGTCATTTTTTGGCATTGGCAAACCGCGCTCTTGGATAATTGCCTGCAGCTCTTCGACCGATTTTTGTTCTAGTTCATCACGTCGTTTGTCGTCAGGAACTTCCCTGAATGAAAAGTCGTATAGTAAGGCATCTATATACATACCGGTCCCGCCAACAATAATTGGCACTTTTAAGCGTTTCTGAATATCTGCAATCGCCAACTCAGCTTGTCGCTTGAACTCACCTGCTGTAAAGCGCTCATACGGGTCAATAACATCAAGCAAGTGGTGACGTATGAGCGCCTGGTCAGCCTTGCTCGCCTTCGCCGTCCCGATGTCCATTCCCCGCTTCACGGTCTGCGAATCAGCGGCGATAATTTCACCGTCGAATTCCTTTGCGATGCGCATCGCAAGGCTGCTTTTCCCACTCGCTGTCGGGCCAACAATCGCAATTAGTTTTGGTCTGGCCACCACAGTAGCTCCTCTACATCCACCCAATATGAATCATTTTCACTATGCACGCGCACGCCTTCAGCCTCAAGGTGCTCCTTCTGCGTGTGCCGCCCGCCATGATACCCACTCGCCAAGCCGCCCTTCTTGTTGACTACGCGATGCCACGGCAGCTCTGGGTCGCCATAATGAGCAATCCCGCCGACAATCCGCGCCGCTCTCGGAGATCCACACAACGCCGCAATCTGCCCATACGTCATCACTCTCCCCTCAGGTATTGTTGCTACAATTTTCTCAACACCATTCTTGAGACTTGACTGCTTCATTTCCTACAAACTCGACATAATGATGCGCGACTTCGCCTCATTGGCAACGGTCTGCAAGAACTGCTCATAGTGCAGCTCTGATTGCACCGTCATAACAGCGATATCCGGTCGAACGCGCGGCTTCAAAATACCCCGCGACACTTCGTCATCACCAATAACAATAATGTATGGAACTTTTGCCTTCGCGCCATTTCGTATCTTCTTACTGACTGACTCATTGTCGTTATCAACATATAGTCGCACCCCGAGTTTTTTCGCTAGCTCTGCGATATCATCTGCCAATGCAACGGTTTTGTCTTCTTGATTGACGGTAATCACGCGTACCTGCTCCGGCGCCAACCAGATCGGGAAATTACATGCCGTATGCTCGATATACACGCTGAGGAACCGCTCTACAGAACCGAGAATAGCCTTATGAATCATAGCTGGGCGATGTGACTGTCCATCTTCACCAATATATTCCAGCTCGAACCGCTCAGGCTGCACGAAATCAAGCTGCACGGTTGCACACTGCCATCTACGTCCAAGCGCGTCAGTTACATAAATGTCAATTTTAGGACCGTAAAACGCCGCTTCGCCTCTCTCTATTTTGTAGTTTAGCTCCAACCGCTTTGCAGAAGCTTCTAGTGTTGACTCAGCTTGCTCCCATAAACTATCTTCGCCGAAATACAACCCCTCATCATCTTTAAACGATAGATCGATATCGAGCTTTAAATCCAGCACGCTATACATCCGCTGTACAATCTCAAGTAGCGCATCAATTTCTGTCTCAATTTGATCGTGTCGAACAAAGGCATGCGAATCATCTTGTGTCAAAGAGCGCACTCGAGACAAGCCATGTAACTCACCACTTTTTTCATCGCGGTACATTGTAGTCGTCTCCATATAGCGTAGCGGTAGATCCCGATAGCTGCGTGGTTTTGACGCATAAATCTGCGCCACGTGCGGGCAGTTCATTGGCTTCAACATAAATTCGTCATCAGACTCCGTGCTCGAAACATCAAATCTCTCTGGATATTTATCATAGTGCCCTGATTTTTTATAGAGCTCAACTTTTGTCATATGCGGCGCCCAGACAGCCTCGTAGCCGATCTCACGCTGCAGTTCTTCAGAAAATTTGATTAGCTCATTGCGTAGAACTGTTCCGCGTGGCGTAAAAAGTGGTAATCCGGGTCCGACCAAATCAGATATTACGAACAAATCATGCTCTTTACCGAGCTTGCGGTGATCTCGTTTCTTAGCCTCCTCGAGCATCTGTAAGTGCTCATTGAGTTCCTCTTTGCTAGCGAAAGCCACGCCATATAAACGCTGCATCTGCGGCTTATTTTCATCGCCACGCCAGTACGCGCCAGCGACCCGCATCAGCTTAAACGCGCCGACTGCCCCTGTGTGCTCAACATGTGGGCCGCGGCAAAGGTCGGTAAATTCGCCGTTCGTATAGAAGCTCACCTCATCAACCACCCCTGATTCAGTCGCCACGACGCCCATTTCACTCGCCTGAAGATCCTTTGCGATGGTCGTTCCAGCACGCTTGAGATCATTGAGCAACTCTTCTTTGTATGGCTGCTGAGCTCCTTGCGCCCATGAGATCGCCTCGTCGATTGGCTTCATGGCTTTTTCAAAAGGCTGTTTTGCATTGATGACAGATCGCATTTCCTTCTCGATTCTCTTGAAATCGTCTTCGGAGATCTGTTGCCCGCCGAGGTCAATGTCGTAGTAAAACCCGTTCTCAACGACTGGCCCAACACCAAGCTTTGCCTCTGGCCACAACGTCATCACCGCTGTCGCCATGATGTGCGCCAGACTGTGTCTCATTGCATATAGTTCATCGTGCTGCTTTGTGTCAGCCATTAGTTGCTCCTTTTCACCTCTTTGACACCAGTATACACACGCTCAAATAAAAAGAGAACGCCTCTAGCGTTCTCTTCACTGGTGTTTGTATCCTCTCGCAAATAGATACAAACGTGGATTGGTTTAGAAAAACCTCTCCCAAAACTCACCTAGGAACTAATATACAGACATTAGCAGCATAATGCTAGCCGATTTTTACTCGCTTTTCCCCACGTGTGGATTAGCTACATTTTTATATCACATGCCTCATAGCCCACATCCTGCTTATGCATATCATGATATACACTTGTCTTTTTACCCCTTGAACTTTATAATTACGCTCACCCTCGGGCGATTAGCTCATTTGGCTAGAGCGCCACATTGACGTTGTGGAGGTGAGAGGTTCGAATCCTCTATCGCCCACCAGACTAAAGATCACCCTTAATGGGTGATTTTTAGTCTGGTTAGGTGCTAAGAAGATTCGAACTGAATAGATAAAAACTAAGCCTTAGCGACCTAGTCGTAGATATTGATAGGAGAACCGGCTTCACAGCTCATCAGATTCTCATAAATCATTTCAGCAAGCTTTTCACTTGCTTCAAAAGAGTTCCCTGCAACATGTGGCGTCACTAATGTGTTTCCTAGATCATAGAACTCCTTAACAACAGCGCTAACTTCATTTCCGTATTCAGGCTCATCGACAAAGACATCCAATCCAGCTCCATAGATTTTCTTATCTTTTAGCGCAACATACAATGCACGTTCATCTACCACCGCGCCTCTACCAACATTTACCAGAATGGTGCTCTGTGACATCATGTTGATTCTGTCAGCGCTCACTAAGCCTTTTGTTCCCTCAGTCAGCGGGCAGCACACGTAGATTATCTGATTTTGAACGAACAGGGCATCCACTTCTTCCGCAGTTGATGTACTATCTATCACAGATATTTCAACATCCCAGCAACTGAGGAGTGCTTGGATCCTCTTACTAACATTACCATTGCCAATTATGCCAATTTTCTTGCCGCTTATCTGGAAACCGTGGGATGCGCCGTGCCATAATCCGCTAGCCAATTCGTGCTGCTGTGACGGCACCTTACGTGCAACAGCAATCGCCATCCCTATTGCAAGCTCTGCAACAGCTTGAGCGTTGTAGCCTGGACAGTTCATGACAGTGACGCCATACTCTTTCGCGGCTTCCATATCAACAAAAAAATTTGCCCCAACTGCCGGTATCGCAAGATACTTCAGCTTTTTGCACGCCTGGAAAATCTCCCTGTCATACTTTACAGAGTACGAACTAGCCGCTTCGGCATCCCGTAGTCGTTCGATAAGCTCTTGCTTGTCCTTCGGAGAGTCATCATAGATGCTCCAATCAGGATGCCTTGCTCCAATAAGCTTTTTGAATGCACTGTTGATTGGCTCCGCGATGACAATGTTCATGATTTCATCCTACCATGCGAATTCCGATACCCCTCGCACAGCCGCATCATGTGACGTAAATTATGAATTGAGGCCAACGTTCCAGCCAGCGGTTCATTAACCTTGAACTGATGTCGCAGAAACGCCTTCGTAAAGCCTTCGCCGCATGTATAACAATCACACCCAGGCTCGATAACACCTGGATCATCCTTATATTTCTCATTAGTCAGATGAACTCTTTTGCTGTCCTTCCCCCACACGACTCCGTGCCGCGCATTCCTTGTTGGCAACACGCAATCTAGCATATCGATACCGTTCTCAACCGCGATCTTTAGATCCTCCGGCGTGCCGACACCCAGCAGAAACCGCGGTTTATCTTCTCGGTACAATGGCGCCAATGCCTCAAGCACCGTCGTCATCTCCTCGCGCGTTTCACCCACTGACAATCCGCCAATCGCAATACCATCAGCTTCAGAATTCTGTACAATCTCCAGAGATTTTTTCCGCAGCTCGAGATCGAGCCCACCTTGAACAACGCCAAACAACAGCGGTCTGTCTTTCATGTCTTTCGTCAGTCGCTTGAACTCGATAATGCATCGCTCCAGCCACCGGTGCGTCCGATCAAAGGCATCCTGCACGTCCGCATCGCTCGCACCATCCAGACCGATCAAGTGATCAAATGCCACTATCATATCCGCCCCCAGATCTAATTGAATCCGTATAGAATCCTCCGGCGATATAAACCGTTTATCACCATTGCTCGGATCGGTAAAATGCACCCCTTCCTCAGTGATTTTCACATGTTTGCCCAGGGAAAACACCTGGAACCCGCCGCTATCAGTCAGCATCGGCCCGGTGCGGTTCGCAAACGAGTGTAAGCCCCCGAGCCTCTTAACTATCTGCTCTCCTGGCGCCAAATGCAGGTGATAGGTGTTTGCGAGCACAACTTGGACCCCTGTTTCAGTCACTTGCTGCGGCGTCAGACTCTTTACCGCCCCACGCGTCCCATCAGGCATAAAGGTTGGTGTTTGTACATCCCCAGCCCTTGTATGTAGTACACCTACGCGTCCGTACGGAGCAACCGTCGTTTTTGTCTCAAAAATCTTATTCATAAACAGAGGTAAATTATACCACAAGCTATTGACAATAACGCTTATGCATGCTATAATGTATTCGTTAAGTGAGGAAGCGTTTGTTTTGAGTAACAAAGCTAAGTCGCTTACTGGCTTTAGGCTCTTCTATGAGGAGCTGACTACGACCTTCCCTGCAAAGCGGAGAGTACGTAGACCGCGTGTAAGCGCGAGCCAGTAAGTAAAAACTTAACGGTTAGAGTGGACGACCGGCCCCGCGTAGAGATACGCGGGGTTTGTTTTTTCTGCTTTTTCCCTGTTTTGGCGCCTTTTCCATACTTCCCCACACCCTTATCCACACGAAATAGAACAGTATGATGTCAATATATTGACATGGGTAATCATTTCTCTTATGCTTTTATCGTATGAACTGTATTTTTTGCGACAGCCCAAAAACGCAGGTAAGCAACTCTCGTGGTCGAGGATCCGAAGTCTGGCGCCGCCGTGAATGCACACAATGTCATAGTGTCTGGACCACTCGTGAAACGATCGATTTTAGTACATCACACCGCATAATTACCCCCTCTCAGGAGGCTCCAGAGCACCTACAGCGAGACATGTTGTTATTCATGATTCGAGACTCACTTCAGCACCGTAATGACGCTGAGACGGCCGCTTCGCACCTCACAGACACTATTTTGACCAAGGTATTAGCCCTAAAAACGCCAGAAATCCCTCAGGCCGCACTCAACGAGATTATTAGCGAGACCTTGAGCGCCTATGACCCAACGGCCGCCGCTGTTTACGCCGCTAAAGCAAAGTTTTCTGGCCCAACGTCACTTGGGTGAGTAATCGCATCTTCTGGCTGCAAGACGTTCGGATGCAGAATCACCAAGTCGTTTTGCTTGTTTCGGCACACAATCCAGCCAGCTGCTGAGAAATAATCAGCCACCTTTCGCCCTTGCTCTACAATCGTTTCATTTCCTTTTGAAGGTTTTACCCCGATAGCCGGGAATTTAAAGCCGTCCTCTGGCACATCTCCATCGTTCATTTGTTTCACAACCTGCGATATAGCACTCCTTATCTCTGGCCAAAAGCCGTCGTCAAGATCAACGTCGTGCTGCACTTCCTCAGGTGCTTCTTCAACCACATCCCGCTAGACCTGCATAAATGCTTCCTCTGTGCCTGCAGCATCTTTTTGCTCAGTAAACTCTTCTTCAAGCTGTGCAATAGTCAGCGCGCTTGAAACTTCTTGATTCGTAATCTGTTGCTCTTCAAATTCATCCGTTACCTGTGCGATTTTCAACTGGTTCAACTCCGGACGGTTACCAAGAATGCCTTGCAGCAGATCAATGCCGATGTTCCTTTCTGAGGCGACCTCTAGGAATTGTGCAACGATTTGACCTTCCTCAGCTTGCCTGAAGTTCTTTTCGTCAAATAATTTAGCGATTTCATTAAGTGTCAACGAGCCTATATCAAAGCCTGTTTTACCTTCATGGACGAAGAAAGGCACTCGTTTATCAGCGTTTTCTGGAAATACGCTCTTATCTTCTGCTGCGGCCAGGGTGAGTCTACCTTTTTTATCAATAACACCATGCAGCGATTTAGGGTCAGCGTAGCCTATTCTTCCATCTGTTTGGAGCGTCTCGTACTTCAAACCACCTGCGTCGTCTACAAGTTCACCGTCCACCTCAGGATTACGATGTGAAAGCATAAAAAGTTCTCTATTTACGAATGTATTTTAACACTAAGTTGCTTATTAATCAACAAAGTTATTTATAAACCACTAGCATTACTCTATTCTGTTCCGACGGACAGGTCATCACTATTTCTATCAAGAATCTAGCGTTTTGATTGACATTCCACCGTCAATTGTCAGTATCTCTCCACACATTCCATCTTGAGTAATCAAAAACTTAACAGCATCTGCTACCTGCACAGGTTCTAGCATTTTACCCGTTGCATGCGCCTTTCCATATTCATCTTTTTCTTCTCCTTCCGGACTTCCCCATGCTGGAGTTGCCGTTCTACCTGGTGATACGGCGTTGACGAGTATCTCTGGTGCCAACTCTTTAGCTAGATTCTTCATGTAAGAATTTAGTGCGGCTTTTGCAGCTGAATAGGCGACAACTCGGCCCTCACCTCTTCCCAATCCACCGTGCACTGATGATACTAAAACGATTTTTCCCGATTTCATTAACTCAAGCGCTCCTTTGACCGTCTGAACTTGTGAGAAAAGGTTGAGCTCAAATGTTTTTCTGAACGTTTCTACGTTGTCGACAGCCTCACCATCGAGTAATCCACCAACATTCCCAACGACAATATCTATCTTATTGTAATCTTGTTTTATCGACTGAAACATCTCTGAAACTTCTTCACCAGAAGTCAAATCTGCTTTATATAGCTTTGCGCTCCCGCCGGCCTTCTCTATTTCCTCAATGAGATTCTTGGCGGCATTCTCGTCACTTTTATAGTTAATGAGTACAGTCGCCCCAGCACCGGCTAGAGATTCTGCAACCGCCGCACCAATGCCTTTCGAAGCTCCAGTAATAAGAGCTACCTTTTTACTAATGTTCATACTTCTATCTCCTGCCTGGAATCTTCTGGAAAATTAACTGTGTCAAACAACACAATTTTCTTAGGTGTTATCTTATAAAATTTGTGTGGTTTCTCTGGGTGTTCTATGAAATTATCAATTGTTTCTTTGTCAAATATTCTTCCTTCAAACACTGATCGAGCATGGATAATATCTCCCTCATCTTCAAGTACTTCGACACTACCTTCAAACTGTATCCCCTGAGCTGCTCCGCCTGGAGTATGTTGTTTAGCAAGAGCTCCAGCAACATTGTTGTTCCGCTCTATCTCCTTAGAATGTCGCCGCGTCACTGAACTGATAAAATAGATGTTCATCTGCTCATCCATCGCCTGCCACACACTGCACACCCATGGCTGGCTATCTTCACCAACCGTCGCTAATTGCATAAGTTTCTGTTCCTCAAAGTACTCCCGCACCAACGCTTTCACATCTTTCATACCAACATCATAACACCTAAAGGTTGCGAGCTAGCTCGCACCACCCCCGCTCTAGGAAAACTCTATCTCATGGCTGAGAAAAAGCTCGAGTCAAGCGGCAGCCGAAACCGCTCCACAAATAACTAAAGAAACTGTGGAGCGGCGCTTGCGTCCTGCCGCGCGAGCTTTTTCCAGGTGTAAGATAAGATGTTTTGCTAGCCGCGGGTCGCTTTTTTGCTTCTGTTTTTGTCGACACAAAAATAGAAGGCCTGGTCTGGCGGGCAAAGCAGCAAATAAGCTACTCAGCTTCCCCGCGAGCTATCTCTTCCTCAGCATGCGACGTCACCGTCTCCCCAGACTCCTTCACCACCGCCTTCTCAGTCACATCGAACTTGCCCAAATAGCGGCCGAACATCAGCCGTGTCTGCGAATTCAGCGCTGCAAATGAGCTATACACAATTGTGGTAATCGGTAGTAGTGCCCACTGAAAAACCATAAAAGCACTGCGATGCTTACGGTAGCGGCTTGGCTTCGGCGGCAGTATCTTAAAGCTCAAAAACAGCGTGATAATGATACCCACCATGGCAAATGTCTGCACCCGACTGGCTATCTGCGGCAACTGGTTAGCAACAAAATCGGTCTGATTAAAGATAAACGGCACGATAGCCCCAAACGCCAAAATAAGCGGCGCGGTCGCCCAACTGAAATGACCCTCCAATAGCCGCATAAACTTAAAGAACCGATCACGAAACGGAATCTTCTTTTTATCCTTATAAAAGAACGCGTATTTCGCAACGTAGGCGATATCGGATGCACCATACGCCCAGCGCCGCAACTGAATAAACTGCGCTTTCAGCGTCCGCCGATACCCATCCGCCATCACCGCATCCTGATAAATCGGCAAGAATATCGGGATCACCTCGTGCTTGCCATGAAACTGGAAGTAGCTGCGCCAGAACTGATGCCCATCCTCGACAATTGTCCGCGTCGACCAAAAATCCGTTTCAATCAGTGCATCCAGTGGCTGAGCGTGCGCCGAGAAGTTGCGCAGCATGTGCTGGCGCAATCCCTGGATCATCATCCAGTATGAGTTCCCCGTCGCGATCACGCGCATCGGTGCTGGCGCATCCCATATATTGTTCGTAAACATCGGAATCGGCTGGAACGACATGTACTTTGGGTCATGACTACAGGCATACACATAGCTCAGTCCAGCAAAATAACTCGGGTGTGGCCGGTTATCAGCATCCAGCGTCGTCACGAGCACATTTTTTGGATCGATGCCTTTCGCCTCGATGATTTTTTGCAGTTCACGCCCCGCGGCCGTGATATTACCACCCTTACCAATCACCTCATTCGGCAGATCAACATGCTTGTTCGCCTTCGACACCATGAACACGCCCTCGTACTCTTTCATGAGCTCTTTGGCCTGCTTTTCGACCGCCTCGCCACCGCGATCTTCATACGCCAGCAGCACGATCATCTTCTTCTTATCGTAGTGGCTATTCTTCACATTCTCGAGTGTTGGCTGTAGTATTTCACGCGCTTCATTCCAGGTCGCGATAATCACCGCGTGCACGATATCGTCGCTCTGAATCCCGTTCGGATAGCGCAGCTGGCGTTCTTTATTCTCGTAGTGCCAGCGCGGAAACGACCGGTTCGGTACATCCTCTTGATCCAAATCTTCCATCAGCGCCAACCAATCCAGTCCTTCGTGAATGGTCAGTGTTCGGTAGCCTTGGACCGCTCGCATGTTCAGCACAACTGCCTTCACGAACCACAGCAGCAGATATGCGATCATCAATATCGCGGCCGTATTCACGCTAATGAATGCCAACGCAAATGGCAGAGATAACGCTGCCCACGATAACGACCCCGGCAAGATTTCAAAAAAGCGCCACTGGCGCGTCTTCTCATTTTGCAGCGGAATTTCGTATTTCATGCGCCCGATATACCGCTACCCGTTCAACGTTCCGAGTGCATTAAACACAACAATGGTCAGCACGAGTGCAATAATATTCAGTCCCAATACCGCCTCCGCGACATGCTTGCGCAAATGAAACAAGCGCAGACTCAGCATAATCGCTCCAGCTGTAATCAACGCGCCAAATACAGCGAACTGATACAGATCAGATGGCGTCCCAGTGATCTGTCCGATCTTGGTGGTATCACGATACGAGATGACGCTCGAAGCACTCTCACCCGTATCAACTGACAGCAATACATATAAAACGACCAGCAATGATAGCGCCAAGTTCACACTCAGCATTGCCACCACTGTCTTGGTATGGAAATAGTTCTTTGGAATCTTCACTTAGTTCGCAATCTTCATTTATTTCACAAGTATAGCGAATATATAGGGGTTATTAAAGCCGTAAGCCGCTATGTGAAAGGTTTTATTTAGTACATTCTAACGTTCGTACGAATATTAGAATGTTACTTTACACTATTATTTTGGAGCCACCTTGGGGATTCGAACCCCAGGCCTCAGCTTTACGAAAGCTGCGCTCTAGCCAACTGAGCTAAGGTGGCACGGAAATGTAATATACTATTTACTTATCCATAAGTGAAGGTCTATTTTCATACCCCATGAGCTTTCTAGCCTCCTTGATTCGATTGCTCACCCGACGGCCTTTCCTACCACGACCTTTATTCGCACCTGCATAAGTGCTAGTAAGTGCATCACAGTTTGGACAAAGAAGCCTTAGATTACTTTCATGGTTATTTCGCCAATTGCCGTCTATATGATCTGCAACTAGTGGGCTAACTCCTGTATAAGTGTTAACTCGATTCCAACCACAAAGCACGCAACTATCATCGTACTTGTCCCTTAAGTACCGCTTAATATGTCTGGATACTACGCCCAATCTTTGTAATCCTTTTATTTCTCCTTTTTGCCATCTTCTTATATAGCCTTGATATTGAAAGTCCCTCTGGCATTGGTTCGAACAATACTTATAGCTTGCTCTAGCGGGTTCTTTGCCACAGGATAAACAAGGGCTGCGTTTTTTCTTGGGATTTGGCATAGATTCATAATAGATGAAATGAAGTCCTCCGCAAAATAAAATGCAGGTCGCCATTCTTTTCGATGCACTTTGTTTACCTCACAGTTTTTACGATATACTCTTTACATGCAATCAGCTTTAAGCTAAAGGAATTTACAATGACAAAGAAGCAAGCACAAATTGATAGTAAACAGCTCGGCATTAGCGTTGTCCTAGCGCTCGCATTAGGACTTGGAGGCGGCTACCTCATCGGCAACGCAGTGGGCGAAAACCACGATCACGACGACCATGCGTCAGAAATGGCAATGGATGACCACAGTCATGATGATGGCGAAGCACACAGTCACGACGATGCAGAGATGTTCATGGTCAGCGCTGACCAAGCACCGACCCTATCACTCGTCGTCGAGAAAGATGCCAAGAGTGGCTACAACGTAAAGCTCGAGACGACTGACTTTACGTTCACGCCCGAGAGCGTCAACGAAGAAAATGTTATCGGCGAAGGCCACGCTCATCTCTATGTTGACGGAGAAAAGGTTGGCCGCCTTTACGGACCTTACTTCCACTACGACGGTGATATCGAAGGCACCGCCATGTTCCGCGCCACACTCAACGCCAATGACCACTCAGAATACGCAACAAACGGCAGTGTCATCGATGCAATGACCGAGGTCTCTGAGTAATATGGCAAATGCTGCTCGCGCTATCATCATCGAGAACGGCAACATGCTCGTCATGCAGCGCCAGAAAAACAACCAGCTCTACTACACTCTGGTTGGTGGCCGGCAGAATGGTGATGAGCCAATTGAGCAGACTGTTGTGCGTGAAGTCCGCGAGGAAACCGGTCTAGAGATTACCGCCCAGCAGCTGGTATTTACCGAACAGCACTCAGACCCGACCTACAATGATCAGTTTATCTTCATCGCCAATGTCGCCCCACATGGTGATATCGGTTTGACTGAAATGTCCGAGGAAGCCCTGCTGAACCAGAACCCCTACCACGACAACAAACACACGCCGATGTGGATCCCGCTCAAGGCCTTTGACACGCTCCCCTTCCGCACGCCAGCCTTGCACGCCGCCATTCAAAAGGCACTAAAAAAAGGCTTCCCTAAAGAACCACTTTCGATCTAGTCTGCTTTTACAGCGAACGGTAGGCTTTCTGAGCTTCCTCTAGCGCTTGCTGCCGCTTCGCATCTTCCTTATATTCTGACTGTCCCATCCAATGTTTTATCTGGCTAATTACTTTATGCACATGTGCGACCTCTTTTCTGGCCTCTGCAACATCATGTTTATCTTCCATGAGCGCATTCACATCATGTGCGACCAGTCCCGCTTCTGCCGCAGCGTCATCCCCTCGTGCCTTTTTACGCAGAGCGAGCGCCTCGTTTTGGTGCAGGTCTTTCTCGTCTTCCCGCTTGGTGTTTTCTGCCTTCTTTAGTTTTTGCTGTGACTGTTTAAGCGCATTTTCGGCTTTCTTAACCAATTCTTGTATCCTTTTCGTTTCTTCAGTCATGCAAGTCCTCCATCAATACGACTATAAATCTCTATCATGCTTGCTACTATGATATTTTCTACAAACTAAGTTTTATCCCCTACTGATCCAGTAGTTGACGATGACCTGCCACATCATGCACCCGAAGTAGGGCTGCCCCGCTCGATAGAGCGATTCTTCCCGCTTCTAAGTTTGGTGCGAGCTCCATGCGCCCTTCACCTAAGAAGCGCTTTCTGGAATAACCAATCATCACTTGATACTCAGGTACTTCTTCGGCAAATCGTACCAACTCAGCATTCAACTCCATAGTTTTTCCAAAGCCGATGCCAGGATCAAGGATAAGGCGATAGCCGATCACGGCGATGCCAAGCTGTGCGATACCGCCCAGAAGCGGCAGGTTGAACCGCCGGTCGATCAGCGCCGTCACCAGCACCATCACCGCAAGCGCCAGCGTAAGCGCCGCCGCACTCAGCATCACAAAAAGCGCCAGCGAGATCAGGACTATCGCGCTGCCTGCGAACAGCGCCGAGCAGAGCCGTGTTTCGGGGACAAGACGGGTCGCGCGGGTCGCGAACCAGACCATGACCGCAGCCATACCAAGCACATGCAGCGCCCAAGGATAGCCGCCGATCACGTCTCCCGGCTGCCACCACAGTTCAAGGATCAGTGCCAGAGGAGGCCCGGCCACCGCCGCCCCGAGGGCCCAGAGGATTGATGGCACCGCACCGCCCGCCTGTCGCATCCTGAGCGCGAAAAGCCAGGATGTCACGGCCCCGCCCAGCATCAGCACGCTTGCCGTCATCGGGGCCGGGGTTTCCGGCAAACGGTCGGCTCCTGCGCGAAACACGGACCAGAGCGGGCCGCGCTCCAGTCCTTCAAGCGTCACCAGAACAATGCCCGCAAGCGCCGGAACGCCCGGCAGATCCTCAAGCGCGGGCGCGCGCGCCGTACCCGCAACAAGCGAGACAATCATCGCCGCCAAAAGCCCAAGCGACAGCCAGACGGTCACCGCATCACGTGCATCCAGCGCGACGGCGACAGCCGCCACACTGCTCAGGGCGATCATCGCCACTGCCAGGCGTGTGGGAAACTCCGGGAAATCCCCGCCGCTCATGATGCGGCGACTGACCGAGTTGCCCGCATGCGTCGGAATCAGGCGATGCTCCGGAACAAGCAGGGCAAAGACGCTGACCAGCGCCCAGAACACCAGATAATGAAGCGCCCCCGCATCCCCGATATAAATCAGGTTGGCCCCGCTTACCGCCACCGCAAGCGCCAGCACCGAAATCCACGCCCACCGGCGCACCGCATCGACGGCAAGCCCGACAAGGGCCAGCAAGGCGTAGTAGTAATAGAACAGCCAGAGCACATCGGACGATCCGCCCACAAGGAACGGCGCGGCCCCTGCCCCGGCCAGCCCGAGCGCCGACAATACCGGGCCATAGAACCAGCCCAGCACAATAGCCACCACCGCGACCCCCACCAATCCGGCAAGCGTCATGTCAAGGCCAATCAGCCCGTAAAGCGCACGTGCCGCAAGGACGGCGGCAAACAGCGTGATCACCCCTGCCCCAGATAGGACCGAGGGCAAACCGACAGCCGCGCCGCCCTCATCGCCGTGGCGGCGGCGGATGACTTCGCCCCCGGCAATCAGCGCCGCACCAAGCGCCAGCGCGCCCATGACCCGCCAGAATGGCGTCAAAAGCCCCTTTTCGACGCCGTATTGCACCATGAAGACCCCCGCCAGCGCCAATGAAACAC